>NZ_JBSYOP010000017.1:0-308110 GCF_058244685.1 Candidatus Thiodiazotropha sp. AKAK2 | reverse complement strand
GATTCATCAAGGTTCACAATACGCACAGCGCCAAACCTTTTAAGTGGAGCAAACCTGCAGCCAACATTATTGCTGCTGTGGGCCGAGCCAAGAATGCGTTACACAATTAACCGCATGGCCCACTAGGGCTGAAACCCTCTCGAAGAACGTTTGATAAAACACTGCTGTTGAAGTGGTTACACTTGTCGACACGCCTCATCTTTTCCGCTTGGTCAGGAAAAATCCCATAATTTTCCAGTGGTATTCAAGATCTTTATTATAATTGTTAGTTAGAACCATTAATTGTGAGTAAATACCGTTAGTGTTTGCGATGATTTGATTCTCAGCAGGCGAGAGGCGGCCTATTTACTGATAATCGTGGTTTGAATTACCAGCCACTGTCTGCACCTTATTTTTCGATAGCTTCGCCGATCAAAAGTTATAAGAGAGTCTGTTCATGTTTAGTGACATATGGTGGAACGGCCTGGCGCTGTTGTGTGTAATCGTTGTCATCTTCACTCTTTACAGAGTTTTCAAACCAACCCGGAGTAGTGACTCAGCCCGGCAGGGTAATTCTCAACAACTCGAAGAGCACTGGCATGATTCTGATTTCAAGGCGGCGTTCGAACGGTTTGATTCGGATGAATCCGGATTGTCGAGTGATCAGGCGAAAATACACTTTGAACGCTATGGTGCCAATCGACTTCCAGAGCCGGAGCCGGTATCTGCCTGGATACGTTTTCTCCATCAATTCCATAATTTACTGATCTATGTACTGATTGTTGCGGGGGTAGTTACCGCTCTGCTGCAGCATTGGCTGGATGCCAGTGTTATCTTTGGGGTCGTGGTCATCAATGCCTTGATCGGCTATATCCAGGAGGGCAAAGCAGAAAATGCCCTGAATGCCATCCGCCAAATGTTATCACCGCAGGCCATGGTGTTACGGGATGAAGTGCAGCTTACGGTTGATGCTGAACAGCTGGTCGTAGGGGATGTGGTGCTGTTGCAGTCAGGTGATCGAGTGCCCGCTGACCTGAGGCTGTTTCGGGTGAAGGGACTTCAGCTGCAGGAGTCGGCATTGACCGGCGAGTCGATGGCTGTCGAAAAGAGAGTCCAGGCACTGGAAAGGGATGCACCTCTCGGAGATCGGACAAATATGGCCTACTCGGGAACCCTGGTAACACATGGACAGGGTAGAGGGGTGGTGGTTGCGACTGGAGTGAATACAGAAATCGGTCGCATCGGTTCCTTGGTCGCTGAAGTCAAA
The DNA here is from genome assembly GCF_058244685.1 of Candidatus Thiodiazotropha sp. AKAK2. Taxonomy (NCBI): domain Bacteria; kingdom Pseudomonadati; phylum Pseudomonadota; class Gammaproteobacteria; order Chromatiales; family Sedimenticolaceae; genus Candidatus Thiodiazotropha; species Candidatus Thiodiazotropha sp. AKAK2. The sequence continues at coordinate 306,864 of NZ_JBSYOP010000017.1, read as the reverse complement.
TCCACGACAACGCCACTGTTGCGACAAATGGATCAATTTGGCCGTTGGCTGACCTTAGGTATTCTGGCCATTGCCGTAATCACTTTTCTATTCGGTATTTTACTGCAAGGTTATCAGGCGGCAGATATGTTCCTAGCCGCAGTAAGTCTTGCTGTTGCCGCGATACCGGAAGGGTTACCGGCGATCATGACCATTACCCTGGCAATCGGCGTGCAGCGTATGGCGCAACGGAATGCGATCATCCGAAAGCTACCTGCTGTTGAGACTCTCGGATCGGTGATGGTTATCTGTTCGGATAAAACCGGTACCCTGACACGCAACGAAATGGCTGTGCGTACCATTGTTACCTGCCAGAACAGTTTTACTCTGACTGGTGACGGCTATGACCCACACGGTTCCATTAATCTGAATGGTGAAGCGATCCAGGTCGAAGATCTACCGCAACTTGGAGAAATGGTGAGGGCTGCGGTGTTGTGTAACGATGCGTCGCTGCAACAGCTTGAGAATAACGAATGGCGAATTCATGGTGATCCGATGGAGGGTGCGCTACTGGTGGCCGGTGTCAAAGCTGGTCTCGATACAAATGCGGCGAAGCAGGAGCATCCGCGTTCCGACCTGATACCCTTCGAGTCTGAGCATCGCTTCATGGCAACACTCCACCACAGCCACAGTGGCGGTGCTTTCATCATTATCAAAGGCGCTCCGGAAAAGTTGCTGGGCATCTGTCGACTACAGCGAACCCTGGCTGGTGACGAGCCTCTGGACAGACAACGTTGGCTGAATCAGATCGATGAGATGGCAAAGCAGGGACAGCGTGTGTTGGCCATCGCGATCAAACCAACACCAATCGATAAGATTGAATTGGATTTTCAGGATGTAGAGCAAGGAATGATCCTGCTGGGCATGTTTGGTTTGATCGATCCTCCCAGGAGTGAGTCCATCAAAGCGATAAATCAGTGTCAACAAGCCGGTATCACGGTCAAAATGATTACCGGGGACCATGGTGCGACCGCATTGGCAATTGCCCGGCAATTACATCTGGCGAACAGTGATGACGTGCTCACCGGGCAGGAACTGCAACGTATGGATGACCAACAGTTGAGTCAGCGAGTCATGGATGTTGATGTATTTGCCCGGGTGAGTCCAGAGCATAAACTGAGGCTTGTCTCCCTACTACAGAATCAGCGACAGGTTGTTGCCATGACAGGAGACGGTATCAATGACGCGCCGGCATTGAAGCGTGCGGATGTGGGAACAGCAATGGGGCAGAATGGTACAGAAGCAGCAAAAGAAGCCGCCGAGATGGTACTTGCCGATGATAATTTTGCCTCAATCATCTCCGCTGTAGAAGAGGGAAGGACCGTTTATGATAATTTACAGAAAGCCATACTCTTCATACTACCGACAAACGGCGGCGAGGCTTTAATCATTCTTTCAGCGATTGTACTCGGCTTCAATCAACTCCCACTGACACCGGTACAGATTTTATGGGTCAACATGATCACTGCAGTGACTCTAGCGTTGGCGCTGGCTATGGAGCCATCAGAGCCAGGTGTTATGCGTCGTAAACCAAGAGAGGCTGGTGAGCCACTGCTGACCCCATTTCTGCTTTGGCGGATTCTGTTTGTCTCAACCATTCTCACTGGTGGAACCTTTGGTCTGTTCATAATGGCGCGTGAACAGGGATTGAGTATCGAGGAAGCAAGAACCATCGCGGTCAATACCCTGGTGATGTTTGAGATCTTCTACCTGTTCAATTCTCGCTATATCACAGCATCCATAGTGAACTGGGGTGGCTTTGTAGGTAATCGCTACGTGCTCTATGCAATTGGAATATTATTGATTTTCCAGTTGGGGTTCACCTACCTGCCGCCGCTGCAGTTTCTTTTCGGAACGGCCCCGATAGCAGCCGGCATGTGGATTGTGATTGTATTGGTCGCATCAAGTGTGTTGATTCTGGTGGAGTTTGAGAAATTGATCTATCGAAAGGTCCGCCGAAAAAGGCATCTGCGCAATCACTGAAGTGGCGTAACCTTTACCCCATTCGCTGAGTGTAAAAACTGCTGGTGGGATGTTGCAGTCATGACAGGTCTTAAAATTAAACCACTTCAAATGGAGGATAGATTGGCTCTAAACCAGTTGCGTCTTATCCAATCAGATGTAAGAAAATGGAACAGGCCCGGTTTCAGCCGTTCGTGATCTTTCGTGGGAGGGGGGTGGTTGGAGGAGGGATTCACTGTCCTGGAACGCCAGGACAGTGAACTCAATTCTTCATGAATCGCCAGCTTATTCGACAGCCGCCGCCGCTTTTTTCTTGGTCCTGCGACGCCGACGGCGTGGTGAATCAACGGCCTTTTCGAGAGCTTTCGCGCTCTTCTCAAAGTCTTTGATCATTTTCGCACGGGCAGATTGCATGGCTTTGTAGAGCCCCTTTGCCAGACGAGCCGCCTTACTTTGCTCACTAACCAGTGCACTACGATCTGCCTTGACCTGCTTAAGCTTGTCTTGAGCAGCACCCAGACGCTCTTTGGCTTTTGCTTTGCTGGCTGGAGTCTTAGCACTGCTTACCGCGGCGCGAGCTTTCGCTACGCGTTCGTTGTTGGTTGCAAGCATCTTGTCTTGACGCTCCAATGCCTTATCAGCTTTAGATAATCTGCTTAGTGCACGTTTGTTTGCTGCAGAAAGATTAATGTCGGCTTGCAAAGCTTCTGTGATTGCTTCCATAGAAACAACTTTTCGTTTTGCTCTACGACGCTTTTTTACAGTTTTCTTAAGTGCCATTGGTACTCCTATATGATTGAATAGACTTGCATAATATAGTTCGAGATGAGCATAAGAACAACACCTTATGACAATTTATTACGACAAAATCTATAAATTTATGACGAATACAACGAAATTTAGTCCCTAAACCACGTTAAATCGTAACTATGCTTTCGTCCGATCATTTTTTTTCTTAAATAAAAAATAGATTCAGCAAGAGATTTTTAATCTGTAAACAGTTTAAAGCTGGGTGATAATAACTGTCATTCGGTTCTCCAGGGAGTGGGTACGTTTGTGTTTCAGCTGAAAAACAATAAACAGGAAATGCTGAGAGATGGATTATCATTGATTGACCGATATCAAGGGACAGAAGCATTCAGGAACCTCAGCCTATTCTGTCAATCAATCGAACATGAAATGGTGTTACTGAACCAGCACGGTATTGCGTTCCCATTTCAACAACAAATTGCATCTGGTTGTTTCTCAAATTAAGGCCGGTTTTGTTATCAACAACATCTTTGATTTTGAGTCTCCGAAGAGATCGTGTGAAAGTTGTCTTCAGCGGACATTTCATCTTTGAAAAAGCATTGAGTTCAGTATGGTGTTTTGAATGGAATGAGTGGGTTGGTATTCGCTCAAGATTGAGTTGCAGCCAACTCCAATCTGATCTGACTGTTAACAGTTGTTGCACCTTTATAGAGTAAAAGTGTGGGAATACTCTTGCACGAGAATGAACCAGTCGATGTTGTGCATGTTGAACGATATTGGTGCATGAGTCAGGGCTGATCCGGTGATGATATTTATTAACTAATTGAAATATATATAAAAAAGATTTTGGCCCGTTTGCTGCATATTGATCTGTGTTTCGAGCGTAACTCGCTTTGAACATTGTGATCCTCCACATTATCCCGGCGCTTGCCGGGATTTTTTTGAGCCGCCACAAAGCGGCTATACTGGCCTAAGAACGACCAGCATCATCCACCCCTGTTTCAATCGCTTGCCCTTTCAAAAGTCCTATTACGATTAGTTTTGATTGCTGCGCTGGGTTGTTACCGGCAAATACTACAACCGGCAGTGGAGAGAAATGATAGAAAACGGAATGCTCAATTCACACATGCTAGCCGTATTGCTGCTTACAGGATTGGCATTGGTGCTATTCAGCCGGGAAAAGATCCCACTGGAGAGTTCAGCATTGGTGATTTTGACTCTGCTTACACTCGGCTTTGAGTTGTTTCCTTACCAAGGGTCAGCAGGCAGGGTTCAATCAGCCGATTTTTTCAGCGGCTTTGGTCATGAAGCATTGATTGCTGTCTGTGCGTTGATGGTGGCGGGTCATGGCCTTGTCAGATCAGGTGCGCTGGAGCCGATTGGACGAACATTGGCTAATTTATGGCGGGTTAGTCCGACAATTTCATTTCTGCTCACACTGTTGATCGCGGCCGTGATGAGTGCATTCATCAACAATACACCCATCGTGGTGCTTCTATTGCCTATTCTGGTCAGCGTGGCGCTACAGACCAAGAGTGACGCCTCGGCATTACTGATGCCGATGGGATTTGCGACATTGATCGGTGGCATGAGTACCACAATCGGTACTTCGACCAATCTTCTGGTTATCGGAGTCGCGGCTGATATGGGATTGGATCGGATAGAGATGTTCGATTTCGTCGTCCCGGCACTGATAGCCAACACGATCGCCATGCTCTATTTATGGCTGATCGCCCCCCGCATACTGCCAAGCAGAGAGCTGGTTCTGGCAGATAGTTCACCACGGATTTTTACTGCCCATCTGGTCATAAAGGAGGATAGTACGGTAGCGGGTATGAGTCTTTCGGAAGCCATAGCCCTGACCCATGAGCATATGCAGGTAGAGGGGATCAGGCGTAGTGAAACGACCTATATCATGCCTCTTCCTGATGCCCAGCTTAATCCTGGTGATCGCCTGTTGGTGCACGATACACCCGCCAATCTGAAAGCTTTTGAACAGCAGATAGGGGCAACGCTCTATTCCGGTGGGGATGAGGTGGATAGTGATCACCCGCTTCGTGCGGACGATCAGCAGTTGGCAGAAGCGATAATTTTCAGGGGCTCCCCCCTGCAGAACCGCACACTGAATGAGATACGTTTTGCCGATAGCTACCAATTGGTCGTATTGGCCGTTCACCGTGCCAATGAACGTATCCGATCCATGCCCCAGGGATTGGGTAATCTAAGCCTGAGGGTCGGTGATGTCCTGCTGGTACAAGGAAAACGCGATCAGATACACGAACTGAAACAGCAGTCGATCGTCATGGTATTGGATGCCAAGACAGATTTGCCTCATACCCGACGTGCGCCCTATTCATTGGCGATCATGCTGGGAATTGTTCTGTTTGCCGCACTGGGTATTCTGTCGATTGCGGTCAGTGCGGTAACCGGCGTGTTGCTGATGTTATTGTGTGGTTGTCTCAGCTGGCGCGATATCGGCCGGGCACTGAATGCCCAGGTGATTCTGATCATCGTTGCCAGTCTCGCCTTGGGTAATGCACTGCTGATGACCGGGGGAAGTGAGTTTCTGGCAGACAGTTTCGTTAAATTGACCGCCGGGGCATCCCCAACCGTGATTCTCAGTAGCCTGATGTTGTTGATGGCGTTGCTGACCAATGTAGTGTCGAACAATGCCGCTGCGGTTATCGGTACCCCAGTGGCGATCGGAATCGCGCAGAATCTGAATCTGCCGACAGAGCCATTTGTGCTTGCCGTGCTGTTTGGTGCCAACATGAGCTATGCCACGCCTATGGCCTATCAGACCAATCTGCTGGTCATGAGTGCCGGTAACTATACTTTCGGCGATTTTGTCCGGGTTGGATTTCCCTTGATTCTAATCATGTGGCTGGCATTCAGTTGGCTATTGCCGCTTTTTTACCAGACCGGATGATCGTTTAGGTCTGCCCTGTATAGGTGCCTAATCGTGAACAGGGTTACTATCAGGAGAGATTGAGTCCCCGACGCTCTATAGCATCTGATACTGAACACTCGAATACTGTTTACAAGGTCTATAACACAAAGTTTGTTATACACATACCCGCAAAACATGATCTGTGTGACATTTGTTACATAACTCCATCCGTCTGTATGACAGATTTCACCCGTTTCCATCTTAATTACCTGGGGATTTGTAATGTACCATACGATTAAGGCGATTTTGTTCATGGCATTGTGCCTGGTAACACACAGCGGTTTTGCCGAAAGTGAAGGTTTGTACACCAGTCGAAGTCTGAGCCTTGAGTTAGCATCCAAAGCTGTGGACGGGGCAATCAAGGCATGCCGGAAGAAGGGTTACTCGGTTACGGTGGCTGTGGTTGACAGAGGCGGGAATGTTACGGCATTGCTTCGCGACCGTTTTGCAGGGCCACACACTATTGAAACAGCGATACGGAAAGCCTGGACGGCAAACAGTTTCCGGCAATCCACATCGGTTCTGGCCGGTCTGCTGAAAGAGGGTCGTATTCCCAATCAGGTGCAGCATAATCCTGGTGCTCTGCTGGTGGGTGGCGGACTGGTTATCACAGCACAAGGTGGAACCCTTGGCGGGATCGGCGTATCCGGTGCGCCTCCAGGCTCATCTGAGCGGGATAGTATCGATGGGGCCTGCGCCGAAGCAGGGCTGGAGGCGATCTGGGAGGATCTGGAGCTGGCCGATTGAAGTTGCAGTTTGCTGGTACGATTGCCTGCGGTTGAAAGCAGATCGTCCAGTTACCGCATGGTCCACTAGTCGCGTATTGGGCTAAGATTCAATCTTACTTTCACTGAAATAACTACCACTGTCGATTTAATGCCTAGGATAATCTGTGGACAATCCCCAAGAACTACTCGATTTCTGGTTTTCTGATGAGATAAGACCTCGTCATTTCAGATCTACCCCTGAGTTTGATCAACAGCTTAAAACCCGATTTTTGGCTGTTTGGGAGCAGGCTAGGCGTGGTGAACTCGACAGTTGGCTGGCTAGCAGTGAAGGGTGTTTGGCACTGGTGATCTTACTGGATCAGTTTCCATTGAACATGTTTCGAGATCAACCGCTGGGATACTCGACAGAGCAACATTCGAGAGAGGTGGCGAATCATGCAATCCTTGCAGGTTTCGATACACAGTTGCCAACCGATCAGCGGGCTTTCCTGTATCTACCGTTCATGCACAGTGAATCCCTGCCAGATCAGGATTACTCCGTTATGCTATTTGAAGCAGCAGGTATGCAAGAGAGTGTTAAGTGGGCTAAACACCACCGTGAAATCATCCGTCAATTCGGCAGGTTTCCCCATCGCAATGCGGTTTTAGGTCGGCAGAGCAGTAAAGAAGAACTCACCTATCTCGAGTCGGACCAGGCCTTTCATGGTTGACACGCTTTGGTGGCTAAACGATTTGAATCATCTGCCCATCGTGCGCATTATCTCTTTGGATACTGCGGCATAGTGGTCGAACTCCATAGTAAATGTACCCCGCCCGTGGGTGGCGGACCTCAGCTCTGTTGCATAGCCAAACATCTCAGAGAGGGGAACAAGATTGTGTATGGATTTGATACCGCCAGGCCGGTCTGAGATCCCTTCGATCTCCGCCCGCCGGTTTGCCAGTTGTGCCAATACATCCCCAAGGTGTTCTTCCGGGGTAATCACATTGCAGTTCACAACAGGTTCCAGCAGCGTTGGATTGCCCGACTCCAGCCCTGAACGAAATGCCATGCCGGCGGCGACTTTGAAGGATAGGGGAGTTGAATCCATCTCGTGGTATGAACCATCGATCAGACTTACTTTGATCCCGGTCACCGGATAACCACTGATGACACCGCTGCGGGACGATTCGGTAATTCCCTCTTCAATGGCCGGGATGAATTGCGCCGGTATGGCACCGGCTTTGATGCTGTTTTCAAAGATCACTCCGTCTGTGGAGGTGTCCGGGGTAAGAGAAATGACAACATGTCCATATTGGCCATGACCACCGGTCTGCCTAATGAAACGGCCCTCTGCGTTTTTTACCGGTCGGTTGATCGTCTCTTTATAGGCAACCTTCGGCATACCTGTGCGTACTGTCACTCCATGCTCGCGCTTCAACCGCTCCAGAACCACCTCCAGATGAAGTTCCCCCATACCGCCAAGCAGGGTCTGTCCGGTCTCTTTTTCGGCTTCGAATTTAAAGGTTGGATCATCTTCTGCGAGTTGCTGCAGAGCATTAGCCAGCTTGTCATTATCCTGTGCAGTCATTGGCGAGATGGTGATTTTGATGACCGGTTCCGGAAATGAGATCGCTTCGAGTAACAGAGGTTGTTTGACGGCACAGAGCGTATCTCCGGTTACTGTCTCTTTCAGCCCCAACAGAGCGGCGATATCCCCTGTGCCGATCTGCTTGATGTCTTCACGATGTTCGGCATACATCCTTTCAAGGCGTCCGACGCGCAGGGGCCGGTTGTGTCTTGGATTGAGTATGTTAGCGCCGGATTGCAGTACACCCGAGTAGACCCTGACATAACATAGTCTACCTGCATAGGGATCTGTTACAGTTTTGAATATCAGCGCGCTCAATGGCGACTCTGGGTCGGGATCACGCTCAATTACCTTGTCCGATTTCGGGTCAACCCCTGTAACCGAGCCGACATCGACAGGTGAGGGCAGGTAGTCGACAATGGCATCCAGCAGAGGTTGTACGGCTTTGTTTTTAAAAGCACTGCCACAGAGTACCGGGGTAAGGCTATTGCTAATCGTAGCCCGGCGCAGAGCCGCCTTGATTTGTGATTCTGTGACCTCGGCATTTTCCAGCCATAGGCTGAGCAGCTGGTCATCCACTTCAGCAATGGCCTCGATCATGCTATTGCGTGCCGATTGGGCTGCTGTGTTCAGCTCTGGTGGGATATCCTGATACTCAAGCGGGCTGTCCAGGGACTCCTGCCAGACGATGGATTGCATGTTGATTAAATCGATAACACCTTGAAATTCACTCTCTGCACCGATCGGTAATTGCAAACCGACCGGGTTTGCTGAAAGCTGTTTTCGTATGCTCTCAACGGACTTCTCAAACTCCGCTCCGAGTCTGTCCATCTTATTGATGAAACAGATGCGCGGGACACGGTATTTGTCGGCCTGGCGCCATACCGTCTCACTCTGTGGTTCGACACCCTGCGAGGCATCAAACACCACGACGGCACCATCAAGGACTCTCAATGCCCGCTGTACTTCAGCTGTAAAATCGATATGTCCAGGTGTATCAATGAGATTGATCTGGCAATCCTGCCATAGGGCGGTGACTGAAGCAGCCACGATGGTGATGCCTCTTTCCCGCTCCTGGTCCATCCAATCGGTTATGGTGGTGCCATCATCAACGGAGCCTACCTGACGGGTACGCCCGCAATAATAGAGCATGCGTTCCGTTGTGGTGGTTTTGCCAGCATCTATATGGGCTATGAGGCCAATGTTTCGTATTTGATCGATTGAAAAGTCAGCCGAGCTCATAAATAAATAATCCCAGGTGCTATAGGCGAGGCCGGTATGGTCAAAAAGTCTGTAACCTATTGAAAATAGGGATGCAGATAATGATGTGACTATATTAGAGCTCTTTATTCATTAATAATCAATCAGTTAGTCTATCAAAGCTGAATTCGGCTCTGGCCGTACTGAGACAATGTAGCTTTTTAAGCCGAACCCGTCTCTGTTCGTACAAGCTGTGGTTTGGGGTGTCTGTCTGATCTATGTGCGAAGTTATCAAGGTTGTTCATTTTAAATCGACTGATCTGAGCTGGCCTGTCAGCCGCTTTGCGGTTATTGGTCGGTTAAAAAATTGCAACATTGTTTAGATTTACCACTCGCCTATCACTGAGGCCCTAATCTGTTGACTGGATTGGTGTCAACAAGCCCAAGATGATTCTGTGTGGCAATGCACTCAACACTGATTCTATCAGTGACTGTCTCGATAAATTACGTTAATCTCAAGATAAAGTCACAGTTTGACTCCATTAACCCAGTGGTCAGGTAAGTCAGGGCTTCAAGGTTACCGGGTTAATAGCTTGGTGTCCGTTTGATGGCTGCACTGAATGGAAAAAACCCTGTCCCAATCTCAGGTATGGAGTTGGGTTCTATTCTGGCCGTGTGGATGGGAGGGCCAACTTTCAGCGGTCCAGAGTCCCCACCAAGTGTCTGAGCTTAGGCTGGTATGATCATGGATCGGATTCCGGCCAATCAAGAACATGGTTGTTATTAGGGTGAATGGGATGTCCACATGCGAAGATTCAATGGATCATGAGGCGCTGCAACAGCTGCCGAAACTACTTGATCAACTTAAGAGTAACTGGCCGATACTGCCTTCCGGATTATGGAACAGTTCCTGTATCCAGACTGCTCTTCGTCTGCTCCATGAGCTCAGTCGAACTAGCAAAGCCTCGGGTTTGGTGACTATATTCGAACTCTGTCTGGCAATAGAAAAAGTAATCAGCGATATTCATGAAGAGCATGAACTGCCCGATAGAGATGAGATGGATCAACTCTCTCTCTATCTGGCTCAACTCACTGAGGCCGTCGAAGCCTCAAGCTCCGGTCAGCCACACATTGATCTGTCGATCAATTCCTGTCAGGTGATCTATTTACCACGCAACAACGTGAATGGTGATCTGATCACAACGACTATTGAAAAGAACGGTTGGTCAGTCAGACAGTTGGCTGATATCGATTCGCTTGAAAGTGTGCTGATCAACCATCCGGTTGATTTACTGCTGCTGGACACTCGATACCTACCCTTTATCGATCAGATAAAACTCTGTTTTTCAGATCTGAATCGAGGTCAAGCGAAATCCCCGGAGTTGGTTTTCATATCCAATGCTTGTGATGTTGAAACCCGGCTGGAAGTGTTACGTGCAGGCTCGAGTCAATGTTATTCAGAGCCAATCAATGTCAATGAACTGATGGCTGGCATCACGCACATTCTCTCGCCTGAATTAAACCCGCGTTACCGGGTACTGGTGGTAGAGGATGATGAATCACAGGCGGAATTCGCGCGTAAGTTGTTAAAGAAAGGGGGATTTGAAACCCTGGTAACCACCGACCCCATGAATGTTATGGAAGCTGTCGAAGGATTTCAGCCTGATCTTGTGCTGATGGATCTCTACATGCCCGGCGCCAACGGAATCGAATTGACACAATTGATCCGTGCCAAGGCCACCACATGTTTTATCCCAATTGTCTTCCTTTCGGGTGAAGAGGATATCGAAAAAAAGATTCTGGCACTGCATTCCGGGGCAGATGACTATTTAACCAAACCGGTTAGAGCCCCACACCTAATTGCGACAGTGCAAACCCGAATCATGCGTGCCAAACAGATACTCAGCTATCATGAAACAACCATTGATGATGCAATCACAGGTGTGGTTGACCGCCGTAGGCTGCTTGATGAACTGGATCTATGTTGCACCGGAAACGCACTTGAATGTGAATTCATGGCACTTTTTCTGATCACTTTGGAGAGTGATGAGAGCTTGACTGACGAGCAGTCGTCAGCGGCAAATCACGCTTTGATCTCACTCATATCTGATGTCCTGAATCCTCTCCTTGGCAAGCGGGATCTGATTGCCAGAACTGGAAATACCACGCTTGGTATTCTCATAAAACGTGAGCTTGTGTCTGATATAGATCAACTGGGCCGGGGTTGTGCACAACAGATAACCGATGAACTCTCCCGTGCCAAAGGCGTTACCCCCAGCTGGGGTATCGGCCTGGTTATGATTGATTCCTCCGATGACTGGGCCTATGCAATTCTGCAACAAGCTGAGTTCATCGCAAATGCTGCGTTAGAACAGGCTGCTGTACCCTATTTACGCCATGATGAGCCGCAAATAAAAACACCGATCGTAGAAAAGCAAACGGATCTCCAGCTGAGAGATCAGGTCAGGTCTGCACTACAAATTGGTGCAGTTGAGTTTCATGAGCAGCGCTATATGGCACTTCATGAGGCTGGAGCAATCATAGAACAGATTCCCGGATTTTCACCATCCACCGGTTTGCATGATGAGATTGGGGGAATCTACCAGAGTGCTAGCCAGTTTGATGGGATGGGAATGCTTAACCGATTGGTCTGCAAACAAGCAATTCGTCAGCTTGGCGCCTCTCTGTTTTGTGGCAATACTGAGAGGATCCTGATCTGGATGTCCGGTCTGGCTATTCATGATGATCAACTTATCCCTTTCATTCAGTCAGAGCTGCGCCGACTCCACGTCGTCGGAACCGGTCTGATCATTGAGTTTGATCTGCCGGCAATTGCCCCGGAGCTGAAGGCGGCCAAAAGGCTTTTGAACCAGCTGTCACGATTGGGTATTGCAGTTTTACTGGGGAATTTCTCCTGTAATGAAACAGCTTATAAAGTACTAGCTTATCTGTCTGCTGATGGGGTCAGACTGCATCCCTCTTTAATGCGTGCGGATCAGGCCAGGGTTAGCTCGACACGGGCCAGCATCAAAGCACTGGATGCATTTATCATGTTACCGAGATCTGACCTGTCAGGTCATAACAGCCACTACTGGTCGGATGCTGCTGATTACGTTCAGGTGGAACATTTAGCTCAAATAACTCAAGCCTCGCCGACTGAGAATTTGACAGCATTCGAGTAAACACCAAGATGGCCGGTAACTAATGAGAAGCAAACTAGGGCTGTTCGGCGTCTGTTGGGGTGGTGACTGAGTCACCATTCCGGCACGGTGGTCACAAGTCCTGAAACCAACTTAGCTCTCCTCTGGACCAATAAACGTGGCTTCAGCAGACGCTTTATCGATAGACATGATAACCTCACAATATTCCGGTTGTGTCTCGATCGGGGTTGGATCATCCGCGCAGTTGCAGCCAGCTTCGACGCCACTGTAGATGATTCCAACTTTGGCCAGGATCGCTCGAGTCTCTTCATGGCTCTGAATCACCATGACACTGAATGGTTCATCACTGACGTAGCTGCTGAGTGCCAGATTCTGTTGCAATGGCAGGCTAACCGGGTCGACACTCTCCAATTCTTGCTTTAATGTCTCATTGAACTGATCTGTCTTCCAGGCGTCACGTGAATTGGGGAGGAGGATCATAGGAGACTCCTATTTTCAGGCCCTAGTAACTGGCGACTGTTTACGACATATTCACTTGTCTAATGAATAATAACATGACATACAGTTGGCGGCTGTAAGTCTCCGAGAGGGGTGCCAGGTCAATGAGAAAGGTATCAATAAGGTTTTATTAATGATAGAGCAGCAGAAAAATCGATCATCGAAGCGGATATTCAGGTTGATTCTGCTGATGTTGATCCTGTTTCTCGGACTATTGATTCTATTGCTAACTCTGCAACTTACTGAGTCTGCACTGAATATCTGGCATTTGCTGGATCAACTCTCACCCAAACTGTTGGTCTTCTATGGGATCGGGCTGTTCCTCTTCAGTTTGGGGCTGTTTTTTCTCATCTGGCGACTGTTCAAGCCTGGAAAACCGGTAAAACAGGAGGCTCCAACACAGCGGCAGATACCACTGCCTGAAGATCGTGAAGCATTTAACAATGCATTGGAAAAAGCCGATAAGAAGGGTGTTGATGTTTCGCAGGCCCGGCAGGAGCTTTTTGAACTGGACCAGCGTAGCGAAAGTGCCGATCGCTATGTGGCCTTCTTTGGGCCGGTATCCGCTGGCAAAAGTGCATTAATCATGGCGATCACCGGGGTTGAGGAGATCCAGACTGACCCAAGGGCAGGTACCACCAAGGCCGTCGAGCATTACCCTTGTGAAATCCAGGGTGAACGACTCATATTTACCGATGCCCCGGGTATCCTTGACAGTAACGAAGCGCGTGTACAGATTGCCCGGGAGGAAGCACGACGGGCACATCTGGTGATCTATGTTTGTGATGCCGAACTGACTCGCGATCAACATCGGGAACTGGTTGAGTTACAGACTTTTGAGCGGCCATTGATCGTCGCTCTGAACAAACAGGATCGATACACCGATGAAGATCTGGTTGCCATAATGCAACGGCTTGCCAGTCAGCTGCCGGGGATTGATAAAGTGGTATCAATTCAGGCTGGTGGCCAGGAGGAGTTGATCAGGATCGATGCACAGGGGAATGAGAAGCGGGAACTGCGTGAACGACCACCTCAAGTGGATTCACTTTTGGCAGAGATACTCAACAGAATTGTTCATCAACGAGACACCCTGGAGCAGCAGAGAGACCAAAGTCTTCTGCATCTCGGTGCAGAAAAACTCCATACGGCGACAGTGGAGCATCGACAGCAGCAAGGAGAAAAACTGGTAAAAGAGTATACCCGTAAGGCGATGCTTGGGGCGATGGCTGCGGTCAGCCCGGGTACCGATATTCTGATTCAAGGTTATTTGGGCATCAAGATGATCGGTGCACTCTGTGAACTCTATGAGATAAGGGTCAAAGATGTGGATCTTGAGCAGCTGGTTGAACAGGCCGGTCAGCATGTAGGTAAGCGCATGACCCTGTTGTTGGCGCTGGCCGGAAATGTATTGAAAGCATTTCCCGGCTTGGGCACGGTCACGGGAGGGGCGACTCACGCCGTGGCCTATGGATTGATATTTCAGAGCCTGGGTGAGTCAGTTATTGAAACCCTCGAACAGGGGGAATCTCTGGAAAAGAGCGTGGTCTTAAATAAATTTGAGGAGACAATGAGTGGAAATCTGGAAGCACGTGCAAAACATTTTGCGCGGCTCACCCTGGAACAGCTCATCAAAAAAGATTGACGAGCAGGAATCAGAAAATGATGGCCACCTGCAGTTGGCGCGGGAGAATTTACGTGAACTGCTGAGTGATGACCGGCTACCTGGGTCTGTTCGTGATTCACTTAAGGATGATTTTCACCAAGTTCAGGCAATGCTCGACAAGCTGGAGCATGGGCACCTGCATATCGCGGTATTTGGTCGTGTCAGCGTGGGTAAATCCGCATTGCTGAATGCCCTGCTGGGCGAGCAGCGTTTCGCAGTCAGTGCATTGCACGGCGAGACCCGCCATAGCGATATGGCTGCCTGGCGTGAAGTTGAAGCATCCGGTGTATTTCTGATCGATACGCCGGGTATCAACGAAATCAGTGGTGAGGAGCGCGAACGCATGGCTGAGGATGTGGCGAGCCGTGCGGATCTGGTGCTGTTTGTGGTGGATGGTGATTTGACCCAGACAGAGCATCAGGCAATGCAGAAGCTGTCTCAACTGAATCGTCCTTTGGTCGTGGTGCTGAACAAAGCGGACCGATACACCAGGGATGAACTGGAACTGTTACTCGGCAGTCTGCAAGAGAAACTCGCCGGAATTGTCTCTGCCGACTATATCGTTGCCACAGCGGCAAGTCCCGCAGAGCGGATCTATCTGCAGATGGATGAGCAGGGTCAGGAGCAGGAGATCAGAAGAACTCCGCAAGCGGATGTTTTGGCGTTGACTGACACGCTCTGGTTGTTGATCGAAAAGGAGGGTATGGCGCTCTCTGCATTGAATGCCAGTCTGTTTGCCGGCCAGTTGAGTGATGAGGTGGCTGAACGGGTAGTTGCGATACGCCAGGAAGTGGCAGAGCGGGTGATCCGGGGCTACTGCCTGGGTAAAGGGATTGCGGTTGCCGTCAATCCGATACCGGTTGCCGATCTGGTTGCGGCTTTGGCGCTGGATGCCTCAATGGTTGTGCATCTGGCAAAGGTCTACGGTATGTCGGTTAGCCGGGGTGAAGCCGGGCAGCTGATCAAGACCATCGGTTCCCAGATGGCTCTGCTGATGGCTACGGTGTGGAGTGTGAATCTGGCTGCCAGTGCACTCAAAGCGAGTAGTGCAGGGCTGTCGACCGTGGTGACTGCAGCAGCTCAAGGTGGCATGGGTTACTACACCACCTATGTGGTGGGACTGGCGGCACAGCGCTACTTTTCCCAGGGGCGCTCCTGGGGTAGTGACGGTCCGAAAACCATTGTGCAGCAGATTCTCGATTCAGTGGATAAGGACTCAATACTGCAACAGGCCAGCGATGATATCCGTCAACGGCTGAAACTTGCAAAATAGTGACGAACAGGCCCTACTAGTAATTGACTTCAACCGCCGTACAGAGATAGCGCATCAGCTGGTCTGTAGTTTGAAATCCATGCATGACAAAGTCGGTAAAATCAGATCGGTTGATCTGTGAGCAATTGAAGGATTTGAGGGCGATAAAGTCCTTACGTTTCAGGTCCTCGATCAGCGGGTGATCCGGTGTGAATCCTTTCGGTGCCCGTTTCAGTGAATCCCCGGCAAGCTCAAACTGTGTGCTGAACTCAGTCTGCTCTTTCAAGGCGCTCCAGGAGGCCGGGTTATCCGCGATAAAGTTTCTGATTTTACCCAGAGTTTTCGATTCTGGGTGCCAGATTCCCGCACCAATGAAACAGCCGCTGTGTTCAATATGCAGATAGAAACCCGGTGCATGCACATCTTTGCCGAGCTGGTGTCTGAACTGAATACCGATATTGGTTTTGTAGGGTGTCTTGTCTTTGGAGAAGCGGGTATCCCGATAGACCCGCATCAAGGATCCACCTGATTTTTTTGCGATGGCGTGAAAATGGCTGGACAAGGTTTTCAGTTTTGGCGCCATCTCCTCAATAAAGGCAAACGCTGGCTCACGCACATAGGTTTCGTACTCCTGCTTATGGTCATTGAACCAATCTCGCTCGTTGTTACGGCCCAGTTTTTGTAGAAACGGCAACGTCTGCTTCGGAAAACCGCTGAACTCCCGCATGGTCACTCTACCTCGATCTGGTTTGTGTACGGTTCAGAGAGATTCTGATTTTATACCCGGCGGCGTTATTATTCGCTCATGTAGAATGACTACACCACGCTCATTCTGCCTTGCTGGGCACAAAAACAGATCCAGCAGGGCGTATTGGATTCGTGATAACAGGCCCTAACAGCTGTGTGCTAAATATCGTATTTACTGTGGATGGCATGTCTGACCGGACAGGTACAGACGATCTGATTCCCCAGTTGGGAACTGTATGGACACTCTATCCCCTTCCCACATACCATGCGGGCATGGTTTTCCGTAGTGATGCGAATACCGCAGAGTTGGTACTCATCATCGGTCAGACAGGCATGATGTTTAGTACACTTTTTAGCTTCGAGTAGTACTTCCAGTGGGATATTGAATCTTTTGATACTGTGCATCTCTATTTTTTCAATGGCTCACCTTTTTTTTCAGAATAATAACGAATGAATTATGTGTGGTTATTGATCTGAATTCGGATAAAGCTAAAAAAAACCTAAATTCCGCCCACCAGGGAGGCATGCACACCATTTCTTTCAATATAAAAGAGCAGATCGCAGGAGTGTATGGATTGAGGGTCGTAATCAACAACCATCAGATGGGGGGTTTTGATATGAGCACAGGCACTGACAACACCCCTGACTCCGGACAACTCTTTTTCGATATTGTGGATCTCTTCTGCTGAGAGATTTTCGTTGATGTGTACTACTGCATTGGCGTCGAACTCAATCATTTCAGAATCTCCATAGATTGGTCTAGATGCTCAGGTAAACCGGTCTAATCATTGTAACTAACTGATAAAGCGATATAAATTTACACTACTGAGGTAACTGACATGCAACCTGAGATAGCTCCCGGCATTACATTGTCTATTTCAGTATGTGAGAAACCTCTGATGAATCCAGTGATGCACCCAGCTGTGCAAGGGAGTCGGCTTTAAGAATGAACGGCATTCAATAGGAGACGATCACCGACTCGCGAATCCACCTGGGCAGCATCCTTTCAGTCAAACAGATGATGTTTGATTTAACAGAGGTTCCTCATGCTTGAAGCTAGTTCAGTTGGGGATGATTACAAGCAGAATATATCCCAACATTAATTAGGGTAGTTAAAAGCGAGGAAATTCAAATCGAATTTGGCTCATGCCATAATCGATCTGTGATTGACGGCCTGCTCGAACTGCCAACGGCTGGATGGCCAACTGTCAGTGCGTATACAGAGAAGGTATCATCTCCCCGTGCAGATAAACCAAAGAGGATTTCTAGGTCTGGTTATGAATAGTCCCAAACCGGTTGAAGAATTGCACTGCAAAGAAAAAAGTGTGGTATTGATGGAATCTCTGGATAATCCATTACTCCGCCGAATGACAGAATCCATCTATTGGATTTTCCTGGATCCCGGCAATCACCGGGAAGGCAAATTGTGAATACATCAGAGGTTTCTAATTTAAATAACAAACGGTTGGCCTGTCATAATCGGCGAGTAGTGAGTCAGTGTTTACCCTCAATTCCAATGTAAGAATCTTATGCACCTGGATACCTTCTTAGTATCAGCTTTGATGTTATTGATTGCCACTTCAGTGGCAGTTGCTTTGTTCAAGCACCTTGGGCTTGGTTCCGTATTGGGACTGTTGGTTGCCGGAATCGTTGTCGGTCCCTACTCACCAGGCCCTTATGTGACGGAACATGTTGAGGATGTCCGCCATTTCACCGAGCTAGGTGTTGTGTTGCTGCTGTTTCTGATCGGTCTGGAGATGCGACCGAAACGATTATGGGCAATGCGTCGGGAAGTATTCGGTCTGGGGTCACTGCAGATCCTGGTTACCGGATTGATCATTGCGTTCTATGTGCATCTCTATGAATCCTCCTGGTCCCTCTCCCTGTTGATCGGTCTGACCTTTGCGCTCTCATCCACTGCATTTGTGATACAGATACTTCATGATCGGGGAGAGATTGCCAGCAAGCATGGTATGACGGCTTTCTCAATTCTACTGATGCAGGATCTGGCGATCGTACCACTGTTGGCGGCTGTACCGATCCTCTCGGATGCCGGCCGCCTCTCCGCCGATGTCCCCCTCTGGCAACAGCTGGGTATCGTGGTGGGCATGATCGCCGCAGTCTATGTGATCGGGCGTTATGTGCTTCCTGTGGTGCTCAACCACCTGGCGCAACAGGCGAATCGTGAGGGATTTCTGTTGGTGGTGATGCTGGCGGTGTTCCTGGCCGCCTGGGCAATGGATCAAGCGGGACTCTCCATGGCACTGGGTGCCTTCGTCATGGGTATGCTGCTTTCCGGATCCAGCTATCGGTTACAGATACAGGCCTATATCGAACCCTATAAGGGATTACTGATGAGCCTGTTTTTCGTCGCAGTGGGCATGTCCATCGATTTTTCCTCGATCTATGATGAGTTAGCGATGTTTGTGCAGCACATTGTGGTGATCGTAGCGATCAAGATTCTGGTGCTGTTTTCGTTGGCACTGATGTTCGGTGTAACCAAACCCATTGCCTTGCGGATCAGTTTTTTTCTGGCTCAGGGCGGGGAGTTTGGATTTGTTCTTTTTGGATCGGCCAAGGCGCTGCAACTGATCAATGACAGTACCTTTGTCATGGCAGTGGGGGTGATCTCTGTCAGTATGCTGATCACCCCGTTGCTGGTCGGTCTCAGCGACAGATTTGCGAAAAAGATCAGCAGCCAAAAACAGGATACTGAACACCTCAAGTATCCTATGGAGCATGGAGATATCCCGAAAAAGGTGGTTATTGGCGGCTATGGCAGGGTAGGGCATACGGTTGCTGTGTTGCTGCATACCAGTGGTGTACCCTTGGTTGTGTTTGATACCAATCCGGAACGGGTAGCCCAGGGAAAGAAGGATGGCTTGCCGGTCTACTACGGTGACATCAGTGATCCGGATCTGCTGGATGCCGCCAATCTTGGAAATGCCTCTTTGGTGGTATTGACGGTCAATAGCGGACTTATTGCCTTGCGGGCAATCACCCATATCAGAAACACCTATCCCCATGTACCGATTATCTCCCGGGCCAGGGATCTCGAAGCCTGCGGCCATCAGGTCAGTGCCGGTGCAAGCCATGCATTTCCGGAAGCACTGGAAGGAAGTCTCAGATTGGGTGCCATTGCATTGGAGATGATCGATGTGCCAAAGGATAGCGTCGATCAGCTGCTCAAGGGGGTTCGGCAGGATAATTATACTTTAGTGGTATCCGATGAGGATGTACTGCGCAAAAAATCGTCTCACTCCAAGAGGCAGCAGTGAAATAACTTATTCTAATTGTTGGGAAAATTTAACCAAGTTTAACACTTGGGTATTTATATTTCTGCTGACTTGGTCTATCTTTACGCTTACCTGCATTTAACAATGCAGTTGTTTTTTATTTTGGGTAAGTATGCAGGATTTTGGTTACAACTCAGTAGTCCAGCAACCTGTTTTTCTTTGCAGCGATCGCAGGGAAATAGGTCAGAAAAAAAATATACGGAGAGAGAGAATGCCTAAACTGACCAGTGGTTTGACACAAAAGGAGCGATTGCAGGTTTTACATTCAATCGAGTCGATAAAATCGAACAACAATAAGCGTGAGAGAAAGATTCTCCAGATGTACAAAGATTGGATTGCAAGAGAGTGTTTTATCTCACAATTGCCAGAATGAGCTTTTTTCAGCGCTCTCTGTTCGGGAGAGCGCTATCAATCCTGAATTCTCTGACAACCAACTGTTCTATTCCCGATTCTCCGGTATAGCGGTCATCGCTTCTCCATTCACCTGGAGACTGTCCGGGCCCATCAGATAGAGATAACTGCCCATCAGAGTATCCGGAAGCGGGTGCGAGAGGGGGTTTTCACCCGGATAGGCCCAGGCTCTCAATGAAGTGCGTGTTGGACAGGGAGCGATGCTGTTGACTCTGATGTGACTGTTTTCCAGCTCGTCTGCAAGAGTTTGCATCAGGCCTTCTATGCCGAATTTCGATACACCGTAGGCACCCCAATAGGCCTTGCCTTTTCTACCCCGTTCATCCGAAGTGAACAGAATCGATGCGTCTTCCGCTTTTCGCAGCAGTGGCAGACAGGCCTGGGTGAGTAGAAAAGGGGCGGTTAAATTGACCTGTATGACTTTCTGCCAGGTCTCGAAATCATAGTCATCGATACGACTGAGCAGGGCCAATTGTGCCGCATTGTGCAGCAGGCCATGCAGAACACCGAACTCCTCGTAGAGACTTTCACCCAAAGCGTAGTAGTCATTGGCAGGCGCCTTCTCCAGATCGAATGAGATCATCGCCGGTGTTGGGCCTCCTGCAGATTCGATAGCGTCATAGGTCGCCTCAAGCCGGCCCTCGTGACGACCCAGCAGAATTACTGTGGCGCCATATTCGGCGAATGCTCTGGCGGCCGCCTGGCCGATGCCGCTACCGGCACCGGTGACCAGGATATTGCGTTCTTTGAGTAGTGATTTCGAGGGTTGGTAATTATGCATGCTTCAGGGCCTGTTAAGACGAATCCAATCAGTCCTGCTGAGACTATTTTTTTGCCCAGCAAGGCAGAACGAGCGAGGTGTAGATATTCTACATAAGCGAATGATAACGCAGCTGGGAGGAAATAAAGTCCCAGCCCCTCTTTCAAATCAATATGGGGTAACAGGGCCGATTGGATTCGTCTTAACAGGCCCCAACCTAATCCGATTACGGGAGCGGCATTATAGCGTGCAAGCTATGGATAAAAACATTGAAATTGCGCATATGAGGCAACATCGGTAGTTCATGGAATCGGTTTAAAGCCAATCCAGTATCTGTGCGGGGTGGTCGATCTGGCCATCCGCCTGCCAGGTTTCCGGCTTATCGGTTTCACCCAGATAGCCGAACATGGCGATCAATGTCCGGGTTCCTGCATTTCGCCCGGCTTCGATATCCCGCTGGGCATCGCCGATATAGAGTGTGTGCTCAGGGCTGGCATCCGACTCTCTGCAGGCCTGAAGAATGGGTTCCGGATGGGGTTTGGCGTAGGGGGTTGTGTCACCACTGATAACGGCGGAGGCACGCTGCTGCAGACCGAGTTTTTGCATCAGAGGGTCGGTCAACCTGGCCGGTTTATTGGTGACTATGCCCCAGCGTATTGCCAGAGCATCCAATTCGTCCAACAGCTCAAGCATGCCTTCAAAGGGTTGGGTCTGCAGGGCAATATTCTGCAGATAGAGGTCGAGAAACTCCTTTTGCAAGGCACTGAAATCCGCGTGCTCGGGATCAATGCCGAAGCCCACCTGCAACATCGCCCGACTGCCGTGAGAGACTGAAGGGCGCAATCGCTGAAACGACACGGGCTCTCTGCCATGACTCTCCAGCTGCAGATTCAGTGCGTAGTGAAGATCCTGGGCGGTGTCCGCAAATGTGCCGTCCAGATCGAACAGTACACAATCAGTGTGATTCGACTTAATGGCTCTAATCCTGTTTGATCGTGGCAACCATGTAGTTGACATCCACATCGTCACCCAGTCGATAGTGTTGTGTCAGTGGGTTGTAGCTGAGTCCTTTGATATCCAGGCTGTCCAATCCGGCATCTCTGATCCAGGCGTTGAGTTCGGATGGGCGGATGAACTTCGCATAGTCATGCGTTCCCTTGGGCAGCAACTGGAGTAGGTACTCGGCGCCGACGATGGCAAACAGATAGGATTTGGGGTTTCGGTTTATGGTGGAAAAGAACAGCTGGCCACCAGGTCTGACCAGTTTGGCGCAGGCACTGACAACCGAGGCTGGATCAGGGACATGTTCCAGCATCTCCATGCAGGTGATCAGATCGAAAGAGGCGGGACGCTCTTCGGCGAGACGTTCCACCGGAATGCGCTCATAGTTGACTTCGAGCCCCGATTCCAGCAAATGCAATCGTGCCACCTGCAGGGGGGCTTCACCCATATCGATTCCGGTTACCTTGGCGCCGCAGGCTGCCAGGCTTTCGGAGAGGATGCCGCCACCGCATCCCACATCGAGAACCTCTTTGCCTTCGAGTGAGGTGAGTTCCTTGATATAACCGAGTCGCAGCGGATTGATTTCATGCAAAGGCTTGAATTCACTATGGGGGTCCCACCAGCGTGAGGCGAGCTCCTCAAACTTGCTGACTTCCGAGTGATCGACGTTAATCTGTTCCTGATTCATGAATCTTCGATTGGGCCTGGTTGTGATGTTCCGGTTAGGTTACACATCAAAGGTTGGATTTACGAGTCCTGCCGAGCCGAATCCGAGGCGGCAATGCGTTCCGCCCAGGATGATGCCTGCTTGATGAGTTGGGGCTGGTTGAGGGTTGTCAGGGTGTGATTGTTGACCAGCTGCTGTCCGGCGACCCAGACGTGGCAAACCTGCTCCCGCCCGGCCGCATAGACCAGCTGGGAGATCGGGTGATAGATCGGCTGACTCGCCAGTCTGGCCAGGTCGACACTGATCAGGTCGGCAGACTTGCCAATCTCCAGTGACCCGGTGATCTCCTGTAATCCCAATGCCCTGGCACCATTGATGGTGGCCATCGAAAGGGCCTTGGCGGCCGGAACGGCGCTGGCGTCGACGGCGACCCCTTTGGCGAGCAGCGCAGCTGTGCGCATCTCACTGAACATGTCCAGATCGTTATTGCTGGCGGCTCCATCGGTACCCAGGGCGATATTGATGTCAGACTTGATCATCTCGGCAACCGGGCAGAAGCCACTGGCCAGTTTCAGGTTGGATTCGGGGCAGTGCACCACATGGGCGCCGCTCGAGGCAAACAACTCGATCTCCTGAGGCTCAAGATGGGTCATGTGCACCGCGGCAAGGGCGGGCGACAGAAGCCCAAGCTCGTTAAGCCGCTGCATCGGTCGGTTACCATGCTGCTGCTGTCCCTGGAGGATCTCATCCAGTGTCTCATGCAGGTGCATGTGAATGGGAATTTCCAGCTCATCGGCAAGCACCGCGATACGTTTCAGTACCTGGTCACCCACGGAATAGGGGGCATGGGGTGCAAAGGCGCTATGGATTCTTGAGTTGTTGCGGAACTGATCATGTACCTCCAGCCCCTTATGAATGTACTCATCTCCATCGGCGGCCCAGGCGGATGGGAAATCGATGGCAATCAATCCAAGCACAGCCCGTATGCCCGCATGGTCCGCAACCCGACCGGTGATATCGGGAAAGAAGTACATATCATTGAAACAGGTGGTGCCACTCAACAGCATCTCGGCGATGGCCAGCTGGGATCCGTCATGAATGAACTCTTCGTTGACCCACTGGGCCTCAGCAGGCCAGATATGCTCATTCAGCCAGCTCATCAATGGCAGATCGTCTGCAAGACCTCTCAGCAGGCTCATCGATGCGTGGGTATGGGCATTGATCAGGCCGGGAATCAGTGCCTGACCGGGAAGCTCGATGGTCTGTAGGGCATCGAGTTCCGACTCCGCCTGGCTGCGCGGCAGAATATGCTCGATTCGGCCCCCGCTGACGGCCAGGCTGTGCTGCGTGAGTACCTGATTTTCCGGTACGACCGGGATGATCCATTCCGCATGGATCAGAAGATCAACCTGTTGGGGCATTGTTTTGCTTCATGTTTGTAAATGGAGTTCAAACTGTCAGCCGGATGTTACCTTCCGGCCATGCAGAGCATGGCATGTTAAAGCGGAAAGTTGCAATGCCTGTCAAGTGGATCTAGTCAATTTCGAGTTCTAAATTGCACCATCGGGGAGGTACATACGGGGCGGGCTTCAACAGTGCCCATACCCTCAGAGTCAACGCTTGATCGAGGGTATTGTTGAAGCTCTGAGCCTAACCGATTAAGGTGCCGGGTTGGTAAAAACTTAAAGATAGGTACCGATTGAAGATGCAATCCCGATTCGACCCTGAAAAGGTTACTGCCGATGACGCCGTCGTCTGGCATGAAAACACGCTCTTTCTGCTGGATCAGAGAGTACTGCCTCAGCAGGTGACATTTGTTGAATTGAACAATGCCACAGAGACCGCCAACGCGATAACCGAGATGGTGGTTCGAGGTGCTCCGGCAATCGGTATCACGGCAGCCTACGGGATGGTTCTGGCCGCTCGGGCGGCGTATCAGGCCGGGGGGGCGGATCAATGGCGTTCCAAGATCCGTGCTGAAGTGGATCTGTTGCGCCGCTCAAGGCCGACAGCGGTGAATCTGTTTTGGGCTATTGAGAGAATGGAGCACTTGATGCGGGCGCTTCCAGATGAATCGGATCCCACAGAGCGGCTACAGGCTGAGGCCAAGGCGATTCATCAGGAGGATATCGCGGCCAACAGAACAATGGGCGATCTTGGTGCTGACTTGATCGCTACAGGCTCCAAGGTCATCACCCACTGTAATGCGGGGGCATTGGCGACCGGTGGATACGGCACTGCCCTGGGGGTTATTCGCTCAGCCTTCAAAAAAGGCAAACTGTCCAGGGTCTATGCGGATGAGACCCGTCCCTGGCTGCAAGGGGCTAGATTGACCGCCTGGGAGCTGCTGCAGGACAGGATTCCCGTAACCCTGCTTGCCGATGGGGCAGCGGCCAGTCTGATGCGGCAGGGCGAGGTCGATTGGGTGGTTGTCGGCTCCGACAGAATTGCCGCCAACGGGGACGTGGCGAACAAGATCGGCACCTATCATCTGATCGTGGCGGCAAAACATCACCAGTTGAAAGTGATGGTTGCGGCACCCACTTCGACCATCGACATGTCCTTGCCATCCGGGGCCGAGATTCCGATTGAGGTGAGGGATGGTGCAGAGATCGAAAGCTGTGGCAATAAACGTGTCGCCGCAGACGGTGCTGAGGTATGGAATCCGGTGTTCGATGTCACGCCGGCGGGGATGGTGGATGCAATTGTCACTGAGAAGGGGGTTGTTCACGCGCCAAATGAAGAAAAGATGCGAAAATTGATGATTAATTGACCTGAGAGGCTCTTAAAACGGATTTCAGACGTTTTTTATACAACACAGTATCGGGGGACTATGGTACACTGTGCTTTTTTCTGACGCCCTACAGAGCTTTCAGGCGGCAAATAGCCAATCGCTTGCCGGAGATCCGGGCAATATTAAGGAAGCCACCCTTAACTCATGACAGAATTCGCGAAAGAAGTACTTCCCGTCAATCTCGAAGACGAGATGCAGCAATCCTACCTGGCCTACGCGATGAGCGTGATCGTAGGCAGAGCCCTCCCAGATGTCCGTGATGGACTGAAACCTGTACATCGTCGTGTGCTCTATGCGATGAATGAGTTGGGCAACGACTGGAACAAGGCCTATAAGAAGTCAGCCCGTATCGTCGGTGATGTGATCGGTAAATATCATCCCCATGGCGATACGGCGGTCTACGACACCATCGTACGTATGGCGCAGCCGTTCTCGATGCGCTACATGCTGATCGACGGGCAGGGAAACTTCGGTTCGGTGGATGGTGATTCACCGGCCGCCATGCGTTACACCGAAGTCCGTATGGCGCGTATTGCCCATACCATGCTCGACGATCTCGATAAGGAGACCGTGGATTTCGTCGCCAACTACGATGAAACCGAGCATGAACCTTCCGTACTGCCGGCGCGGATCCCCAACCTGCTGATAAATGGCTCAGCGGGTATCGCGGTCGGCATGGCAACCAATGTTCCGCCGCATAATCTGACCGAGGTGATCAATGCCTGTGTGGCACTGATCGACAATCCCGATAGCTCCATCGATCAGCTGATGGACCATCTGCCGGGGCCGGATTTTCCCACCGCCGGATTGATCAATGGCGCCACCGGTATCCATGAGGCCTACCATACCGGCCGTGGGCGCATCTATATGCGTGCCCGCAGTGAAATCGAAACCGATGAGAACAATGGCAAACAGACCATCATCGTCAATGAACTGCCGTATCAGATCAATAAAGCCCGGCTGATCGAGAAGATCGCCGAGCTGGTCAAAGACAAACGCATCGAGGGGATCACGGAGCTGCGTGACGAGTCCGATAAGGACGGCATGCGCATCGTCATCGAACTGCGCCGGGGTGAAGTGGCTGAAGTGGTACTCAATAACCTCTATCAGCAGACAGCCATGCAGAGTGTCTTCGGCATCAACATGGTTGCCCTGGTGGATGGCCGGCCGAGACTGCTCAATCTCAAACAACTGCTGGAGTTTTTTATCCGCCATCGCCGTGAGGTGGTGACCCGCAGAACGCTCTATGAACTGCGTAAAGCGAGAGATCGGGCCCATGTGTTGGAAGGCCTGGCTGTAGCATTGGCGAACATCGATGAAGTGATCCAGCTGATCAAGCAGGCGGCCAGCCCGGCTGAGGCGAAAAAGGGGCTGTTGGCTCAATGCTGGAAGTCCGGTGCTGTTGAGGCGATGCTGGCGCGTACCGGCGCAGCCTCTACCCGGCCAGAAGAGTTAACCGATGAGTTTGGCCTGACGGAAGCGGGCTACCGTCTGACGGAAGTCCAGGCCCAAGCCATTCTGGAGCTGCGACTGCACCGCCTGACTGGTCTCGAGCAGGATAAGATCATCAAGGAGTATGAGGATCTGTTGGAGAAGATCGCTGATCTACTCGACATTCTTGGCAATCCCGACCGTCTGATGCAGGTGATCCGCGATGAGTTGATCGAGATTATCGAACAGTATGGCGACGAGCGTCGTACTGAGATTATTCAGACCCGTCTGGATCTGACGCTTGAGGATCTGATCACCGAAGAGGATGTGGTGGTCACGCTCTCCCATGCGGGTTATGCCAAGGCTCAGCCGGTGAGTACCTATCAGGCTCAGCGACGGGGTGGCAAGGGTAAAGTGGCGACCGCCACCAAGGATGAGGATTTTGTCGATAAACTGTTCGTCGCCAGTACCCACGACACCATTCTCTGTTTCTCCAACATGGGCAAGGTCTACTGGCTGAAAGTCTATGAACTGCCCCAGGCAGGCCGCAATGCCCGCGGTAAGCCGATCGTCAATCTGTTGCCACTGGAGAGTGACGAGCAGATCAACGCCATACTGCCGGTGAGAGAGTATCAAAGCGATCGCTATGTCTTCATGGCCACCAGTTCCGGAACGGTCAAGAAAACCCCGCTGGAGGCTTTCTCCAGACCCAGGGCAAACGGCATCATTGCGGTGGATCTGAGGGATGGGGACAAGCTGGTCGGAGTCTCGGTAACCGACGGTGAACAGGACATCATGCTGTTCAGCAGCAGTGGTAAAGCGGTTCGTTTCTCCGAAGACAACGTTCGACCGATGGGACGTACGGCCTGTGGCGTGCGCGGCATACGCCTGGAAGCAGAACACAAACTGGTATCACTGATTGTCGCCTCGGAAGGTGATGTTCTGACTGTGACTGAAAATGGTTACGGCAAGCGTACTGCCATCGAGGAGTATCCGGTGCACGGTCGAGGTGGCCAGGGTGTTATCTCGATCCAGACATCGGATCGTAACGGCAATGTGGTTGGTGCGGTTCAGGTCACCGATGAGGATGAGGTGATGATGATCACCGATGGGGGAACCCTGGTGCGCAACCGGGTTGCGGAAGTCTCCCAAATGGGTCGTAACACGCAAGGTGTGATCATGATCAGACTCAGTAACGAAGAGAAACTGATCGGTATCGAACGGGTTGAAAGTCTGGATGGTGAAACCGATGAAGAGGTTGAAGGGGATGAGTCAGCCCAGGACGCGGACGAGTAATCGGATTTGTAACGATTCAGATCAGCCCTAGAAAGTGCGATTTTTAGGGCTGACCAAATGGGAGAGTGAGACTTCTCCCCTTTGGAAACCCAAAATACGGGGCCATCTGAGTGGTTACACGGATTTTTCATTTTATATAAAGTAAGGGTTGGGAGATTCCACTCCCGAGCCTGTTCTTCACAGCAAACTTGAGAGGCTAAGATGTCACGAGTCTTTAATTTCAGCGCCGGACCGGCGATGTTGCCGGAAGCGGTTTTACAGCAGGCACAGGAAGAGATGCTGGATTGGCATGGCGCTGGTATGTCGGTGATGGAGATGAGTCACCGGGGTAAGGAGTTCATGTCTATCGCTGAACAGGCCGAGGCGGATCTGCGCAGTCTGTTGAAAGTGCCGGACAACTACAAAGTGCTGTTCCTGCAGGGCGGCGCCTCCAGTCAGTTTGCAATGATTCCGATGAATCTGGCCAGTACAAAGCACAAAGTGGATTACATCAATACCGGCTCCTGGTCGAAAAAGGCGATCGCTGAGGCGAAGCGCTTTGCCGATGTGAATATCGCTGCCACCACGGAAGATTCCAAGTTCACCACCACCCCCGGACAGTCTGAACTGCAACTCAGCGGTGATGCCGCCTATGTGCACTACACACCCAATGAGACCATCCAGGGAGTAGAGTTTCCCTACACACCTCAGACCGGTGGTGTACCGCTGATCGCCGATTTTTCCTCAACCATTCTTTCCAGACCGATCGATGTTTCCAACTACGGGATCATCTATGCGGGTGCACAGAAGAACATCGGCCCGGCCGGTTTGACCCTGGTCATCATTCGTGAGGACCTGATTGGCCAGGCAGCTGAAGATACTCCGGTGATGTTTCAATACGCCACCCACAATGACAATGGCTCGATGTACAACACACCACCGACCTATGGCTGGTATCTGGCCGGACTGGTCTTTAAATGGCTGCAGGATCGAGGTGGTCTGGAAGCCATGGCGGAAGTGAATCAGCGTAAATCGGCGGCACTCTACAGTGCGATCGATAACTCCGATTTCTATGCCAATCCGGTGACACCGGAGAGCCGCTCCTGGATGAATGTGCCATTCACGCTGGCGAATGCCGATCTGGACGGCAAGTTTCTTGAAGGCGCCAGTGCTGAAGGTCTCAAGACCCTGAAAGGGCACCGCTCGGTAGGTGGTATGCGGGCCAGCATCTATAACGCAATGCCCGAAGAGGGAGTGCAGGCATTGATCGACTATATGGCTGAATTTGAGCGGGTAAACGGTTAATCCATCCGTACAAATCGTGTGCATGCAAGCGTTATCCATAACCCGTAAGCCCAGCGAGCAATCGAGCTGAGCGAATCAGAAACAAGAGAGACAGTATGTATAAAATCTTGACCCTGAATAATATATCTGTGGCCGGTTTGGATCGTTTGCCACGGGACAGTTATGAAGTTGCCTCTGAAGTCAGCCATCCGGATGCAATACTGCTACGTTCCTACAAGATGCATGAAATGGAGATTCCACCGACAGTACAGGCCGTTGGGCGTGCCGGTGCCGGTGTCAACAACATTCCAGTGGCTGATATGACGGGCAAGGGTATTCCGGTCTTCAATGCGCCGGGCGCCAATGCCAATGCGGTAAAGGAGCTGGTATTGGCCGGTGCCCTGCTGGCGGCAAGAAACTTGGGACAAGCCTGGCGCTTCGCCACCGATCTTGATGGCAGCGACCCGGAGGTTTCGAAACAGGTTGAGTCGGGTAAAAAGGATTTTGTCGGATTTGAGTTGCCCGGCCGCACCATGGGGGTAATTGGTTTGGGAGCGATCGGTGTCAAAGTGGCCAATGCCTGTCGTGCATTGGGTATGAATGTGATCGGTTACGACCCAACCATCACCGTGCAAAGCGCCTGGAAACTGGCCTCTGAGGTGGAACAGGCGCTCAGCGTCGATGATCTGTTGTCAAAGTCTGACTTTGTGACTTTTCATGTGCCCCTTACCGATGCTACAGCCGATATGATCAATGCGGACCGGCTTAAACTGATGAAGCCGGGTTCTGTCCTGCTCAATTTCGCCCGCAACGGCATTATCAATGACCAGGCGGCCGTTGAGGCTCTGGATAGCGGTCATCTTTATGCCTATGTGTGTGACTTTCCGAATAATCTGCTAAAGGAGCACCCCCGGGTGATCACGCTGCCTCACTTGGGGGCATCGACCAAGGAGGCGGAAGACAACTGTGCGATTATGGTGGCGGACCAGGTCAAGGACTATCTGGAAAACGGCAATATCACCAACTCGGTCAATTTTCCAAGCATCAATCTGCCAAGAAACGGTGGTCATCGGATCGCGGTAGTGAATAGTAATGTTCCCAACATGGTGGGCCAGATCTCCACCGACCTGGCCAATGAGGGACTGAACATTCTCGATATGCTGAACAAGTCACGTGACGATGTGGCGGTGACCCTGCTTGATGTGGATCAGAAACCGAGTGAGCAACTGATCGAAACCCTCTCTTCCATCGATGGTGTCCTGTCTGTCCGCTCCTTGAACGGCAGCACTAACTGACCTTAGGGCTTTTGCATGAACGATGATGCCAAGCTGAAGAGCATACGCCAGCGAATCGATGAAATCGATTCACAGCTGCAAGCACTGATCAACGAACGTGCAGAAGCGGCACAGGAAGTGGCACGCATCAAGTTGAGCGCCAATCCTGAGGCGGAGTTTTATCGGCCTGAACGGGAGGCTGCGGTACTACGCAAGGTCAAAGACCGAAATCAGGGTCCCTTGGAGAGTGAAGAGGTAGCACGTCTGTTCCGGGAGATTATGTCCGCCTGCCTGGCGCTGGAAAAGCCTCTGAATGTAGCATTTCTTGGGCCTGACGGAACCTTCACCCAGGCTGCTGCCTTGAAACAGTTTGGACATTCTGTGCGAACCCATTCACTGAATTCGATCGGGGATATCTTTCGTGATGTGGAAGCGGGAGCCTGTCA
Organism: Candidatus Thiodiazotropha sp. AKAK2; assembly: GCF_058244685.1. Taxonomy (NCBI): domain Bacteria; kingdom Pseudomonadati; phylum Pseudomonadota; class Gammaproteobacteria; order Chromatiales; family Sedimenticolaceae; genus Candidatus Thiodiazotropha; species Candidatus Thiodiazotropha sp. AKAK2. The sequence goes on along the minus strand of NZ_JBSYOP010000017.1, from coordinate 275,706 downwards.
ATACGGCGTCGTACCGGTGGAGAACTCCACGGAAGGCGTTATCAGTCATACCCTGGACAGCTTTCTGAATTCACCTCTGCTGATTAGTGGTGAGGTGACCCTGCGAATCAATCATCAGCTGCTCAGCAAAGAAAAGGAGCGTGCATCTGTACAAAAGGTCTATTCTCATGCCCAGTCGCTGGCCCAGTGTCGTGGCTGGCTCGACCGCCATCTGCCAAACGCTGAGCGTATCGCGGTAAACAGTAATGCGGAAGCCGCCGGGCTGGCCTCACAGCAGAGCGGCAGCGCGGCGATTGCCGGAGATGCGGCCGGCGAGATCTATCAGTTGAACCAGTTGGCAACCAACATCGAGGATGAACCGGGGAATACCACAAGGTTCCTGGTTATCGGCAAACAGGATGTGGCTGCCAGCGGTATGGATAAGACAACCATCCTTTTCTCAACTCACAATAAGGCGGGTGGTCTGCATGAGATGCTAAGCCCGTTTGCGGAACATGGCATCAGCATGACCCGCATCGAGTCCAGACCCTCCAGACGAGGGCGCTGGGACTATGTCTTCTTCGTCGATGTTGAAGGCCACAAGGATGATCACAATCTCTCCCAGGCATTGAAAAAAATCGAGCAGTCCGCAACACAATTCAGAGTGTTGGGCTCCTATCCAAAAGCGGTTCTTTAACACCGCCGATAGCACAAATTTGAATAACGGCCGATGAAGCGTTCAAACCTTCCTTTCCTAACACATGCTGCCGATGGTGTTTGGGCACTGACACCCTACGTACCGGGCAAACCGATCGCTGAACTGGAACGTGAGCTCGGCATTCGCCATTCGATCAAGCTTGCGTCCAATGAAAATCCGCTCGGTGTCAGCTCCAGGGTTACCCAGGCCGTGACGGAGGCGATGGGGGAGATCTCCCGTTATCCGGACGGTAGCGGTTTTGAGTTACACCAGCGACTGGCCGAGAAACATCAGTGTGATGCCTCACACATCACCATTGGCAACGGTTCCAATGATGTACTGGATATGGTGGCCAGGGTTTTTCTGGCTCCCGGCAAAGAGTCACTGTTTTCCCAATATGCCTTTGCGGTCTATCCAATCAGCAGCCAGGCCGTTGGGGCGACCTTGATATCGGCGCCAGCCAAAGACTATGGTCACGATCTGAACGCCATGTTGCAGCGGTTGAGCGACAAGACGGCGGTTGTCTGGATTGCCAATCCCAACAACCCGACCGGCACCTGGCTAACGGAGCACGCGCTGTATGGTTTTCTGCAAAAGATTCCTGAAACCACCATTGTCGTCATCGATGAGGCCTATCTCGAATATGTTCAGGCCACCGAATACCCTGATGCTTCCCAGTGGCTGGATGAGTTTTCCAATCTGATCGTGACCCGTACCTTTTCCAAGGCCTATGGTCTGGCGTCGCTGAGGATCGGTTACGCGCTGTCGCATCCGGATATCGCGGATCTGCTGAATCGGGTTCGACAGCCATTTAATGTCAACAATATGGCCCAGGTCGCTGCGCTGGCAGCACTCGAGGATGACGACTTCATTCAACAGAGCGTGGCACTGAATGACGCCGGGATGAAACAGCTTTGTCAGGGTTTTGAAACGCTATCGTTGGCCTACATTCCTTCAGTCGGTAATTTCATCACCCTTGATCTTGGCAGCGATGCAACTGCAGTCGATCAGGCATTGTTGAAGCTGGGTTGCATAACCCGTCCGCTGGCCGGTTACGGCATGCCCAACCATTTGCGAATCTCCATCGGACTGGAAGAGGAGAATCAACGGCTCCTCTCTGCATTGAAAGAGGTGCTTCAAAGATGATCGAAAAGCTGGCAATCATTGGAGTGGGCCTGATTGGTGGTTCGGTAGCCATGGCGCTCAGGGAGGAGGGTAAGGTAAAGGAAGTGGTCGGCTGCGGCCGAGGTGAGTCGAATCTACAGAAAGCCCAGCAGTTGGGTGTGATTGATCACTATACCCACGATGTGGAACAGGCGGTTCAGGGTGCAGATATGGTGCTGCTTGCAGTACCTCTGGGCGCCATCCGGGATACTTTCGAGAAGATGAAAGGGCAGCTGGCAGAGCATGCCGTGGTCACCGATGCGGGTAGTGTCAAAGGCAGTGTAGTGCGGGATGCCGAAGCGGTGTTTCAGGGTGTCCCGGACTTTTTGGTTCCTGGTCATCCGATTGCCGGCACAGAGCGCAGTGGCGTCGAGGCGGCATTTGCGGAACTCTATCGAAACCGCCGGGTGATTCTGACACCGCTAGCCGAGACCCGCCCCGATGCACTTCAGCGGGTTGAACAGATGTGGCGGGATTGTGGTGCAGCGGTTTCCAGCATGAGTGTGGAACACCATGATGAGGTGTTGGCGGCGACCAGTCACCTGCCTCATATGCTCGCCTACTCCCTGGTGGATAGTCTTTCCCGGATGAAAGAGAATGACGAAATCTTCCGTTTTGCCGCGGGTGGATTCCGAGATTTTACCCGGATTGCTTCAAGCAATCCGGTGATGTGGCGGGATATCTGTATTGCCAATCAACAGGCGCTGGGCGGTATGTTGACCCGTTTCGCAGATGAGCTGCACGACCTGGCTGCCTTACTGGAGCAGGGTGATGAGGAGGGCTTGCTGAGACTTTTCGAATCGGCCAAGCTGGCCCGGGATTGCTACGTGGATGGTGTCAAACACCCGGAATAACAAGCATCCTCTCTTTCTGTTTATAGCCAACAATTATGAGTACAACCGAGTTGCAAACAACAAAACGATACTATCAGGTGAATCCCGGCGGAACATTGAGCGGCAGCATCCGGGTGCCTGGCGATAAATCCATATCCCATCGTTCGATCATGCTGGGTTCGCTGGCTGAGGGTGAGACCCTGGTCAACGGATTTCTTGAAGGGGAAGACAGTCTCGCTACACTCAACGCATTTCGGGCAATGGGTGTTCAGATCGAAGGACCTGAAGCTGGGCGGGTGAAGATCAAAGGGGTTGGAATGAATGGCCTTTCAATACCCGCTGCGCCACTGGATCTCGGTAATTCCGGAACCTCAATGCGGCTGCTTAGCGGCCTGCTGGCTGGCAGTGGTGTTGCTGTGACCTTGACTGGTGATCATTCGCTCTCCGGCAGGCCGATGGGGCGGGTAATCGATCCACTGAGTGAAATGGGCGCGAAAATCGACTCTCAGCCAGGTGGTACTGCCCCCTTGGTGTTGGCGGGAGATCAACAGCTCAATGGAATCGACTATCAGCTGCCGCTGGCCAGTGCCCAGGTCAAATCTGCGGTTCTTCTGGCCGGTCTCTATGCGCAGGGTGAGACCTGCGTAACCGAGCCTGCGCCAACCCGGGATCATACCGAGCGTATGCTGCAGGGGTTTGGCTATAGTTTGCAACGTGACGGTGCCAGAACCTGTCTTCAAGGGGGAGGCAAACTGACCGCCTGTGAAATCGATGTGCCGGCGGATATCTCTTCAGCAACCTTTTTTATGGTTGGGGCTGCCATTGCCGAGGGTTCCGAGGTCAGATTGCAGCATGTGGGCATCAATCCGACCCGGGACGGTGTGATCTCGATTCTGCGCTTGATGGGGGCCGACATCGAGCTACTCAATCAGCGGGAAATTGGCGGCGAACCGGTTGCTGACATCGTGGTGCGTTCCAGCCCACTGAAGGGCATCGACATACCCGAGGAGCTGGTGCCGCTGGCGATCGATGAATTCCCGGCGATCTTTGTTGCGGCGGCCTGTGCGGAGGGGGAGACCCGTCTGCAGGGGGCGGAAGAACTCAGGGTCAAGGAGAGCGACCGGATTCAGGTAATGGCGGATGGGTTGAACTCACTGGGGGTCCAGGCGCAACCAACCCCTGACGGCATCCTCATCAAGGGTGGGCCGATCTGTGGTGGCCAGGTCGAAAGTCATGGTGATCATCGGATTGCCATGTCGTTCGCGATGGCCGGACTGGCTGCCAGCGGTTCCATCGAGATTGCCGACGTGGCGAATGTGAACACCTCTTTTCCGGGATTCGTGGAGCTGGCCGGTCATTGTGGCCTGAGCATTACTGAGGTGTCAGGAAAATGAATGATATTCCAGTAATCACCATAGATGGGCCGTCTGGCTCCGGCAAGGGTACCCTGGCAAGTCGGGTCGCGGAGACCCTTGGATGGCGTCTGCTGGACAGTGGCGCGATCTATCGAGTGCTGGGGCTCGCCGTTGAACGTGCTGGTATAAGTTTCGAAAATGTAGACAAAGTCGTAGAAATGGCAAGACGTCTGGATCTTACCTTTGAGCAGGGCAAGGTTTTACTGGGTCAGGACAATGTGGCGGATGCGATCCGCACGGAAACCGCCGGTAATGCGGCCTCCAAAGTGGCGGCAATACCCCAGGTGCGCCAAGCGTTGCTGAATTGGCAGCAGAGTTACGCTAAAGCTCCGGGATTGGTGGCTGATGGGCGGGATATGGGAACGGTGGTTTTTCCCGCCGCAGAAGTGAAAATATTTCTTACCGCAAGTGTGGAAGAGCGCGCGTTAAGACGTTATAAACAGTTGAAAGAAAAGGATTTGGGTGTTAATCTCGCCGATCTTACTGATGAGATTAAAGAGCGTGACGAGCGTGATAGCGGGCGGGCGGTAGCTCCGCTCAAGGCGGCGTCGGATGCCTGGCAGTTGGATTCGACAAAATTTTCCGCCGATGAGGTCTATCAACAGGTCATGCAGCGCGTCTATAATGCGCTGCCTGAATCGGCGAGTTAGGCTCGGAAATTCAGTAAGTAATCAGGTGGCCGGGTGAATCCCGGCTTTGTTTTAACTTTAACCCTGGTGGAACGGATCAGCTTGATCGCGCTTCACCTGTGCAACAGACATGTTGCAGGAAACCCAATCCCATGACCGAAAGTTTTGCAGAATTATTTGAGGAGAGTCTCTCCAGTACCCAGCTTCGCAGCGGCGCCATCATCATTGGTACCGTGCTCGATATTACCTCTGAAGCTGTTATCGTCAATGCCGGCCTGAAGTCCGAAGGCGTCATTCCCCGTTCACAATTTCTCAACCATGCCGGTGAGATCGAAGTAGAAATTGGTGATCAGGTCGAAGTGGCCCTGGACGCTGTTGAAGATGGCTTTGGCGCCACCAGACTCTCCCGTGAAAAAGCCAAGCGCGACCAGGCTTGGAAAGTTCTTGAGAAAGCTCACGAAGCTGAAGAGACCGTCATTGGACGTATCAATGGCAAGGTCAAAGGCGGCTTTACTGTTGAATTGAACGATATCCGCGCTTTCCTGCCCGGCTCACTGGTGGATGTGCGTCCGGTACGCGATACCGCTTACCTGGAAGGCAAGGATCTGGAATTCAAAGTGATCAAGCTGGATCGTCGTCGCAACAACGTGGTGGTTTCACGCCGTGCCGTTGTTGAACAGGAATACAGCGAAGAGCGGGAGAAGCTGCTCGAGAACCTACAGGAAGGCCAGGAAGTCACCGGTGTGGTCAAGAACCTCACCGATTACGGCGCCTTTGTCGACCTGGGTGGTATCGACGGCCTGCTGCACATCACCGACATGGCCTGGAAGCGGGTCAAACATCCTTCCGAGGTTGTTGAGATCGGTGATGAGATCCGCGTCAAGATTTTGAAATTCGATCGTGAACGTAATCGTGTTTCACTGGGTCTCAAGCAGATGGGTGACGATCCTTGGGTTGCATTGGCACGCCGCTATCCTGAAAGCACCCGTCTGTTCGGTAAGGTTACCAACATTGCCGATTACGGCTGCTTTGTTGAGATCGAAGAGGGCGTTGAAGGTCTGGTGCATGTCTCTGAGATGGATTGGACCAACAAAAATGTTCACCCCTCAAAGATTGTCTCCCTGGGAGATGAGGTTGAGGTCATGGTTCTGGATATCGATGAAGAGCGCCGTCGTGTCTCGCTCGGTATCAAACAGTGCAAGCCCAACCCATGGGATGAGTTTGCCGCCATTCATAAGAAGGGCGATCATGTCAGTGGCAGTATTAAGTCGATCACCGACTTCGGTATCTTCATCGGCCTTGATGGTGGTATCGACGGCTTGATTCATCTGTCCGACATCTCTTGGGATGATGAAGGTGAGGATGCCATCCGCAACTTCAAGAAGGGTGACGAAGTGGAGACCGTTGTACTCTCTGTCGACCCTGAGCGTGAGCGTATCTCTCTGGGTATCAAACAGCTGGCACAGGATCCTTTCTCACTGTTCGTTGCTGCTAACGAAAAGGGCAGTTTCGTCAAAGGAACCGTTGCCGAGATAGATGCCAAGGGTGCAGTAATTAACCTGGCCGATGGTGTTGAAGGCTATCTACGGGCTTCAGAACTCTCTCGGGATCGGGTTGAAGATGCTCGCTCAGTACTGAAAGAAGGTGACGAAGTAGAAGCGAAATTCATCGGAGTTGACCGAAAGAACCGTACCATTTCGCTCTCGATCAAGGCTAAGGACGCTGATGAAGAGGCCGCAGCCATCAAAGGTTATGCCAGAGATGCTGCAACCAGTGCCCCGACATTGGGTGACTTGCTGAAGGAGCAGATGGATAATCAGGGCGACTGATAGATCCTGGAGTCTGCAGCAGAAAGACTCCGAAACCGCAAATAAGGGGTTGCACTCAAGGTGCAACCCCTTACAAAACGGCGAATTGGAGAACTTACAAGAATGACAAAATCCGAACTGATAGAAATTATTGCCAAGGAGCAAAGTCATCTCGCCTACAGGGATGTTGAACTGGCTGTTAAATGTATGATTGAACACATGAGTCAATCACTCGCATCCGGAGAGCGGATCGAGATTCGTGGTTTTGGCAGTTTCTCACTGCACTACAGACCGCCGAGAATGGGACGCAATCCCAAGACCGGTAAAACAGTCGCGCTTTCAGGTAAGTACGTGCCACATTTCAAACCCGGTAAAGAGCTGCGGGATCGGGTGAATATCAACTACACCACCGCATTGGAAGACAAGGAAGAAGAGACGGCATAAGGCTGTGCCTGTTTTGATCAGACTATGAGTCAGGCTGGGCCGGTTTTATGGGCCAGTCGATTGTGCATCTCTAGGCAGGTTTCTCTGCCATTTTCAACTGTCTTGGGTCGATTCCAAGTCGTTGCTGAGTTGTCCCTCAAGCGTTTTCAGATTGCGTTTGTGCAAAATGACATCTTCCGGAAACAGGCATTTAAATTGGCTGCCTGATCCCAGCTGACTGGAGATCTGCAGCTCGCCATCATGGCGCCCGATAATGTGTTTAACAATTGCCAGTCCCAGGCCGGTTCCGCCTGACTGACGGGAGCGGGCTTTATCTGCACGATAGAATCTTTCGGTTAGCCTGGGGATATGTCTTTGATCAATGCCTGGTCCACTGTCGGCAACTGTCAGGCAGGCCAGATCGTCCAATCTTTGCCAACTGACATTGATCTCAGTCCCAGGTGGAGTATGAACAATGGCATTGAATACCAGGTTTGAAAAAGCACTGGTCAGCTCGCTCTCTTCACCCAACAGGCATAACTCATTATCCACTTGCAGGTTAATCGTATAATCACCTTTTTGATCGGCCAGCAGGCGCGCCTGATCAACAATTCTGCTGAGCAACTCGGGTACTGCGATTGGCTTGTCGGATGATGGTGCCTCACCCATCTCCAGTCGGGACAAGGCAAGCAGATCATTGATGATATTGTTCATCCGTTCAGCCTGTTGGCTCATCAAGGTGAAAGGGCGTTGCTGGAACGGCAGCATCTCGTTGTCACCCAGATTCTCCAGAAAACCGGTTATTACCGTGAGTGGTGTTCTTAACTCATGGGATACGTTTGAGACAAAATCCCGGCGTGTCTGATTCAGTGTGTAGACGTCGGTAATGTTCCTGATCACCACCAGACGCTGGGCCTTTTTGCCGCCAAAGCGGGTCACGCGCAAAGAAACAATGATTGCCTTGTTGACCGGGGAAGGAAACTCCAGGGGTTTGGAATAGTCAGGATTTTTCAAATAGTCTGCCAGATCGTCATGTTTGATCCGTTCCAGCAGTGAGAGATTTTCATCCCTTGGCCAACTGATATGGAGCAGATTATTGGCTGCTGGATTGGCCCATTCGATATTCCCGGATTTATTCAGCAGGATCAGGCCATCCGGTATCGAGTTGGTGACTTTTCTGAAACGGGAAGCGAACCGGTTCAGGGTACGTTTACGTTTGCGACTTCGCAGTCGATGCCTGGAGAGCTCTTTGTAGATCATACCCCAGATATCAGCTGGGTATGGTGGTGTGATTGGTTTGCCGTGATTGATTAAATGGGCAAGTTTGATCAGATAAAAGCCATGTTTGGTCAGATAGGCAGTAATCGCAAGTGCCGCCGCGAGAGTCAGTGTGTCTGTCAAATATCCGAACGGTAAAAAAACCAGCAATGCGCCTGTTAGTTGGCTGATTTCAATGTTGAGATAGTTTCTCACGGTATTTCTGAGTTATCACTGGCAAGTTGAGGTGTAAACCGATAGCCAACCCCACGAACGGTCTGTATGAAACGATGGTGGTTGGATGGCGTTAGTAATTTTCGCAGACGCCGGATGTGTACATCAACGGTTCTCTCATCCACATAGACATCATTACCCCAGACATGATCCAGAATCTGAGATCGGCTATAAACGCGTTCGGGATGGCTCATGAAAAAAAACAGCAGATTGTATTCTGCAGGTGAGAGATGCAGGGGGGTTTCATTGGTCAGTACAAGATGCTTTACCGGGTCGAGGGTTAAACCGTGAAAAGCAAGCGCTTGTTGGTCTGCTGAGCCACCAGAGCGCCTTAAAACCGCATTGATACGCGCAATCATCTCCCTGGTGGAGAAGGGTTTGGTGATGTAGTCATCCGCGCCACTGTTCAAACCTGTCACCTTGTCCACTTCATCCGCTTTTGCCGTCAGCAGGATGATCGGTGTGGAGGCTGGTGATACCTGTTTCAGCTCCTTGGTGAGGTCCAATCCTGATCGGCCAGGCAGCATCCAATCCATCAGGATCAGATCATAACACTGATCTGCCAACAGTTTCCGCGCATCCTGGGCATTATCGGCTTCGCTTAGAACAAACCCTTTCGGTTCCAAGGCAAAGCGGATCATCTCGCGAATCTCCGGTTCATCTTCGACGATTAATATTTTCGGCATCGGAGCCCAAATGTTTGATGGTGGTCAGGAGACATCAGAGGTCCTAGGGACTGTTATTGTACCCAGCGGCGTTATCATTCACTCTTGTAGAATAACCACACTACACTCATTCTGCCATGCTGGCACAAAAACAGATCCAGCAGGAAGTCTTGGATTCGGGTTAACAGGCCCTCGTAGACCCAACAGGTAAATTGTACCGTATGGTTGCATAAACATTTAACGTTGTTTCAACTCTTCAGAGATTGCCGATTAAATGGTGCCTGCAAGATCTGTCCAGGCTGGGTATAAAGCGATGTTCCAGTCTCTTTGCTCAGAGGCCTTGATCGATTTTTAAACCGGATCGTTCGGGGATCAAGGATCCGCTTATCCTTCATCCTGGGATTAAAATGTATATCATTTCTTACAAATTATTAGGTAATATAATTAACTTATTGATATAAAGTGAATAAATTAATTAATATCATCATACAGCAAGGCGCTGTATCCTAGTGGTTTTAAATAAAGCGTTGGGATTACTTGTGATTCAAGTCCCCAACAGAGATAATCATAACTGGGCCAAATCTGGCGAAATTTTAAAGCAACTTCGTGGAAAGTTATCTAATTTTGGTGGTACTGCTCGTGCTGTCGGGCGTCTTCTCCGGTTCTGAGACAGCTCTGGTATCCCTATCGATGGCTCGTGCCGAGGCCTTGTACAAGGAGGGTAGAAGTGGTGCTCATGCGCTCTACATCCTGAAAAAAGACCCCAGCCGAATGCTGATCACGATTCTGATCGGCAATAATGTGGTCAATATCGCTGCATCCGCCATGGCCACAGTGATAGCCACAGACTACTTCGGTGATAGTGGCCCAGGTATTGCGGTCGGTGTGCTGACCATCGTGATACTGATTTTTGGTGAGATTACCCCGAAGAGCCTGGCAACCCGTTTCTCCGAGCGTATCTCGCTGGCAATAGCACCCCTCATCTATGGGTTCATGCGCTTGATCTACCCACTGGTCTGGCTGTTTCTGCAGTTTACCAACTGGGTACAGGCCTCAACCAAGGCGATGGATGATCCGCTGATTACGGAATCAGAGGTGATCACACTGATTGAGCATGGTGAGGAAGAGGGTGTCATCGACACCGATGAGCGGGAGATGATTGAGCGCATCTTCAACTTCAATGACCTCAAGGCTGAGGATGTGATGACACCCAGGCGTCAGGTGTTTCGCCTCGATGGTCGTCGCACCCTTAGGGATGTACTACCGAATATCCTGACCGAAGGATACTCGCGAATTCCAGTCTATAGTGACGATCCGGATGAAATAGCCAGTGTGATCATCCTGCGGGATCTGATCGGCATCATTGCCAAAGGTGAGTTGGATGTGGAACTCATTGAGTTGGGGCAGGAACCTCTGTTCACCTCAGCCATCACACCGATTGATGAGTTGATTAGAATCCTGAAAAATAAAAGCACTCATCTGGCCGTTGTGGTCGATGAGCATGGTGCGATGGTGGGTGTCATCTCACTTGAGGATATGCTTGAAGAACTGGTGGGTGAGATCTACGACGAAAGTGACGAAAAGCCCGATGATCTGTTGGTACTGGACGATAGTAATATCCTGGTGAAGGGGACGGCTGAATTGCGCGTTGTTGAGGAGTTTTTCTCCATCGATATCCCGGGCAAGCCAACCGACACAATCAATAGATGGTTGCTCGAACATACCGAGCGGATTCCGACAAAAGATGAGAAATTTGAACTGGATGGTCTGATGGTGCGAGTTGAAGATGCGTCCACTCGACGAATTAACCAGGTGATTCTCAGCCGAACCGACAAAACCGAAGAAGATCAGAGTGAGGACCTGCAGACGGAGTCCTGACCGGAGGATTCAGCTCTAGGTAAGTTTCACTGAATTACGCTGCCTGACTTCTGTCAGGCAGCGCTTAAATGATACTTTTAGCAAGATCACCCTATCGCTATCCATTTCCACCGTTTTGGCTGTGATTTTTCAGACGATGTTTGAAATGGGTCATCAGTTTTTCCCGCATACGCTTTTCACGGTGCTTCTTGGCAGCTTCCAGACGCCTTTCCGCAACCCCGATCAGGGTCTCCTGACAGTTGAGTGATTTATCCTCTTCAGCGGGTGTACGACGGATGTAGGTGCCGTCAGATTGCATGTCCCAGGCGTTGTGCTTGTCACCCAGTTGTACATCCAGCATCAGGCGCAACTCCTGACGCAGTGCCGGGGCTTCTACCGGCACCAGGACTTCAACCCGTTGCATCAGATTGCGCTGCATCAGGTCGGCAGAGCCGATGAAGTACTCCTCATCGCCACCGTTGTGGAAGTAGGTGATTCGTGCGTGTTCCAGAAAACGTCCAACGATACTGACCACACTGCCACTCTCGCTCAAGCCTTTGATGCCGGGGCGGAATCGACAGGTATCGCGAACGATCAATTCAACTTTTACCCCGGCCTGTGTGGCCTTGTAGAGGGATTTGACGATGTCCTGGTCTTCCAGCGCATTCATTTTCAGCTGGATATGGCCTGTGGAGGACTCCCGGTGGATTTTGATCTCACGCTCTATCTTGTTCAACAGAGACTGTTTCAGGGTATAGGGTGCCGCCAAAATCTTGCGGTAACTGGGTGGTGGTGAGTATCCGGTAAGGTAGTTGAACTGTTCCGTGAGATCCTTACCGATCTCTTCATCGCAACCCAACAATCCCAGGTCGGTGTAGAGACGAGCCGTGCCGGCATGATAATTACCTGTGCCGATATGGTAGTAACGACGTAACTGTGAGTAATCCTTGCGGACCACCATGATCAGCTTACTGTGGGTTTTCAGACCGAGCACGCCGTAAGTGACATGAATGCCAGCCTGCTCAAGTCGTCTCGCCCAGCGGATATTCGCGGCTTCATCAAATCTGGCCTTCAGTTCAACCAGTACGGCAACCTGTTTGCCGTTGCGCGCAGCCTTGGTCAGTGAGTCGAGTACATTGCCATCGGCCGAGGTGCGATAGAGGGTCATCTTTATCGCCAGCACCTTCGGGTCTTCAGCCGCTGTACGCAGGAAACGCTCTACGGTGGTGCTGAACGATTCATAGGGGTGTTGCAGCAACAGGCCTTGATGATCGCGCAGGATGTGAAAGATGTTGCGCCGATCATGGGCCAGTTGAGGGTGATCGACTGGGTGGTGAGGTATGTCATGTAGTTTCGGCAGGTTGAGTTTGGTCAACTCAAACAGATCCCGAAGCGCCATCATGCCTTCGATGGTATAGACATCCTGCTCTTCATTCAGTCCCAGTTCCGCTGCCAACATGCCGCGGTGAACGGCATTCAAGCCGTTGGAAATCTCCAGACGAACGATGGGGGCAAAGTGACGTTCGCGTAGTTCGCTCTCAATGGTTTCCAACAGGTCATTGGCCGCTTCCTGATCCAGTTCCACATTGGCATTACGAGTAACCCGGAACAGATCACAGGATTCGATCGCCATACCCGGGAACAGCATATCCAGATTGTTGGTAATCAGGTCATCCAGGGTGACATAGGTGTAATCATCGCCAACTTTGATCAGTCTTGATGAAACATCCTGACTGACCGGAATTTTCACCCTCGCCATATGCAGATCATGACCACCCGGAAAGCGCAGTGTCACCAGTAGATTGAGGGTCAGATTTGAAATAAATGGAAAAGGATGGCTGGGGTCCATCGCCAGGGGGGTCAGCATGGGAAAAATGTTCTGCTGAAAATGCTCCCGTAACTTCTCCTGCTGTTGCTCATCAAGGGATTGATATTCAGTAATGTGTATCTCTTCCTCTGACAGTGCCTGTAGCAGTTCGTTATAGATCTGCTCCTGGGTCTGTTGCATCTCCCGGGTGACTTTGTGGCACTCCTCAAGCTGTTGCATCGGTGTTCTGCCGTCGACACTCGGGACACTGATGCCAGCCGCCACCTGCTGTTTCAGGCCGCCCATACGTTTCATGAAAAACTCATCCAGATTGTTGCTGACAATGGCCAGAAACTTGACCCTTTCAAGCAGCGGGTTTTTCTCCCTGGAGGCCTCGGCCAGTACCCGGCGGTTGAATGAAAGCCAGGTGAGCTCTCTGTTTAAGTAGAGACTGGCATCATCAAGATCGACCGCGCTCGGCTCGTTGCTTGGCTGGTTCTCTGTTTTGTCGTACTGCTCTGGGATTTGTTCTGGATTGTTCATGGTGAGGGTTTATCCGGATAGAAGGATGGTATAAGTATATGCCTTGAAATCGATATTGTGGGACCGTTTGGTGAGACGGCCGTTATCCCGGTCTTAGAATAGATAAGCACCATCTTTCGGTCTGAAATTTTCAAGACGATTCATCTGATCCAGAAAGGTTATAAGGAATCCCAGACTGTTGATCCGTCCAAGACCACCCGTGGCACAGGCGGATTCCGAAAAGCTTCTACAGCCATCGACTCTACCGCGGGGGTTGAATATCAGGCTGGGTATCGGGTCCCCGGTGTGGCGCCCCGCATTACTGTCTGTACTGTGGTCAGCGGTGATTCCAATCACCAGCTCATCACTGATCAAGGGTGCGATGGCATCGTCGATTCTCGACAGTATCTCCCGTTTACCAATGGGATCCATGTCGTGTGAGGCAATGTCAGTAGCTTTGATGTGGAGATAGACCAGATCGTTCTCTTTCAATGCACTGCGGGCGGTCTCCACTTTGGCCTGCAGGTCGGTATCTTTGGCGCCAGTGAAACGTGGATTCTCATACACCCGGTATCCAAGCAGTTTGCCGAACCCCAGTACTGTTCGTTCTCCGGAGATCACACCGGCATCGATTTTCAGATGGTGAAGTAAGGGCTTTATTTTCGGTAGTTTGCCTGGGCTGCGACAGATAATACCGTTTGCCGGTGCCAGGCCATGCTCCCGGCGGCGCTGATTGACCGGGTGTTGATCGAGCTTTTCGTAGACAATCTCGATCAGGCGATTGATACAGCGGGCAGTTTTTTCAGCTGCGGCATCCCCCGGGGTGTTGGCCTGGCAAGTGAGCAGTCCTTTATTGCGGTAATCGTTACCCGGGTCGGTGTTGCCGATATCATTCGACAGGCCGATACCTTCCAACTGGAGTACTACCCGATGCTGTGTGGCAGGATGGAGACTCGCCGTTATGCCTTCGCCCAGATTGACTTGACCAATTTCGGAGGCAAGGGCTTCGGTGCCTTGATTGATTCGGCCTGCTCGCCGGTCAAGGATTTTGAATCGCTTGCCTTTTCGCTCGATCGTGGCGAAATTACAGCGGAAGTAGAGCGCCTGATCGCTGCTGCTCAAACCAACCCCGGAAGCCTCAACAGGACCGCGGGCCAGCTCAACGGCCTGTTGTTGGGATAGGCCGAACAGAGGGCAGAAACCGGTATGGGTGCCGACTGGCATGCCGGGGAAGAGCGGATCGATGAGGCCACATTGTCCAGCGCTGGCGAGACTGTCCATATTTGGTGTCTCAGCGACTTCCAAGGGTGTTTTGCCGCCAAAGGAGGGGATGCCCCGATCACCCAGACCATCGAGAATGATTAATAGACCTTTATGGGTCGTTATCAAGTTGAGTTAACCTCAGATGAGTTGAACCGGTGACGGCAATAGGCGCATGTTCAAACTTCAGTGCCAGAGTGTCTGGTTATTCGATGCCAAATACATCCTCAACTTTAGCATGAAAATTCTGCTCTAACACCTCAATTATCAAACGCATGATGTGATCGGTCGCCAGGTCTTTATTGTCGTTGGCGATGATCGAGACGCTGTGATTATCCGCTTCAGATAGCAGGTAGCTTTGCAGCATCCAGATCGATTCGAAATTGGATAGATAGTTGCTGTCTTCACTGCGTTCGGGTGCGGTAATGCCCCGATCTTTCAGTCGGTGTTTCAAATGATTCTGTTTCAATACCGCCATCACGATCGGTACGATCACCGCATCGCTGTTATCCTTGAACAGGTTGTACAGGGTAGGGGTGACATGCACCCCTTCAAGGATCAATGAGACCCTCTCTTTCAGAGCTCTCTGTACTACCGCTTCACAGGGTACAGACACCAGTTCCGACTGATGAAGATAGCCATGAATCATCAGCTCTTCGGTACTTCCCTCATGCTCATGTTGGCCCAGGGTTTTATGCCAGGCATTGAATGAAGAGGTGTGCAGTTCTGGCATCAGTCGTTGCGGAATCATCATACGCATAACCTCCCGCAACATGTCGGTTGATTGAGTGCGGATGATATTCAGTCGATGCGCCACTTCCGTGGCAATGGTACTTTTACCGCAGCCTGTGGTGCCGCCAATCAGCAGGATCAGTGGCCGTTTGGAGTGTTTGTAGTCGGTCCACACCAGGTAGCTGTTTGCGGCACGCTTACCATAACGTTGCTTGAGATTCTCATGGGTCAAACGGCCAAGTTTATTGCTGGTAATGCCCTCCTGGTAGGACTCAAGCAGATCCAGATAAACCGATTGAGTGATCAGTGAGGCCTTGTCGCTGCCCAGTCCGGATGATTCCAGTGATTGCCGGTGTTCAATGGTTGAAAAGGGGCGTGCGACTCCTTTACGGTCGGTGACCATAATCTCAGGCGTGTTGGGTGTCAGGCTCTCATAGTTTTCTATGACTTCTTGCTGATCGAGTTGCTCAAGTTGTTTCAGTACCAGTTTACGCAGATCATTGGTCGACAATTCATCCTTGCCGGCAATTTGCTGACGTATCTCGGATGAGAGCTCGTAGGCGGTTTCAAAGGCCATTCCGGCATCGGTCAGTGAACGGGTCAGGATGCCGCGTAAGAACGGAGCACGTGTCTCATCGTTGCTGTCTATGATGAAAGTTTTTGCCATGGCGTCAGGCTATCAGATCAGTCGCCATAGGTGGAGTGAATAGATCACTTTTCACGATAACTCGGTCTTTTTGTTGCTGTTTGATGGGAATATTGAACTCCATCGTTAGAAATCCTTTTTTGGCATTTGCAAGCTATCCTGTCGATTGCAAATCCCTTGGTATAAAAAAACAGCTGAATGGTCAGCGTCCAAATGTGTCAATTATAGCGGTTGCTCGAGCTTGTTAACACTAAAGCTATTTTGTCTGTTCCCAGGCATAGATCGCTTCTGCCTTGTTACCCGGCTCAAAGAAGTGAAGTTGTTTACAAAGGGACTCGACCAACAGCAAGCCACGTCCACTGTAGAGCTGATCATTACCGCTATCCTTTATATGGTTGCTGTAGTCAAAGCCCTTACCGCTGTCTTCAATCGTGATGATGATATGGCCACCACTATCCTGACTGTAGATCCTGAGGTTTATGCGGACACAACCTTGGGAGAGATTGTTTAGTCGCTGTTCACGCTGTTGGAAATAATCTGTAAATCCATTCTCACCCTGCTTCAGGCTGGAGTCCAGTTTGAGGATGCCATGGTCGAGCGCATTGACGTACAATTCGGTCAGTATGGTGAAGAGGGGGCGTCGATGATTATGCAGCCCTGCGGTTTCCTGGATTGAATTGATCAGGATCGGTATCGGATCGGCTTGACGCAGCTGGGCGCCATAGAGTGTGAACTGGAATTCAATGCAGTCCGGGTGTTCTTTCAGTATTGTTTCAGGCAAATCATGTTCAGCTTTTTTATTGGGTGTCTCAGAAGAACCCAAAGCCGGGAACATCTGTCGAATCAGAGGAATTTCGACAACACTGATATCGTCATCCTGCGGGGCATCGCTACAGAATTCCTGCAGATCACCACTCAGTTTATCCAGAATGTAGTCCTGATCGATACTTTGCTTGATGGCATCGATATACCTTGTCTGCCCGAACAAGTCGCCTTTCGGATTCCGCGCCTCGGTGACACCATCCGTTGCCAGGATGATCCGGTCACCCTCGTTGATTCGCAAAAAGTGGAAATCATCCTTTAAGTCGATATCCGGCGCTATACCGAGTGGCAGGGATTGGGAGTTGATCTTCTGTTTGATCTTTCGCTCATCCTTGTCGATTAGATAGCAGTCCGGCATACCGCAATTGATCAGTTTGACATGGTCGAGCTCGTGATCGATTTTGACGAACTGTACCGCCATGAACATGCCGGTTGGCAGCAGACTGTACAATTTGCTATTGATGGCTTGCAGAATCTGGTGAGGACCAAACCCTTTGGCTGTCATCGTGCGGAAGGCCTCTGAAGTGGGCAGGGCGCCTAGTGCGGATGCCAGGCCATGACCGGTGAAATCCCCAAGCAGGACATACAGGTCATGGGATGGGGCAAAGGCGGTCAACATCAGGTCACCGCTGAACAGGCTGGCAGGTTGCAGCAGACTGTGGATATGTTCCAGGGCAACATTATCGGCGACTACAGCACCGCTGAAGACCTGTTCTGCAATCTCCTGGTCCCGTTGCATCCGGCTATAGAGCATACGGGTGTCCTGTTGAAGGATGCGAATACGCTCCATCGCCTTCACTTTTGCGGAAAGCACGGTAAAACTGTATGGCTTGGAGAGAAAATCATCGCCACCGACCTCGACACAGCGGGCGAGCGCCTTCTCGTCTTGCATGGCGGTGAGAAAGATAATCGGTACAAACGAGTCACCTGCGCACTGTTTGATTTGTGCAGTAGCCTCATAACCGTCCATTTCCGGCATCATCACATCCATGAAAACGATGTCCGGCTGGTGCTGTTCAAACAGGCTCACAGCCTGGCGGCCGTTTTCCGCTTCGATGACCTCATAGCCATGCTTCTGCAGGAGTTTTTTCAGGATCAGCCTGTTGGTTATTTCATCCTCGACAATCAAGGCTTTGCCATGATTTTCATGGGCGCCGAACTGTTTGGGCATGGTGCTCTTCCGATTCTCTTAGCATGGATTGGTACTTTATATCACAGCTGGGTCTGTTGACACTGATCCTACACGCTCCTGTGTTGGGATCCCGCTTGATCGGGCAAGCTTGATCAGTGTGTAGAGTAAAGATCGACTTAGAGGGAAATAACTTGATTGACCGTAGAGCGGGCTACCCAGTTATCCCAGGATATGGTATTGATAAGATTGTGACGCTATCAGTCGTGAATGGACATTGATCTGTGCACCATCATTCGCTGAAGATTACCTACCCTGATCCAACTACTGCCGAATTAGCCTTTGTTGGGGATTGGACCCTCCACTCCGAAGTATGCCCCTGGCAGCATCTGCAGCAACAATTGCAAGCACAACCCCAGCTGAAGGAGATCCGTCTGGTAACGGCTGAACTCGGTTTTTGGGATAGCAGATTGCTGAATGTCCTGCAAAAAGTAAGTGAATATTGCGCAGATTGTGACTACCGACTCGATGCGGATGCTCTACCGGTAGGAATCCAGCGGCTACTCGATCTGGGGGCGGCTGTCGCTGAGCGACAGGGCGCGCGCAGGTCAGATCGACGTTTCTCTTTTCTGTATCGTACCGGTGAAGTAGCCATCGCAGTCTGGCAGGAGTGTCTGCGCTTCACCGAGTTTGCCGGCGAACTGGTGCTTTCCCTATGGCGGCTGATCCGGGGAAGAGCAAGATTCCGCCGTGATGATTTTTTCAGCCTGCTGCAGGCGGCAGGCCCTGGTGCCCTGCCCATCGTCAGTCTGATCGCCATCCTGGTGGGGGCTGTGCTGGCCTTTGTCGGTGCCATTCAGTTGCAGATGTTCGGCGCGGAGATCTATGTGGCCAACCTGGTCGCCTTGGGTTCGCTGCGGGAGATGGGCGCGATGATGACGGCAATCATTATGGCCGGTCGCACCGGTTCTGCCTACGCCGCCCAATTGGGTAGCATGCAAGTGAATCACGAAATCGACGCCTTGAAGACCTTCGGTATTTCAATTATCGATTTTCTGGTGTTGCCTCGGGTGATCGCGCTGGTGATCATGCTGCCTCTGCTAACCCTGTGGGCTGACCTGCTTGGTATAGTCGGTGGGTTGATGGTGAGTGTGCTGGTATTGGACATCTCACTGTTGGAATATTTGGTACAGAGCAGAGAGTCTGTTGGCTGGGAGGATCTGACGGTAGGTCTGATCAAGAGTGTTCTGTTTGCCATTGTGATTGCCATGTCCGGTTGTCTGCGGGGACTTCAGAGTGGCCGGGATTCCGCTGCCGTGGGAAAGGCGACCACTTCAGCCATGGTGACGGCCATATTGTTGATCGTGGTATGGGATGCGATTACCACCATTCTCTTTAACCTGCTGGATTTCTAATGGGACTGGCAACGGAGACAGAGCATTCGACAGCGCAAAAATCGCTGATCCAGGTCTCGGATCTGACCATGGCCTACGGTGATTTTGTGATCCAGCAGGAGCTCAATTTTACCATTCAGGCCGGTGATGTTTTCATTATCATGGGGGGGAGTGGTTGCGGCAAAAGTACCCTGTTAAGACATTTGATCGGCTTGCAGAAACCGGCACAGGGACAGATCCGTTTCCAGGGGGAGTCGATCTGGGACCTGGATAGCCAGAAGCGGCATCGGATTCTTCGGAGGATGGGAGTGCTCTACCAGTCCGGGGCGTTGTGGACCCATATGACGCTGGCGGAGAATGTGGCACTGCCCCTGCAGACCTATACATCCCTGTCAGCGGGAGAGATCGGTGACCTGGTCTCTTTTAAACTTGCTTTGGTGGGATTGAAAGGCTTTGAAGCCTATTATCCATCTGAGATCAGTGGCGGCATGCAGAAACGCGCCGGCTTGGCGCGGGCCATGTCACTCGATCCTGAACTGCTGTTCTTTGACGAGCCATCGGCGGGTCTCGATCCGGTCAGCGCACGTCGTCTGGATGAGCTGATTCTGGAGTTGAGTGATAGCCTGAATACGACAATCGTGGTGGTAACCCACGAACTGGCAAGCATCTTTGCCATCGGGGACGACTCGGTGTTTCTGGATCCGGTGTGCAAGCGTATGATTGCGAGTGGCAATCCAAACGAACTATTGGCGACAACAGATGACCCAAGGGTACGCGAATTTCTTACCCGGGGTGATTCAGAGGTGGATCCGAGTCATGCAATCAAGGATTAGTCCAACTCTTATCGGCAGCTTTGTGCTGGCCAGCCTGGCCTTGGGGCTGGCCTCGGTGTTGCTCTTCTCAAATGGCACCCTGGCTAACAAACCGACCCAGTTCATTCTCTACTTTGAAGGGGATGTGAAAGGCCTTCAGGTGGGTTCGCCAGTCAATTTTCGCGGGGTGAAGGTGGGGCAGGTAGAGTCCATGTCGATCACCTATGTTCGGGAGTCAAAGGAGTTCAGAATTCCTGTGGTGATCGGAATCCGCGACGGCCATGTGAATGTCGATGGGGTGGTCACGGAGAGTGGCGTCAAGCTGGAACTCGATGATTTGATTGCCCAGGGCCTCAGAGCCCGGCTCAATCTGCAAAGCCTGGTGACGGGTAAACTGGAGATTGAGCTCGATTTCATGCCGGAGACGCCGATCCAGCTGGTGGCTCAGGATAAGCGCTATCCGGAAATCCCGACGGTGCAATCAAGTATGGAAAAACTGGCCACTGCCATTGAGCAGATACCGGTTGAGCGGATTACCCAACGGCTTTCTGAGATCCTCGACAGCATTGATGAAATGATGGCGGATGGTGAGTTGAAGCGTCTGACAACCTCGCTGCTTCAGATTGCCAAACGACTCGATCAGATCAGCCAGTTGCTTGCTGAGCAGGCACCGGAACTGTTGACGAACAGTAATGCGACACTGGTTGAAGCAAGGACCATGATTGCCGAAGTGGCCGGCACCGCGAAACAGACTCAGGCATTGATCTCGGCAACGGATGAAAACCTGACCTCGGCATTCTCCCGATGGGACAAAACCCTGGCCAGTGGGGATCAAGCCTTTCGCCAGGTTGGAGAGACGGTGGATAATGCCGAGCGGTTGTTCAATGAGGATTCGGAACTGATCAGTCAACTCACTAACACACTGCGTGAACTGGGTAGTGCGGCACGGGCGATACGCATTATGTCTGAGTATCTCGAACGCCATCCCGAGGCCTTGTTACGGGGGAAACAATAGACAGATGAAAACGGATTCACTTGCGTCATGGTTGGTGGTCTTTCTTTTGATCAGCCTCTGTATCGGTTGTGCTTCACCTTCACAGCCAACCCGCTTCTACCGCTTGGATGGAGGCATCGACAAGCTTGGTCCGGTTGATCTGACACCCAGGCCAGGCGGGGTTGTGATCGGCATCGATGCGATCGAGCTGGCCGGATATCTGGATCGCCCGCAAATCATTGAGCGCACCTCAAGTCATCGTCTTGAACTCTATGAGTTCGAACAGTGGGCGGGCTCACTGCAGGAGAACCTGCTTGCGCTGATCAGAGATCGGATACAACAGCAGTTGAGTAGCATGCAGGTGATCGCCTATCCCTGGCCACTTGGTTTGAAACCGGATTATGAGTTGAAACTTGTCATCCAGCGTTTTGAACAGGTTGAGGGCTCAATCGAGTTGCAGGGGCTATGGACCCTGGTCGAAACTGATCGTCGCAGAATTGTGCTGATGCAACAGAACCGCTTGCAGGAACCGATCCAGGGGGAAACGATTGAAGCTGGTGTGGTTGCCGCCAGTGTGGCTGCCAGCAGGTTCTCCGAGCAAATCGCTGAGCAGATGTTACAGCAGATCGACTCTACTGAAAAAGCGCGTTGATCTAAAATCCCGATCGCCAGTCGAAGCTGACTCAGCTATGGCTGTTTGAGTGCTTAATCGACGATCTCCGGTTACCGATCTTCAATCGATAGAGTCGATCTCAGCTTCCAGCTTATTGTGTGTTGGGCTCGGCCGGTGCAGTTTGCTGTGATTCATCAGAAGTGGCTGGTGTGGTCTCGATCCGTTCCGCTTCCGGCTCAGGCTCAGGCTCAGGCTCTTCCGGTGGGGCAGGCATCTCATAGCGATTGGCAATGGCGAGTATCCCCAGTACCGGGTGATCCAGATAGTGCAGCTTACCGCTGCGCATACGTCGTTTCTCCTGCATGCGGTAGTTTTGAGGTCCCGGGTCATACTCCGCTTCATTGCGTGTCTGATCCTCATCCACTCTCAACAGAAGATCTGTCTCCAGATGAAGATAGCGCTTGATGCCGAACGTTATATTCCCCTCCAGAATCGGTAAGGGCTCCTCGAAGGCGGACTTCCTTTTTGATGCCAGGCTGATAGAGATTGGAATCGCCTCATCCGGGTGTGCAACCGGTTGACGCCAGCCGATGTGATAGAGGGGGCGATAATCCCGGGATCTGCGCATGGCGCCCCAGGCATCGGTAAGACTCTTCTCTTCAGCCGGCAAGGCCCGATAGGCGATCGGTTTGCCATCCTCAGTCAATGCCCCAGTGCTAAGCTGTACACTCTGCTCCTGGTCCGGGGTGCCTGGATCAAGCGCCCAGCCCTCCGTGGATCCAGCGCCAGGGGCGATGCGACGAAACACCAGGACCTCAAATTGATACCAGGGAGCTGACTCCTGTTCCTCATGGGATTCGGCGTACAGGTTCATCGGAGTGATGAGCAGCAGACTGAGGATCAGTATGATCACTTTTTCCTGTTTAACGATCATCTTACGCAGCATAGAGTTTCATACCTTCTGAGGTTAGTCTATCAGTCTGTCCAGCAACTGGTGGATCTTATCAACCCGGTTGAGCGGATTGTCCAGTTGAGCGTTATACCTTAGCTTATCGTTGCCTTCGAGACGATAGGTATTCGGCTTTTGCTGGATCAACCTGATCAGTGTACCAGGGTCGAATTTTGGCTGTTCATCGAACAGCAATCTCGCCCCTTTAGGACCAGCGTCGATCTTACGTATTCCCAGGGGATGGGCACGCAGTTTCAGTTCTGTGATGGAAAACAGATTTTTTGCTGCATCGGGCAATAGGCCGAACCGGTCGATCATCTCGACCTGCAGCTCGCGCAACTCGGCATTGTCTTTAGCACTGGCAATCCGTTTATAGAGTACCAGGCGGCTGTGAACGTCCGGAAGATAATCTTCCGGCAGCAGGGCAGGTAGGTTGAGTTCGATCTCGGTGCCATGATCCAAAGGCCGGTCCAGTTCGGGCTGGCGGCCCGATTTGAGGGCCTCGACAGCCCGCTCCAGCAGCTCTGTGTAGAGGGCAAAGCCGATCTCCTGTATTTGCCCGCTCTGCTCATCACCCAGAAGTTCTCCAGCACCCCGGATCTCCAGATCGTGGGTGGCGAGTGTAAATCCTGCACCAAGATCTTCAAGTGACTCAATAGCTTCCAGTCGCTTTTTAGCATCTGACGTTAGACTGGCTGAAGGTGGGGAAATCAGATAGGCATAGGCCCGATGGTGAGAGCGACCGACCCGTCCTCGGATCTGGTGAAGCTGCGCCAGGCCCAGCTTGTCCGCCCGGTTGATGATGATGGTGTTGGCGCTCGGCACATCAATGCCGCTCTCGACAATGGTGGTACAGACCAGCAGATTGAAGCGCTGATGATAGAAGTCCCGCATGATGCCTTCCAGTTGCCGCTCCCGCATCTGTCCATGAGCGACCTGCAGCCGCACACCGGGTAACAGGCTCTCCAGTCGCTCGGCCATGTTTTCAATGGTGCTGACTTCATTGTGTAGAAAATAGATCTGCCCACCGCGTTTCAATTCACGCTGGCAGGCTTCGGTGATCAGACTGTCACTCCATTGACTGACAAAGGTCTTGACTGGATGTCTCAAGGCCGGTGGGGTTGCGATGATCGACAGGTCGCGCATACCGGACATGGCCATATTCAGGGTACGAGGAATCGGTGTTGCCGTCAGCGTCAGCAGGTCCACTTCACTACGCAGTGCTTTCAGCTTCTCCTTATGGCGCACGCCGAAGCGATGTTCTTCGTCGACAATCACCAATCCCAGGTTCTTGAACGCGATACCATCGGAAAGCAGTTTATGGGTGCCCACTACAATATCGACACGGCCGTTTTTCAGTCCGTCCAGTACCCCTTGTTGCTGTTTGCCGGTTCGGAATCTTGAAAGACTCTCCACCTTGATCGGCCAGTCGGCGAATCGGTCGGCGAAATTCTGATAGTGCTGTTGTGCCAGCAGGGTAGTGGGTACCAATACCGCAACCTGCTTATTGCCCTGGGTGGCAGTAAATGCGGCTCGCATCGCCACTTCCGTCTTGCCAAAGCCCACATCCCCACAGACGACCCGGTCCATCGGTTGAGGCGAGGTCATATCATCGATCACCGCCGAGATGGTCTGTTGTTGATCGGGCGTCTCCTCGAACTCGAAGGAGGTGGCAAAGGCCTGGTATTCCGCATCGGGAGTGGGAAACGCCACCCCCTGTCGTGCGGCGCGACGGGCATAAATCTCCAACAGCTCAGCCGCTACATCGCGGATCTGTTTGGCGGCTTTGCGCTTGGTCTTCTCCCACTGATCGCCACCAAGTCGATGCAACGGGGCATGTTCCGGTGAAGCCCCGGCATAACGGCTGATCAGGTGCAGAGAGGATACGGGTACATAGAGTTTGTCACCCCGGGCGTATTCCAAGGTCAGAAACTCAGTGGTCTGGCCTGCCACATCCAGGGTTTGCAGCCCCAGATAGCGACCCACCCCGTGATCTTCATGGACAACGGGTGCACCCACATGCAATTCGGTCAGATTACGTACAATCTGGTCCGGATCCTGGCTGACCTTACGGCGTCTGCGCTCCTGTCGCACCCGTTCGCCATACAACTGAGTTTCAGTGATGATGCTCAGTCCAGCAGCTTCCAGCCAGAGACCCTGCTCCAGAGGTGCAACACAGAGACCGATCTCAAGATCGCTATCCAGGAAACTGTGCCAGCTCTCTACCGGTTTGGCGTGAATACTGAGATCCCGAAGGGTGCCAAGCAGCATTTCACGTCGCCCCGCACCCTCGGCAATGAACAGGGTGCGTTTTGCCTTATCCTTGAGAAACTGTTTGAGCGCCGTGGCGGGGGTTTTACTGCGTGCCTGAAAGGCTACCGG
This sequence comes from Candidatus Thiodiazotropha sp. AKAK2, assembly GCF_058244685.1. NCBI lineage: Bacteria > Pseudomonadati > Pseudomonadota > Gammaproteobacteria > Chromatiales > Sedimenticolaceae > Candidatus Thiodiazotropha > Candidatus Thiodiazotropha sp. AKAK2. The sequence goes on along the minus strand of NZ_JBSYOP010000017.1, from coordinate 250,683 downwards.
TGGTGGTAGCTGAGTGTTGTAATTGATTAATTTTGCATAGCCTTTTGACCGACTTGGCAGCTCATGGTGGCTGAGGCTGATCAATTCCCCTTTTTTCAGCGCTGCCGCCAGCTCGTCATCCCGCAGATAGAGATGCTGGGGTGGCAGGATAGGGCGGCTGATATCGTGACGTCGCTGCTCATATCGGTTGGTGATCTCGTCAAAAAAAACTCTGGCCTGCTCCCGGATATCCTCCCACTGCACCAACAGATGATTTTCAGGCAGATAGTCGAACAGGGTGGCTGTCTGCTCATAGAAGAGGGGCAGGTAGTACTCCAGACCACTGGGAATCCTGCCCTCGGAGACATCCTGATAGATCAGACTCTGTTGCAGATCCCCTTCCAGGTGAATGCGGTAGTTTCGCCTGAACTGCTGGATTCCCTCATCATCCAGTGGGAACTCCCGGGCCGGCAACATCTCGATTGCCTCAATCTTTTCCAGCGAGCGCTGACTCTCCGGATCAAAGGTGCGGATGGAATCGATTTCATCGTCGAACAGGTCGATTCGATAGGGCGTCTGGCTGCCCATCGGATAGATATCGAGCAGTGATCCTCTCACCGCAAACTCTCCGTGAGAAAATACCTGGGAGACACATTGATAACCACTGCTCTCCAGGCGCCGCCGGGTCGTATCGATATTCAACGTTTCTCCGGTTTTCATCACCAGGCAGTGCGCATCCAGAAAAGACTTTGGCACCAGCCGCTGCATCAGAGTGGATACCGGCGTAACCAATAAACCCTGCTGCATCGAGGGTAGTTGTTGCAGGGTAAGCAGGCGCTGCGAGATCAGCTCTGGCAGGGGGGAGAAGAGGTCATAGGGGAGGGTTTCCCAGTCGGGAAAATTGATGACCGGTAGTTCGCCGTCACCCAGAAAGAAGCGCAATTCGGATTCGAGTCGGGTGGCCGACTGCATATCCGGTGTTACAACCAGAATGATCCCCGGATAGTGCTCTGCCGCATTGGCAATCGCCAGGGAGCCACTGCATCCATGCAGGCCACCCCATTGATAACGTTTACCTGGGGCTTCAGGCAACTCAGGTAGAAGTGGGGAATGTTGGTTTTCTTGCTTGGTCATCGGCTGCAATTTTGAAATAAAAGCTGATAATTATCTCACAATTGCAGTTTTTTTTATCTCTTTAGGGCAGAGTTTTATCAGTACGATATGAGAACACCTGTTCATTTTCCCTGAGTATCGATATTGGTAGTATATGGAATGATTATCATTTTAGGGCCTGTTAACACGAATCCAATACGTCCTGCTGGGTCTGTTTTTGTGCCCAGCAAGGCAGAATGAGCGTCGTGTAGTCATTCTACATGAGCGAATAATAACGCCGCTGGGCGCAAAAACAGACCCAGCCCCCTCTTTAAATATCAAAATGGGGGGTTGCGCCTGAAAAAGCGCCACGAACCGTTGCTCGTCGCTCATTTGGAACAACCAAACTACGCTCCTCGCGCCTTGATTGGCGCTTTTCAGGCACAACAGGACGTATTAGATTAGTGTTAACAGGCCCTAATACAATTCGTACTCCAATCTCACTTCTCATATTTCTTATTTGAAAAAAAGGGGCGGTGTCACCGCCCCTGAATTGTGATTTAACGTTATTTATATAATTCAGTTATTAATACAGAGGATACCAGGGTAGTCCCGGATTAGCTGGCGCAGTCGAGCTACCACCCTGGTCGTAGCTTGCCACTAGCGATACTCCAGAGAAGGCGGAATAACCTTTGATCAGTACATGGTATCGTCCGACCTGGATATTGTTGATGATACAGGTTTCATCGTTGCCTTCACGATAAGGCCGGCAATCGTAATTAGTCTCTGTCGGTTCAGTATTGAATTTCACATAAAGATCGGCATCGCCAGTGCCACCGCTCATTCTGAAAGAGAGATTTGTAGCGCCCGCAGGGACATCAAAGAGATAGCTGAGTGTTTCCCCGCTGCCGGCAGACAGATTTGTCCTGGCCTGTTTGTTGATTAAAAGGTTATCGGCCGGGGGAGATACGGGGGGATCGGTTGGAGTTGTACTGCTCAGGTCAAAACTGGCGACTAACGATACTCCGGAGAAACTACTGTATCCTTTAACTTTGACGTGATACCGGCCAGTCTGGATATTGCTGATATTACAAGTCTCATTGTTACCCTGGAGAAAGGGCCGGCAGTCATAACTGTTGTCGGTCGGTTCTGCATTGTATTTCACATAGAGATCAGCATCACCACTACCACCACTCATTTTGAATGAGAGATTTGTAGCACCGGCAGGAACATCGATAAAATAGCTTAAGGTTTCACCAGCACTGCCTGAAAGGCCGGTTTTGGCGACATTGTTTGTCAATTCGTTATCATTCGGCGGTGTAACCGGAGGATCGACCGGCGTGGTTCCGTCTGAAGCCTTGGCAACGGCAGCTGATGCATCCAGGATACCATCACCGCAACCTTGACAGCTGGCCGGAAAATCCCGTGCGCTCTCTTTCAGGAACTGCTCCACTTGATCCGGTGTTATGTCTGATTTGACCGCATACATCAAGGCCGCCACACCAGAAACATGGGGTGCTGACATGCTGGTACCGGTCATACTGGCATAACTGTCGGACCCTGGTGTGGATTGTCCATTGTTGTGGGTCGAAAGAATGCTGTCACCAGGAGCGGCAAGATCAATCAGATTGCCATAGTTGGATGAGGAGGTGCGTCCTCCTTGACGGTTAGAGTTTGCCACAGCGATAACACCTGTACAGTTCACCGGAGTGAATCCGGAGGCATCCTTAGTTTCATTACCTGCTGCAACAACAACCGATGCTCCCATTTGTCGGGCGGTATTGATCGCTTGTTGATAGGTCTGCGGACAGGTTGCGGAATCACCACCGAGACTGAGGTTGATTACCTTCGCAGGATTTTGATTGGCCGGGACGTTGGCTACGTTGCCACCTGCAGCCCAGGTGATTCCGTCGGCGATATCAGAGGTATACCCACCGCACTTGGCCAGTACTCTGACCGGGACAACTTTTGCTTTGAATGCTGTGCCACTGACACCGAGACTATTGTTGGTCAATGCTGCCACCGTACCGGCGACATGTGTGCCGTGCCAAGTACTTTGGTGAATGTTGCACTGAGGCGAATAATCTCCCATATCTGTCGCGTCGGAATCCCGTCCGTCACCATCTCCTGCATTCGTGCTGTTACTCACCATATCGTAACCGGGGAGAAGATTATCGTTGAGATCGGGGTGGGGACGATAACCTGTATCGACTACCGCCACCACAACACCTTCTCCCTGGGTTGTATCCCAAGCTTCAGGCGCACGAATACCACCCGTCTGATCATGGAACCCCCATTGTTCATTGTAGCGAGGATCGTTAGGTGTATAGAGGGGGAACATGATCAGATCCGGTTCCGCATACTCCACATCACCGTTCTGCTCAATTTTATCGATGATCGGCCGCATCTCTGCCGGCGTCTTTGCACTATCCAATTTCAATATTTGTCCGCCATGAGCACTATTTCTAAGATGCGAAAAACCGACTCCGATATCATCTGAAAATTGTTTGGCTCGCTCGACCATCGTTCTGCTGGAAGTAGTTGTGTTGGTTCCGAGCCGATATTTAACGATAACCTGATCTGTGGGAACTGTTTCTGCGTGTTGAGCAGAGTAGAAGAGTGTGCTGTTGTTTTGCATATTATCGATCCATCCAGCAAATGAGGTGCTTGAAATTGAGAGGCCGATGGAAGCAATACAGAAAGTGAAAGATGAGGGTATACTACATTTGATTCTCATTTCTAATTTTCCCTTTTTTCTTACCATAAATACATTGTGTCTTTTTCCTGATCCATGACACACTAGAACCTGTTATCGCTCGTTTCATGATTCCATCTGAAATGAGATCAACAACAGGCAGTAAAGAATATCCCATAAAATATTCATGGGATATGCGACTGGGTTTAAGAAGGTGTAGAATTTACATTTAGAAGGGTGACTTAACATTTTTTTACATTTTGCAATGACGCATAGATAGATTGGTAGTGCTTCTATCCTTCAATATCGATAATTGTAAAAAAATAAAGTTGTAATTATTCCCTTCGGAAACAAAACACATTACCGTTAAAGGGTTACTCCATTGTCTCTAAATCTATTTCTGACGATAACTATTTCACTATTTTCTTTCACCAATTTGGTGGCATCAGAGCTGAGCGTTGAGCGCTTAGTTGCAGAGGGTAAATGCATTAACTGTGACTTGACCGGAGCGGACTTAAGAATGATGGATCTCTCCCGTAGCGATCTTAGAGGTGCAATTCTCGACCAGGCGATGCTGTATGGTAGTGATCTAAGTCATGCAAATCTGGGCGGGGCCAGTCTTAAAGGCACCAGTTTTTCCAGAACCAATCTATCTGGCGCCAATCTGCAAGGTGTCAAGGTGGTTTATGGTCGTTTCAGTAGAGCGGATCTAAGCGGTGCAAATCTGAGTCAAAGCGATCTACAGCAGGCAAATTTCAATGGAGCTGATCTATCCAATGCCGACCTGAGTGGAGCGAATCTACAGTTTGCACTCTTTACCAACAGCCAACTCATCGATACGAATCTAACAGATGCCAATTTAGACAGTGCTGATTTAGCTGGTGTTGATTTAAGTCAGGCGGGATCACTGAGTAATGTCAGTTTCCGCAGAACCAACTTGCGTAACAGCAATCTATCTGGGCTGGTGTTGAACAATACCGATTTCACCCAGGCGCGTCTGCTTAAGGCGGATATGTCGAACAGCAGTCTGGTGTCATCCCTGTTTTCAGAAACTGAGCTGAAAAAGACCCGTTTGACAGGTGCCGATCTACGTGAGGCCAAATTCATCCGTGCTCAAATGCTTGGAGTAAATCTTAAAGGGGCGAATCTGCAGGGTGCACAACTGGATGCCGTAGTAGTTAGCGGCAACTTGATCGAGAGCGACTTTTCAGAGGCCAACATCCGCAGGGCCAATATGAATGGAGCAAACCTTAAGGATGCCAGTTTTCGCAAGGCAGAGTTGGAATTTACCGACTTTGGATCAACCAACTTGTATGCTGCTGACTTTACCGGAGCGAAACTAACCAGGTGCAACCTCCGCAAAGCCAATCTACGTGAAGCGGTATTCGAGGGCGTGGATTTAGCAGGAAATGTTCTTGATGGGGCGAGGGGAGTCGAACATCTATCTGAGTCACCAGCAGAAACTCCCACTGCAACGGAATGAAGGCTGAGCATCTGAGACTGAATCTGGAAAACCTGGCCAGTCCGGAGATCGCGGACAAGTCTCAACGTTTTTTCAAAACCGGCAAGGGTGAGTATGGAGAGGGGGATCGGTTCCTGGGGATCCGTGTGCCGATTCTCCGACAGCAGGCCAGAGAATTTCAGCAGATGTCCCTGACACAGGTCGTACGTTGCCTGAAGTCCGCCTATCATGAAGAGCGTTTGTGCGCCTTGTTGATACTGGTCAGAAAGTTTGCGTCCGGTGATGAGAAGCTGCGTGAACGTGTCTTTAGGAACTACCTTGGTAATACCCGTTACATCAACAACTGGGATTTGGTGGACAGTTCTGCCTATCAGATTGTCGGCGCCTATCTTTTGACCCGGGAGCGGGCAATACTCTATGTGCTGGCGAGGTCCGACTCTCTCTGGGAGCGACGGATTGCGATGATCGCCACCTACCAGTTCATAAAAAAACAGCAGTATGATGATGCACTGGCTATTGCAGAACTGTTACTGCAGGACCAGCAGGATTTAATTCACAAAGCTGTTGGTTGGATGATCAGGGAAGTGGGTAATCGTGATCGAAACCGGGCACAAATGTTTCTGAATCCATTCTATCAAGCAATGCCCAGGACAATGTTGCGGTATGCGATTGAGAGGTTTCCGGAACCGCTTCGACAGGGCTACTTAAAAGGCGAGATTTAAGCAAACCAGAGAGGTTCGCCAGTTGAATGGGGAACCTCTATACAATCAGAGGTTCCCCGTGGGGGGTCAGGTGAACATGTCAGCTGCGATGTTCTTGAACCAGCTGCGAGCAAACTTGGCCTCGATGGCCCGGGTTGCGGCACTGGCATTCATCGGTGAGAGGCCGCCGGCGCCTTTCACGCCAACGATCTTGCCATCCACAAGTTGATAGACCGCTGCCACAGAGATACCCCATTCTGGTGAGATAATGCTGTAACAGGTATTGACGTAGGAGGGTTCACCGGGTTCCTGGCCATTCAGTGCTGCAACGATTGCAGCGGCACAGACCTTACCCTGAGAGTTGGCGGCATACCCCGATTTGGGCATTTTACCGGCAATACAGGCGTCTCCGATGACATGAATGTCCTTATGCAGTTTCGACTCGAAGGTCTTCTGATTTACCGGGCACCAGCCTGAATCGTCAGCCAGTCCGGCGACCTGTGCAATCTTACCCGCTTTCTGTGCCGGGATGAGATTCACAACATCCCCTTTGTACTCTTCCACTTCACCGACCAGGGTGCGGCTGTTTGGATCGATTGCTTCGATGATACCGCCACCGGCGCCGGATACCCACTCCACCATGTCGCCATAGAACTTCTTATAGCCCTGCATGAAGAGGCCCTGCTTGGAAAATTTATCCTTGGCGTCAAGGATAATGACCTTCGACTTCGGCTTATGCATTTTGAAGTAGTGTGCGATTTGTGCCGCACGCTCATAAGGTCCGGGAGGACAACGAAACGGATTGGGTGGTGCGGCGATATAGCAAACACCGCCATCCTTCATGGCTTCAAGCTGCTTTCTCAGGGTGACTGTTTGCGGCCCGGCTTTCCAGGCATGAGGAATCTTCTCTGCAACCTCGGCGTTGTAGCCATCAATCTTTTCGTAACGGAAATCGACGCCAGGGGAGACGATCAGTTTGTCGTAGTCATACTGTTTGCCGCTTTTACCTTTGACTGTATGTTTATCAGGATCGATTGCCACGATCTCATCCTGAACAACATTGATGCCTCTTTTATTCTTCAGTGTGTCATAGCCGAAAGTGAGGCTGTCGATGTTTCTGTCACCGCCCAGCACTTCATTACTCAGTGGACAGGAGACATACTTTTTATCTTTTTCGATCAAGGTGACATCGATATCCGCATCAGCCAGCTTGATATATTTTGCTGCGATGGCGCCGCCATAACCTCCGCCGATGACAATCACCCGGCCTTTACCGCCACCTGATGCACGTTTGGGCGTATTCGCAGTACAGGCACTGATTGAAGCCAATGCGCCTAAAGCGGTACAGGCACCGGCTGCTTTAACAAATTTACGTCGCGTGAACATAGCCATTAATTATTCTCCCCAAAATTACTTTTCACTGGCATAAAATTCGGCCATGGCCTTTAACTCTTCTTTGGAGAGTTTCATGACGCGTTTGCCCATTTTGCGGGGTGCGCAACGTTTCCCTTTGCTGTGACACCATTCCAGGTAATGCATGGTATATTCCGGCCATTGTCCGGCCAGTCGGGGGGCTTCATCCTCCTGCACTCTACCGTTGTCTTCATGGCAGGTCTTACACTGGTCGTCGTGAATTTTCTTACCGATCGCCACCATTTTGGAATCTGTTTTGACCGGGCTTGAAACCCACTCCTGATCTGCCATGAATGAAGCGATCGCTTTCAGTTCCGATTCGCTATAGCCTTTGGCGATTCGTCCCATGATGGTGGAGTCCCGTTCGCCGGATTTATATTCCAGCAGGATCATTTGTAGAAACTCCTTTTCCATACCGCCGATAATCGGCATTAAGTCACCGGCGCTGGCGCCCATGGTGCCATGACAACCGGCGCAAGTGTTGGCAAGCATGCTGGGTGAGCGAACACCTTCTGCAGTCAGGCTGCCTGAGAAAATCACCGCGGCTGTCAATGCGAGTAGCCGTGCTTTTCTGTTTTTCATGAAAATCTCCTCTGGTGAAATCTGAATCAGTGCATCGTGTTTTGGGATGAGCGTTGATTCAGCCACGTAACAACTTTGTCAATTTCTTGTTTTTTGGATGGATCCAGCTGTTGTGCCTGTTTCAAGGCCTCTCTTGCCAGCTGATATCTTCCAAGGTGTAGATAGGCGACGGCCAGGCCTATGAAGGCATCTGAATTGGATTGATCCAGCATAATCGCCTGTTGAAAGTTTTCGATGCCTGAGGAGTAAGACTGCTGTAACAGTTGTACTCCACCAAGTCGAGTATAGGCCAGAGAAGAGGAGGGTGCTTCTTTGATTGCCTCTTCCAGAAGTGATTGAGCGGCTTTCAGGTCACCGGCTTCTGTTTGTTGAAAGGCTTGTTCGATCAGAGTCTGTTGTTCGCTGTTGGCCGTGATCGAGAAGGATAGGCTGCAACCGAGTAAAGCAACAACCAGGTATCTTGAGTATCGCAGCATTGAATACCTCATTGGAAAAATACGATAGCGGAAGATGGTAAGAAATGAAAAACCCCCTTCAGGATGACCTGAAGGGGGTGAGGGGGGTTACTTCAGCGCGCCTTTACCGTAGCGCTCTTCAAAACCCTTACGTACCTTGTCGATGGACTCCTTGCTCATACCTTCAAAGTACCAGGTATGGCCCTCGATCGGGCGGAAGTACTTGTCGAGCATGGCGTCGGCAAACTTGGTGTTGCCGTCCTTCTTCATAGCCACATCTTTCAACTCGGGTATCCATTTCATGTAGGTGTGCTTGGCTACATCATAGATACCGTGCCACCAGGTATAGTCAGGACCACTCATGGACGCACCGTGACGAGCGCGGCGGCCTTCATGATGCCAGATTTCCCACCAGGTCCATTCGATTTTGTCGTCAAACGGGGCCTTGGTGATATAGCCGTTCTTCTTCAGCTCACCCATGACAGCAGCGATAGGCTTGGCGAATTTCTCATTGTAGAGTTCAACCACGTTATCGAACTGATTGTAGTGACCATTAATAACGCTGTCGCTGTGGCAGGCCTTACAGACTTCCTGCATCTTCTTGCGACGTTCCTTCCAGGTCACAACCTCGACCACGGTAGAACCTTTGGCTTTGTCTCCGACCTTGGGGATTTTTTTACCCTCTTTGACGTCGAACTCATCACCGTTCTCCAGACGAATCAGGTTGATCTTCTGAGAGATTGGTGGACGCAGGGTCCAGGAGATACGATCGCCAACGTTATGGGTCTTGCCCTCTTTGCCGCCGGCACTCATGTGGCAGGTGGCGCAGGTGGGAGCCGCTGAGTAGTCAACACCGGCGACCCACTTATCGGATTCCATGTTCATCTCATCGACTTTCGCGCGATAGATGATGCCGTGCTTGGACTCGTTGTAGACCTCAATTTGAGGATGGTCGGGACCGACGTGACACTTACCGCAGGTATCCGGTGTACGGGCCTGGGCTTTGGAGAAACGGTGACGACCGTGACACGCAGTACAGGAACCGGCAGAACCATCAGGGTTGATTCGGCCGATACCGGTGTTGGGCCATGTGGTCGGCAGAGGTCTGCCATCTTCACCGATCTCGATCTTGGAGCCGTGGCACTGGCGGCAACCTGCATTGACTGCTGCAGGGCCGCCGACTACTTCACCAAGGAGGTTATCGAGGGATGCAAGGATTTGACCGCCTTTGGAGTGATGGGAACCATCCATCTCTTCGAATTCTACCGAATGGCATTTCGAGCAGTCTTTAGGGGTTACAATAATTGAAATTCGCTGTCCTTCATGTTCAAAGCCATCAACATCGTCAGCTTTGGCTTCATGACAGTCAAGGCAGTTGACACCGCTTTGACCATGCTGACTGTTGTTCCACTCCATGGTCAGCCCTGGATCTTCCTGCCAGTGACACTCTATACATTCCTGTCCTTTTGGGTTGCCCCAATCTTTACCAATTGAACCAGACGGTCTTGCGGCATCTGCTGTTGTGACTTGCAGCATCAGAGCTAGTCCCGCAGCAACACTCCCCAGTATCGCGGTGATCCGACCATTACCGAAGCGTTTCATAGCTCCCTCCTGTGATGGGTTGAACGAATATTTTAAGCGCTCCAATAGATTGCCGCGTCAATAATCCAATGGTATTAAAGACGACAGGTGATCGTACTATGGAACCCCTCATTTTTAAAAAAAGAATGGCAAGCCTTAATGAAGACAAGGATGGATACGACTTCCTCCCAACCCCAATTTTTTATTGTATGGGGACTGCATGGTTTCACTACATTGAGGCCAGTAAAACCCTTTTCTTTTTATTGCTTACTGTAGACTATAAAAACGGTTCGTATAGGGTCACGCCTTGATTTAAATCAAAAGTTTCAGCGCTGGAGCATGATAGAGGATTGGCGATTTTTAAAAGTTGGTCTAAATGCTGTGAAAGGCATACAAAAAGTTACTAACTTAACGAATCTAACAAATAAAAATATTGTTCATTTAAACTGGGAGATCGATAAATTTCTTAATCTGATTTTAAGAGTAGTTGCTGTGTTGCCTAGAACGAAATAATCACTATTACCTAATTATAAATAGCCATTATACTCATTAGTGGGTATCTCTGATTTTGTGTATATTATTAATTTAGTGGGCGCTCTTTTTCCGCTCGTTCTTATCACGACTTACCCGTTTGGGTATTCAGTAATTACCACCGACCGAATGCTGACAAATCACCCATCTGAAAAAGTTGTTTGAGAGGGTTGGTTGATGGAGTCAGTCAAATACATTGCTGATAGGGAATTGCCTTATATGACTCCGCCACCCTGGATCAGGCAATTCAAAATGTCAAAGGTTCCATGGTCGGAGAAGTTACCTCGAACTGTTGTTATGGCTTCAACCATTTTACAAATCACATTTATGCTGGGCGGGTATCTTTTTACAACCGCAGCAAACTCACGTTAGGTGTTCAATAAAGTGCGAATGAGGCTCGTGCGTAGGCAGGCGTTACGCTCGTGTGGCTAATTACCATACACCATCACCGGCTGTCTGGGTAATCAACAATCAGGTGTTTGTGGCAATAAAGAACCAGGTAGTGATCTCGGATCTCCCGATTCATCCTGTGCCATGAGAGAGAAGCTGAGGGGGTAACTCGGTTGCCGCCTCAGCTCTCTTCGACGCTTGAGTGTTATGCCTGCTTTGAGCTACGCAACTGTTTTTGAATGTTCGGGGGAACCGCCTCGTAATGGCTGAACTCAATTGTGTAGCTGCCTTCACCGCCGGTCATAGCTTTCAGCTGGGTGGAGTAGCCTTCAAGTTCCGCCAGTGGTGCCTGGCCCTTGATGACCAGTGTATTGTTGCGTCCGGTCTCGGTGCCACTGATCTGGCCCCTGCGTCCAGCCAAATCACCCGTCAGGTCGCCCATGAAGCTGTCAGAGGTGGTAATCGAGATATTTACAATGGGCTCAAGGATAACCGCTCCAGCGTTATCGACGGCTTCCAGAAAAGCCTTTTTACCTGCTGTGACAAAGGCAATCTCCTTAGAGTCGACAGAGTGAAATTTACCGTCGTAAACCGTGACTCTTATATCCTGCATGGTGAATCCGCTGAGCGCACCCTCTTCCATGGCACTTCTGACCCCTTTCTCAACCGCCGGAATGAATTGCCCGGGAATCGCTCCGCCAACCACAGCGTTGACATATTCAAAGCCTGAACCTCGCTCCAGTGGTTCGATACGCAGAAATACTTCACCGAACTGTCCAGCGCCACCGGTCTGCTTCTTGTGCCGATAGTGACCTTCCGCTTTGCGGGTTATGGTCTCCCGATAGGCGATGCTGGGTGGATGGGTTTCCACTTCTACACTGTATTTCTTCTTGATCTGCTGCAGCAGTACATCGAGATGTAGCTCTCCCAGACCTCGCATGACTGTCTCGTTGAGGCTGACATTGTGCTCAACATGGAAACAGGGGTCTTCATCTTCCAGTTTATGCAGAGCATCGCTTAATTTTTGCTCATCGCCACGTTTGGTGGTGTTGATCGCCAGGCCAAACAGCGGTAATGGGCACTCAATCGAGCGGAGGTGGTGGTGATCTTCATCGTGGGAGTCATGAATCACCGCGTCGAAATGAATGTCGTCAATCCGCGCCACGGCACAGATATCGCCGGGCACACCCTGTTTCATCTCCTGCTGCTCTTTACCCTGCAAACGGTAGAGGTGATTGACCTTGAACGGTTTCCTGGCATCACCGATATACAGCTGGGAATTGACTTCGAGCTTGCCCTGGTGGATACGGAAGATGCCCAGTTTACCCCGGTAGGGGTCATTGATCACCTTGAATACATGGCCAATGACATGTTTGCCCTCATCGGGAGTGACTTCAACAGGCTGCATGTTAGCCCCTTCACCCTTCATGAATGGGGGAGGGTTGCCTTCTGTCGGGTCGGGCATCAGTTTGGCGAACAGATTGAGCAGCTCATCGATTCCGGCACCGTTCTCTGCCGAAGTAAAACAGACCGGGATCAGATGACCTTCACGCAAGGCCTTCTCAAATGGATCGTGCAGCTGTTCTGGCTCAATCGCCTGTCCTTGTTCCAGGTAGAGCTCCATCAGCTCCTCATCCACTTCGACGACTTGATCCACCAGGTTGTCATGGGCCTGACTGACTGAAGAGATATCGGTGGCATCGCCACCCGGTTGAAAGTAGCAGTCGATAACCTTTTTTCCATTTTCTGCGGGCAGATTGATCGGCAGACACTCTTTACCGAAGGTCTCCTTCAGGCTCTCCAGTAGTGCATCATGGTCAACTTCCTCTGAATCGATCTTGTTGATGATGATAAACCGGCACAGGTTACGCCGTTTTGCCGCATCCATCATGCGAATGGTAACCGGTTCGATACCGGTCGAAGCGTTGACAACGACCATCGCCGATTCCACGGCTGGCAGGATGCTGATACCCCGGCCCAGAAAATCCGCATATCCGGGGGTGTCGATGATATTGACCTGTTTGTTCTCATGGCTCAGGTGGGTGATGGCGATATCCAGGGAGTGTTGCAGCTCTTTCTCCAGATCATCGCTGTCACAGACGGTGTCGCCCTGCTCAATCGTCCCTTTCGTCTTGATCATGCCCGATCGGTGCAGCAGACTCTCGATCAAACTCGTTTTACCTGAGCCGGCATGCCCGACCAGTGCGATATTGTGGATATCATGGGTAGAGTAATTGGCCATCGTGACTCCTATCATCAGAACATGCCGGGTTTTATAGCCATCAGAGGCATCGGCTAAGTGTTATTGATTATGTTTGTTGCCAGTATATCAATCAACTATCTGAAGTTGTTGAGTTCAGGCAGTAGATTGGCATAAAACAGACTGATTTTTCAAAAAATCATGACAATGGTCAGCTTCATACCGTCCAGCATGCCATTTACGCTCTAGGACTGGTGTGGGATCGGGCAGATTGAGCCCTGTTCCGGCAAAGGCTGCATCAATTCGAGCCTTTGCCACTAGTGGCTCAACAGGGAATCAAGGATGAACCGAATTGATCACGACCTGAACTGTCTCAGCGGACCCGGGTGCGACCGGCTGAATCTCGCCTTCAAGGTCTCCAGCCTGCGCGGTTGGGCTGCCAGACATGGAGATTCTGGCACCGACCACCACTTCATTGAAACCGGAGAGCTTCATTTGTGGCATCATCGCCATGCTGTCATCCAGGCTGATCGAAACTGGCAGGTCACTGACCTTTTTTCTGACTGCAGCCAGCGGCATTGGTGGGCCGCTGACCGCTTTGGCATAGATGAATACCAGGTCATTCGGTTTCGCCTTCGCCTGCAGTTCAGGTGAGAGGGATACGGCAACCTTTATGGACTCGTCGGTTGCTGCAGCAGTTGGCTGTGCTTGGGCTTTGGGTTTCTGTTTCTTCACGATGCTCGGCAGCTCTGTCTCTTCCGGAGGCATACCCAGCTGTTTACGCGCATCGTCGATTGCGCTGTTCACCGATTCAAGCTCGGCGCTCTGTGGTGTGAGGGTGGTGCGAAGTGTATCCCAACGCAGGATCGCCGATTTATAATCGGTGGATTGATAAGCCAGGATACCCGCCAACCAGAGTACGTTCGGGTTTTCCGGTTCCAGTTGGTAGGCCTTTTCGATCATTGGTGCGGCTCGACCGGTAAAATCGTTACCGGTAGTTGCAGCAATGGCTTCCGCATAAGCCAGCAGTAGATCGACCCGTTGGTCGTTCATCTCCATGGCACGCTGATACGCATTGATAGCTGCCTCGTGATCATTGAGGGCCATATAACTGCGGCCCAGCATGACCCAGCCATCCTGATTGTCCGGATTCTCTTGCAGTTTTTCCGCCAGCCTTCTGACCAGCTCATCCATTGGTGGAAGGTTTTCCATGCCGCCGGAGGGTGCCTGAGCCGTCTGCTGGGTTGTGCCAGCTGCAGGCTGTTGAGCCAGATGGTTGACGATCTCAGGGGATCCCAGAAAATCGTAGAGCAGCCAGGCGGCAAGTGGAATCAACAGTGCGGTGCCTGCCATGATGCGTCCTGAACGTCTCTCCTGACTGGTGGAGTCTGAAGTTGACGTGGAGACATCGGTCAACAGGGATTTCTCCAGGTCCTTGCGCGCCGCATCATAGCGGTTCTGGTCCAGATTGCCTGCTTCAAGATCGCTGTCCAGCTCCTCAAGCTGCTGTTTGAAGACAGCCAGATTGAGTTCGTCAGAGGTGATTTTATCGGTTACCTCTTTTCTTAATAACGGCAGGCCGACAAAAGCCATTGCCAGGACAGTGAGTCCGGCAATAATCATCCAGAATAGGGTCATTGATTCGTGTCTCTTTGTTCGTTCGACTGATTCAGAAGCTTATCGAGTCTTTGCTGTTCTGCCTCACTCAGTTCTGTTTCTCTGCTCTGGTTTTTACGCCTGATGATACGAAACAGAACCACACCGCCGATCAGAAAAACGATTAACGGGCCAAACCAGATGGGGTAAGTGCTTGGCTTGACAGGTGGACTGTAGAGGACAAAGTCACCGTATCGGGCAACCATGAAATCGATGATCTCCCCTTTACTCTGACCGCCCTTCATCATGTCGTAGATTTCGTTTCTCAGGTCAATCGCCAGTTCCGCGTTGGAGCCTGCCAGTGACTCGTTCTGACAGACCAGGCAGCGCATCTCTTCAATGATTTCGCGAAAGTCCTCATCCTGTGCCGGATCTTCGAAGCTGTATTCCGCGAGGGTTGCCGCTTGCAGGGTAGTCAGACCTAGTAGGTAGATAAAACTGAACAGAAATAGGCGCACGTTACGATCCTTTGGCTTTCAAATCATTGATCATGGGAAGCAGGGTTTCGTTAAACACGCCCAGGGTGAGGGGGCCTGCGTGTTTGTAATGAATGATGCCATCACCATCGACCAAAAAGGTTTCCGGGGCGCCATAGACCCCAAGATCAATGGCTGTGCGTCCCTTTTTATCAAATATGTTGACCGTATAGGGGTCGCCCAGTTGCTGCAGCCAGGCCTGTGCCTTGACCCGCTCATCCTTCCAGTTGAGCCCCACGATCTCCACTTTCCCTGAACGGGCAAGGTGGACCAGGGTGTCGTGCTCAGCACGACAGGAGACGCACCAGGTTGCCCAGACATTCAACAGGTAGATCTTACCCTTGAGGTTCTGATCATTGATCATGGTTTGGGCACTTTCCACCGAGGGCAGGGAGAACTCCGGAATCGATTTGCCGATCAGCGGTGAGGGGATCTCCCTGGGGTTCATGCTCAGCCCTTTATAAAGAAAAGCGGCAATTATCCCGAAGACGATCAACGGCACGGAATAACGCAAATAGCGGTTCATTACAGAATTAACTCCCTGAAGTAGCCGCAGCGGCGGCGGCGTTGTTTACCATCTCTGGCGAGCGTACTTTGGCGGTTCGGTAGCGTCGGTCGGTGACAGCCAAGATGCCGCCCAGACCCATCAGCACACCACCCAGCCAGATCCAGCGCACATAGGGTTTGTAGTAGAGACGCAGACTCCAGTCACCACCACCCAACGGCTCACCCAGTGAGACATAGAGGTCACGGGTGAAACCCCAGTCGATGGAGGCTTCCGTCATCGGACGTGTCTGTACGAAATAGGTCCGTTTTTCCGGCTCCAGAGTAATGAACGGCTCACCGTCGAGGGAAACCTGGAAACTGCCCCGATGGGCGTTGTAGTTCGGGCCGGGAACCCGCTTTACACCATCAAAGCGGAACTCGTAGCCGGCAATCTCACTCACATCGCCGGGACTCATGCGGACATCATTCTCTTCACCGAAATTGGATACCATGGTGACGCCAACGATAAACATGGCGACTCCAAAGTGGGCCAGAATCATGCCGTAGTAGCTACGACCACCGGTTTTGAAATCCTGCCAGAAACCATTAAAGCCCTTCTTGTTTTTCAGTCGATCCCTGACGTTGACAATGTGAGAGGTGGTCACCCACAGGGCCAGTCCCATACCCAGACCAACCAGCCAGTTACCACCGGAGAACATGGGCAGCAGACTGACCAGTCCAAACGCTACGCTGACGACAAACGCGACCTTCAGCTGTTTGATCAGCAGGGAAGGTTCAGCATGCTTCCATCGGGATAGGGAGCCGATACCCATCAGCAGTGCCAGGAAGGGTGTGGTCAGCAGAAACATCTTGTTGAACCAGGGGAAACCCACCGAGATCTTGCCCAGTTCCAGTGCGTCGTAAATCAGCGGCGCAAGCGTACCCAGAAGCACCAGTGCGGCAAATACCGAGAACAGCAGATTGTTACCCAGCAGAAAGGTCTCACGGGAGATCAGATCAAATCTTCCACCGCTGGTGATATAGGGGGCGCGCCAGGTGTAGAGCAGCAGAGAGCCACCGATGACAATCAACAGGAATATCAGGATAAACACACCGCGGGCCGGATCCGAGGCAAACGAGTGCACGGATGTCAGCACCCCGGAACGTACCAGAAAGGTGCCGAGCAGACTCAGGGAGAAGGCAGAGATCGCCAGCAACACCGTCCAGCTTTTGAAGGCGCCCCGCTTTTCAGTCACAGCCAGGGAGTGGATCAATGCCGTACCGACCAGCCAGGGCATGAAGGAGGCATTTTCCACCGGATCCCAAAACCACCAGCCACCCCAGCCAAGCTCGTAATAGGCCCACCAGCTGCCGAGTACGATGCCCAGTGTCAAAAATACCCAGGCGATGGTTGTCCAAGGTCGAGACCAGCGGGCCCAGGAGGCATCCAGTCGACCGCCGAGTAGAGCGGCGATGGCAAACGCGAAGGCGACGGAAAAGCCCACATAGCCCATATAGAGCATCGGTGGGTGAATCGCCAAACCAGGGTCCTGCAACATGGGGTTGAGTTCACCGCCCTCCAGGGGAACGGGGAAGGTTCTGTCAAAAGGGTTGGAAGTGAGCAGCATGAAGAGCATGAAGCCGATGCTCACCATGCCCATTACCGAGAGTACCCGGGAGACCATCTCCAGCGGCAGATTGCGACTGAAAGCGGCGATCGCCACACTCCAGGCGGCGAGCAGAAAGGCCCATAGCAACAGGGATCCCTCATGGGCACCCCACACAGCGGATATCTTGTAGATATCCGGTAATTTGGTGTTACCGTGCTGCGCCACATAGACGACAGAAAAGTCGTTGCTGAGGAAGGCGTTGGTCAGAATCAGCAGTGAAATGGTCAGAAAGAGAAACTGCCCCCAGGCAAGACTTCTGGAAGCGGCCATCCAGGCGTTATTCCGGGTATAGGAGCCGACCAAAGGCACGATCGCCTGGGTGACCGCCAGGCAAAGTGCGAGAATTAAGGCGAAGTGACCGAGTTCAGGGATCATTGTATGCTGGCCTGGGGCTGAGGATTGGCGACTGCCTCGTCATGGGCGGTTTTCAGAGATTCGGCGACCTCCGGAGGCATGTAGTTCTCATCATGTTTGGCCAGTACTTCGCTGGCGATGAAGATGCCGTTCTGGTTGAGTTGGCCCATGGCGACGATACCCTGACCTTCACGAAACAGGTCGGGAAGAATGCCGGTATACTCAACCGTTACCGCCTCGGCGTTATCGGTCACCGAGAAAGCGGTGGTCAGACCGTCCGGCTTGCGCTTGACACTGTCGTTCTGGACCAGACCGCCAATGCGGAACGGATGTGCCTCCGGTGCCTTGCCTTCCACCACTTCGGAGGGTGAAAAGAAGAACATCAGATTCTCATCGAAGGCATTCAGTGCCAGCCAGGTGGCAACACCGATACCGGCTACCATAAGACCGATCAGGGTGAGTCTTTTCTTACGTATGGGATTCATTTTGTACTTTCCTGGCCCGACGTATTTTACGGGCGATATCAGTTAAGGCGCGCTTACGTTGACGTAGAGGTGCCACCACGTTGGCAACCAGCACAATGAACGCCAGGATAAAAGAGGGCCAGACATAGACTGCGTAGCCACCCATTGCGAAAAACTCGCTCATTTCGCCTCCTGTTCAACCAATTCCTGAACCCAGCGACTGTTTCTTTCCCGTTCGACAATTTCTGCGCGCGCGCGCATTAAGACCACAGCGCCATAGTAAAGTTTAAATGAGATTGCCATGGTGAGCAGCGGGATCAGCATGCTGAGATCCATGGAGGGTTTATCGAATTTCGTCACCGATGCGGGCTGGTGCAGGGTGTTCCACCACTCCACGGAATAGTGGATGATCGGTATGTTGACCACCCCGACCAAGGCGAGGATGGAAACTGCCCGGGCAGCGACCCGCTTGTCCTCAATGGCGCTGTGCAGGGCGATAATGCCGAGATAGAGAAACAGCAGGATCAGTTCCGAGGTCAAGCGAGCATCCCAGACCCACCAGGTACCCCACATGGGCTTACCCCAGAGCGAGCCGGTGGCCAGGGCGAGAAAGGTAAACGACGCTCCCACGGTGGCGCTGCTGATGACCACGATTTCCGTCATTTTGATCCGCCAGACCAGGCTGATCAGTCCGGATACCGCCATCACCACATAGATGAACATGGACATCCAGGCAGAGGGTACGTGGATGTACATGATGCGGTAGCTCTCTCCCTGCTGATAGTCGGGAGGGGCCACGAACAGGCCGTAGTAGAGGCCAAACACCAGGGTGATCAGAAAACTGACCATGAACCAGGGCACCAGTTTGCCCGCTACATTATAGAAATAGCGTGGCGAACCCATTTGATGGAAGAAACGTATGATCATATTAACTCAGACTGATTCTCAATGAGGCGGCAGTGGCCATGGGCGCCAGTACCAGGGAACCGACCAGCATCGCCCCCAGGATGGAGATCTGCGCGGTGGTCGGTATACCGATTATGGCTGTTTTGACAGCATCTGTACCAAATATCAATACAGGAACATAGAGGGGGAGCACAAGCAGAGAGAGGATGACACCGCCCCGTCTCAATCCGACCGTCAGCGCCACACCGACCGAGCCGATCAGACTGAGCACCGGAGTGCCCAGAATCAGTGTCAGCATCAGGGTGGGAATTGCGCTGCTGGGGATGTTCAGCAGCACGGCCAGCAGAGGCGCCACGATAAACAGTGGCAAGCCGGTTACCAGCCAGTGCGCAAGGATTTTTGCCAGTACCAGGACCGAGACCGGATGGGCGCTGAGCATAAACTGTTCCAGCGAGCCATCATCGAAATCGGAGCGGAACATACTGTCCAGCGACAAGAGTGAGGCGAGTAGGGCGGCAACCCAAACCACCCCAGGGCCGACTGCTTCGATTAGCTTGGGATCATTGCCGATACCCAGTGGAAACATCGCCGTCACCAGGACGAAGAAGAGCATCGGATTGACCAGTTCCGAGCGTCTCCGGTAGGCGAGCACCAGGTCCCTTTTCAGGAGCAGGCTGAAGGCGCTTGTCAGGGAGAGCGTACTCATCGTTCGGAAAGATTGATGCGTACCAGCTCGATCTCATCCTTAAAACCGATACGATGGTGGGTAGTCATAGCCGCCATGCCGCCTTTGTTGAGGTGTCCCTCGAAAAGTCGCTCCATATGTTCAATACCCTTACGGTCAAGTGATGTGAATGGCTCGTCGAGTATCCACAATTTTGCATCGGTGACCAGCAGACGGGCAATCGCGAGTCGACGCTGCTGACCCGCTGAAAGATTTCGGGTCGGTACATCTTCAAACCCGTACAAGCCGACCTGGTCCAAAGCCTCCTCTAGATCGATATCTTGCCTGGCCTTGCCCAGGCCTTTGGCGATTCGCAGATTCTCCAAAGGAGTCAGATCCTGCTTCGAGCCATCCTTATGGCCCAGATAGGCAATGTGTTCATGGAATTCAGGCCCCAACTGAAAAATATCTTCACCTTGCCAGAGCAAATCTCCGGCTTCGGGTAGGCGAATACCGCACAAAATTCGCAACAGGGAGGTTTTACCACTGCCGTTTCTACCCTCCAGGACCAGTGCCTGACCAGGATTGATGGTGAAATCGAGACCTTCGAACAGCATACGGTCATCCCGGATACAGGCCAGAGATTTGGCTTCAAAGGTCGCAACAGAGTGGCTTGAAGATGCGGTTGTCACAGATTCAGTCGTTTTATCGTTATCGTAATCTTTACAGCCCACCAACCATACCTGAATTCACTCAGGAGTCTCAACAAAAAAAGCGCTTAACCTCTTGGTTTGCCGTTTTGTTGATGAGCATGGGTTAATATTCCCAAATAGTGACCAGTGGAGGCAAGGGTTTGTTCAATATCGATCGAAAATGACGACAGAAACCTGAAACAGATCACGCTACAGATCTGCCGTAATGGCTGACTGAAGTAGAATTTTATGAGGATTTCACTATCTCAGTGATACCGGAAAGGGAAGTGGAAACAGTGTTTCCGCAAATACCTGAATTACACTCAAGAAGCTTGTGGCTTTTTGATAATCACCTGTTCCTGTTCGAAACTCTGGAGGTTGGGGGTTCTGTCAGCAATGTTGGATGTTTGCCAAAACAGTGTCATACAGAATGCAATGGCCAACATGAATAGGTATTTCACCGGATATACCCCCGGAACTCTTATTTGGTGGTGAAATTATGGAGCCTAAATACAAGGCAGATTTTTTTATGGGGGCAAATATATAGTAATTACCCTGATTCCGCTAGTGTAGGAACCTACTGATTTTTGATCTAGATCACCAAAATCGTGTGTTTAATTAAAATTTGGGCTGTATTAGGATTTGATTATCGTTGATCTTGACGGGATATGTGCCAATCGGTTCATCTGCAGGCTCTTCCAGAGGTCTCCCGGTTTTCAGGCAGAAACGGCTGCCGTGGAGTGAACATTTGATGTTGTGATCCTCGATGCAGCCGAGGTAGAGGGAGACTTCTTCGTGGCTGCATGTGTCATCTACGGCGTAGATCTTGCCGTCAACGTTCACAATCAGGTACCGATGTTGTTCAATGTCAACACGCTTCATGGTGCCAGGCGGTAGTTCAGCTGTTGCTGCAACCTTGATCCATCTCTCGGTCATCGGCTATCTCCAGTTATCTCAGGCGGTCCGCTGCCTGACCGGAATCCAGAACCTGCCGCACCTGGGCTGCTGCCTGCTCCAGGCTTGCATGGCGTCCGCTGTGCCAGAGGGTGACGGCACAGCTGTAGACCAGCGAGTCGTAAGCTGGGCCCGATTTTCCCTGCAAAGCTTCAAGTGCAGTTTCGGCCGCTATCTCGGCTGCCTGGGTGATATCGCTGATTCGGGCAACATCATCGTCATTGCGCTGGATGGCTGGATGATCCGGCAGCGGAACAGCACGCACACTCTGGTCAATCGACAGACTTGTCGGTGAGATCTCCACCGGACTCTCCTGATTCAGATTGTCGTAGCGAAAAATCATTCCTTGCTGTCTGAGAGAGGGGATCACACCACCCTCGGTACCTCTTACCAGAAGGCAGCCCTCGAATCCGGCGAAGCGTGCCAGAGAGGCGTACTTGGCCGGGTAGGGCTTGTGTACGTAGCCGGTGAGAAGATGGGTCTTCTGTGTCGCGGTGATCGGTTTGGCCAGCACTTCAACCGTGGTCAGTACCTGTCGTTTGATGATGCGTTGCCGCAGTCCGGTAAGATCATGTAGACCAGGACAGAAGGTCTTTTGATCTACATAGGCCCAGCCCAGATCCGGGTTTTCGATACGGTTTACGGCCTCATCCAGATCCATGTCCACATCGATACCGGCGGCCTGCAGGACGTGACGGTGGGTGATACCGAACTTCGGGCCGACCGCATCAAGCCCGTGGCTGACACAGGGGAGTCCACAGGCGGCAAGCACCACTGGAATCACCGGGGCAATTGGCAGGTTCCTGTTCATGCCGTCGTAGGGATCGGCCAGGGAGATCAGCTCATCGACATTGGCTGTACGGCTTTCAGAGATGTTCAGAATAGCTTCCAGGGTGCCTTTGTTTTCATCATCCGTCTCCCGTTTCATGCGCAGGGCAATCAGAAAGATGGCAGTTTGCACATCATCGATTTCACCGCGCAGAATGGCAGACATTCCCTCCCGGGCTTCATCCAGAGAGATATCTTTGCTCAATTCTGGGCCAGTGGCGATTCGCTGGATAATCGAGTGCATCAATGCCGCTGATGTTTGATTTGTCATCTGTACTACCTGGCAGACCGGATCACTGCTGTTGGATGAGAATGGGTCGAATTGGCGAGGAGTATAAAAAACTCAGTAAAATTGTCAAGAATAGCTACCGTAACAACTGTAAGGGGATTGAGTGATTATGCATTGTCAGCACGAGGTGGGTTTAGAGATTACCCAGGGGTAATTACACAAAGTTGGATGGCTGCCCGGCAATGAGAAAGCCTTGCAGGGATACCTCTGCAAGGCTTTGTTCGGGATTTTTCTCGCCTGCTGGCGTGGCTGGGGAAGAGCCGGCGCCGTAGCAGCGAACTCAGCGGTGCAACACAGAGGTCAACACGTGGTCGTATTCAAAAAATACGGAATAGCTTGGATAGTCCCAACGGGTGATCGGTGGGTCGCCAACGGGTGAATGTGTGGTGCTGGGTTGACCGAAACGCTGACTGACCTGATCCATTGTCATGCTGCGGGTTGGGCGTGGAATGCCTTCCTCACTGTTAATGGGGACAGAATTTATCGAGTCTATCAGCAGGACTTCAGCCACGGCTGAATGGGATAGCAGACAGGCACACAAAGTGATGGATAGGGCGGTAATGCGAAAACTCATCTGAGCAACTCCGAATTTGTCTCTTCATGAAGGAATATAGCACTCTTGCCTAACTATAGGAAAGCATGAGTAATTAAGCTGAAATAAAAGCGTAAAATGGATAAAACTCTGACCCAGCTAACACTATTCAGTGTCTACACAGGTTGAATTCGATCAAATGGTATTTTTTTTGCGTAGTCTATGCGGATTATTCGTACTTTATGTTTTAATGCCGAGCTATGTTTAAACCGATCGAATTTTATATCGGCCTGCGCTACACGCGTGCAAAACGGCGAAATCATTTTATCTCCTTCATCTCCGTGATCTCGATGGTAGGGATCATGCTCGGGGTTGTGGCCCTGATTGTGGTGCTCTCGGTGATGAACGGATTTCACAAGGAGATCCGCGAACGGATACTCGGTATGGCTTCCCATGCAACCATCTCCGGGGTCAATGGGGAACTGGCCGATTGGCGAAGCGTTGAATCCGAAGCGGCAAAGTTTCCCCACGTGGTCGGCAAGGCGCCCTATGTGGAGGGGCAGGGCATGCTGATCAGCGGACAGAAGGTCAGCGGGGTACTGTTGAGAGGTATCCTACCGGAGCAAGAGGGCGAGGTATCGGATGTCATCACCTCCATAACCCAGGGCACGATTGAGACCCTGAAGCCGGGCAGTTACGGCATCGTACTCGGCAGAGAGCTTGCCAATGTGCTGGGGGTTGGAATTGGCGACCGGGTGACACTGGTCACACCTCAGGTCAATGTCACGCCCGCCGGCATCATGCCGCGTCTGAAACGTCTGACCGTCAGCGCTATTTTTCAGGTCGGAATGGGGGAGTATGACCGGGGTGTGGCGATTCTGCATATCAAGGATGCAGCAAAACTGATGCGGCTGCAGGATGGGGTGACCGGAGTTCGACTGAAACTGGACGATCTCTACCTGGCGCCACAGGTTTCACGTGAGTTGGCGATGAAGATGGGTGGTTACTACCGGATCAGTGACTGGACCATGCAGCATCGCAACTTCTTCTCGGCGCTGCGTACTGAAAAACGCATGATGACCATCATTCTTTCGCTGATTGTCGCCGTGGCGGCCTTTAATATCGTTTCAACCATGGTGATGGTGGTTACCGATAAGCAGTCGGACATTGCAATTCTACGTACCCTGGGGACATCACCGGGTTCGATTATGGGTATCTTCATGGTTCAGGGTGCGACGATTGGAATCGTCGGTAATCTTTTCGGTATGTTGGGAGGGACGCTGCTCGCACACAATGTGGAAGGGATCGTCAGCTGGATCGAAAAGGCTTTGAGCGTCGATTTCCTCGATCCGAGTATCTACTACATCACCAAGCTACCTTCAGATCCCCATACCAGCGACATACTGTTGATTGGGGGTATGGCTTTTCTGATTACACTGCTGGCGACCCTCTATCCTGCCTGGAAAGCCTCCCGGACCCAGCCTGCCGAGGCGTTGCGTTATGAGTAGTGAAGATCTGGTACTTGAGGCGAATGACCTGGTTCGTACTTTTTCCCAGGGAGGACTTCATGTTGAGGTGCTGCAAGGCGTCAATCTGGAACTCTGTGCAGGCGAACGGGTAGCCATTGTCGGCTCATCCGGGTCTGGAAAAAGTACCCTGTTGCACTGTCTGGGCGGACTGGACAGCGCGGATTCAGGCCGTGTCAGGTTATGTGGCCAGGATCTGCTCGGTCTCAATGAACGGGAAAAAGGTTTGTTGCGTAACCGTAACATGGGCTTTGTCTATCAATTTCACCATCTGTTGCCGGAATTTACCGCGATGGAAAATGTGGCGATGCCGTTGATGATCGGCGGGCACGGGGTAAACCATGCCCGGGCTCGGGCGACAGAGATGCTGCAGCAGGTCGGTCTGGCGGAAAGGATGCACCATAAACCCAATGAGCTGTCAGGGGGAGAGAGGCAAAGGGCTGCCATGGCACGTGCCATGGTCCACCACCCGGCCTGTGTACTGGCGGATGAGCCAACCGGCAATCTGGATAGAAAAACAGCGGATCAGGTTTATGAACTGATGCTGCAGCTCAATCAGGAACTCAATATCAGCTTCGTCGTGGTGACCCACGATGCGGAACTTGCTCAACGCATGGACCGTACCTTGCACTTGATCGATGGCAGGCTGACAGCGGGGTAACAGGCTTATTCTCTACACTGCCCGGAGAGGGTGGTTATTCGGATAGCTTGGCCGAGGTGCTGCTATGCCGGCGGCTCTTCCATTTTTCCACCACGCGCCAGCGCCAGATCCACAGAATCAGACTGTAACCCAGAATTGCAGAAATGGTGGCGCACACCAATGAGCCCAGGATCAGGGGTATCAGGATCTCAGAGCCGACACTCTGCAGCCACTCCAGGCTGAACTGAAAGGGTTCCAGGGAGGCGGTCTCGCCGGTGATCATGATGCCGACTTGGTAGGCAAAATAGAACATCGGTGGAATGGTGATCGGATTGGTGATCCATACCAGGGCGACTGAGAGCGGCAGGTTGACCCGAAAGAAAATCGCGGCTGCGGCTGCGAGTACCATCTGAAAAGGCGCCGGGATAAATGCCATGAACAGGCCGACAGCAAAAGCGCCGGAGACCGAGTGTCGGTTGAGATGCCAGAGATTGGCATCGTGCAGCAGATCACCGAACACCTGCATGTGCTTGTGGTTACACACATGGTCGCGGTGTGGCAACAGACGCTTGATCAGTCGTTTTGGCATGTTTAAGGCAATTAAAAAACGGTCTAATTGGTTAGCGGCAAGTGCGTTCGGAACTTGCGCATCGGCATGCTACCCCATGCAATCCCGGTGGCAGCCGATCAAAAGCAGTTTCTTCCCTGAAAATCACTCAAGTTGTAACTTCTCGACAATAGTAAATCAATAGTAGTTGTCAGGACTATTGTTTTTTTACAATTCAGACAGATTATTTACTTGGTAACTTATCTAAGTGCTGGGCTAATAAGCATAGTCCACAAGCGTGCTGATATCCGATAAAGTGGACTCAGATCTCGACAAGGAGTAGTCGTGAACAGATTTCTGATCGGTTTTATCATCGGTGTGGCGCTTTTTCACCTGCTGGATCACCTGCCAGGCTTGAGATGGTTGTCCGTGGTTTTGACATTTCCATTGCTCTGGCGGTTCAAGCCTCTGCGTCCTTTGGTGGCAATGGCTGCAGGTGCCGGTTGGAGTCTGCTCAATGCCAGCCTGATTCTGCACCACCAGTTACCTCTGAAATTGGAGCGCAGTGACCTGGTTCTGGAAGGTGTGGTGGATTCACTGCCGATTACACAGGGTCTGCTATCCCGTTTTCAGATGCAGGTTACCTCGTTGCAGGACGAAAATGGCGAGTCTGTTGAACTCTCCCGGATTCAGCTCAGCTGGTTTGGTGCGACAGAAGATCTGAGTATCGGCGATGCCTGGCGCTTTAAGGTTCGCTTGATCCGCCCCAGAGGGGCACAGAATCCGTCTGGTTTCGATCATGAACAATGGTTGTTCATACAGCAGATCCAAGCCAAGGGCTATGTCAGGGATTGGGCCGGTAACAGCCAGCTTGAGTCGGACCGACTGCCCGCCTTGCTTGGTTTGTTACGACAAAGGATCGCCAAAGTCATCGATAACGTGAGCGACAAGCCTGAGGCTGCTGCCCTGCTGAAGGCGCTTGCAGTTGGTGATAAACGGGGTATGGATGGGCAAGCTTGGCAGACGTTCACCCGTACCGGGACCAACCATCTGATTGCCATATCCGGCTTGCACATTGGCCTGGTTGCCGGCTGGTGCCTGTTTACCGGTGGCTGGTTGTGGCGTCGCAGTGCCAGACTCTGCCAGCGATTGCCAGCACTCAAAGCCGGTGCCCTGTTCGCCCTGCTGGGCGCGGCGGTTTATGCTGCATTGGCCGGTTTTACCCTGCCTACCCAGCGTGCACTGATCATGTTGGTTGCTACCCTCGGGGCTCTGATTCTGGGTTATCGTATTCAATTCGGCCGAAGCCTGTTGCTCGCGCTCTTTTTGGTGGTTCTGGTGGATCCTCTGGCGATTCTGAGCCGGGGATTCTGGCTCTCATTTTCTGCCGTGGCGGTTATTTTGTGGAGTATCGGCGGTCGCCTTGCTCCCTGGCGAGACTGGCGTCAGGGCATACAGGTTCAACTCTCGGTCAGTCTGGGCCTGTTACCTCTGTTGATCCTCTTTTTCAGCCAGATTTCCCTGATCTCGCCGTTGGTGAATCTTCTCATGGTGCCCTGGTTCAGTCTGGTGCTTGTGCCGATGACTCTGATTGGTCTGCCGTTATTGGTGGTTCCCGCTGTTGCTGATCCCTGGTTCTCACTGCTGCTAACACTCTCCGATGTAACCTTACAGCTGCTGGAGTGGTGTTCACGACAGCCGTTTGCCATGACCGATCTCGCACAACAGGATCTGCTGCTGTTGTGGTTTGTTCTGGCAGGATGCCTGATACTGCTGTTGCCAGCCGGGATGCCGGGGCGTGGTTTGGGGTTGCTGCTGTGTCTCCCGATTTTGTTTGCCTCGGCGGAACGTCCAGCCCGGGGCGAGATATGGTTTACGCTACTGGATGTAGGGCAGGGGCTGGCTTGTGTGGTTGAGACCAGCAATCACCTGCTGCTCTACGATACCGGTCCAGGGCACGGGGATCGGACGGCAGCCGAGTCCGTGATCATGCCATTCCTCAGGTCCAGAGGGCATCGGAAGATCGATACGCTGATTGTCAGCAACGGTGACCGCGACCATGCCGGAGGGGTCGAATCTTTGACTCAATCGATCCCCACCATGCAGCTCCTGGCAGGTGACCCGGAAATGATTGACGGAGTCGCTGAAGCTTGTCTTGCAGGGAGTGAATGGCGCTGGGATGGGGTGCATTTTCAGATTCTGCATCCGGCTGCCAACGTTGTATATAAAGAGCGCAATAATCGCTCCTGTGTGTTGAAGATTGAGAGTGATGATTGGTCGATTCTGCTGCCGGGTGATATTGAACAGGCAGCAGAGGATGCCCTGCTGAGAGTGAACCCCCAACAGCTCCGATCGGATCTGGTTGTCGCTCCGCACCATGGCTCAAACAGCTCTTCGACGGCTGAGTTTGTGACAGCGGTCGACCCACAGTGGGTACTATTTTCAACTGGTTACAAAAACAGCTATGGTTTCCCTAAACCGGAGGTAGTTGAGCGTTGGCAGGCACAAGGTGCCAGGCTGTTGAATACTGCGGATAGTGGTGCTATCGAATTTCGTGTGGTGGCGGGTGAGGTGGAACCGAAACCACGTCTCTATCGCGAACTGAACCAGCGGTTTTGGCGGCAGGGTGATGGAGACTCGGGAAATTATCTGAGATCTGAGTAGACCTCCGCGGTGGACGCCGGGCCATTGTAGATAAGTGTGGAATCTGCCCCGCTTAGATCGCCATGCAATCTGAGCTGCAACAAGATATCCTGGTCGAGTATCATGGTCGTATCGAGAATAGTTTTCGTGAACATCACAGAAGGAAAAGGATAAGTGTTTGAACTTGTAAAGTCGGGTGGATGGTTGATGCTGCCCATTATTGCCTGTTCCATTGCGGCATTGGGGATTGTCATTGAGCGATTCTGGTCCCTGCAGCGAAAACGGGTCATGCCGGAATATCTGATGCGACAGATATTACAGCTCCACCAAGAGGAAAAACTGAATCTGGCCGACCTGGATAAGCTGAAAACCAGCTCTCCCCTTGGCCGGATACTGGCAGCCGGTCTGGTCAATCGGAATCATAGTAAGGTTGTCATGAAAGAGGCGATTGAAGAGGTTGGTCGCCAGGTGGTTCATGAACTGGAGCGATATCTCAATACGCTCGGCACAATTGCCTCCATCTCGCCCTTACTTGGTCTGCTGGGAACTGTCATCGGCATGATCAAAGTGTTCAGCGTCATTGTTACCGCGGGCGTCGGGGATCCTGGGGTCTTGGCCGGTGGTATCTCCGAAGCCTTGATCACCACCGCGGCCGGGCTCTCGGTTGCCATACCCAGTCTGATGTTCCATCGATACTTTTCCGGTCTGATTGATCAGCTGGTAATCGGCATGGAAGAGCAGGCATTGAAGATGGTGGAAGTGATACACGGGGAGAGAGAGCGCTGAAATGAATTTCAGAACCAAAGCTCAAAAATCACCTGAGGTGGATATCACACCGCTCATCGATGTGGTCTTCCTCCTGTTGATCTTTTTTATGGTGTCGACAACCTTCGAGCATGAGAGCCAGATCCTGATCGAACTGCCTGAAGCGACCGGGGAGGAGATTCAACGGGAAAAACAGCAACTCGATATCACCATCAACATAGCCGGTACCTTTTTTGTCGATCAGCGAGAAGTGGTCAATACCGAGATGGAAACCCTGAAGATGGCGATCAGTAAAGCCATTGGCGACCGGGGTAACATTCCTGTAATCATCAACGCGGATGCACGCACGCCGCATCAGTCGGTGATGACTGCGATGGATGCTGCGAGCCAGCTGGGATTGACCAAGATGACCTTTTCAGCCCACAAGCCTGCGTTGGAATGAGGTGGCCCTGGCTTTGAATCCGATTGAAGCTTCCTGGCAACGACGGCAGCCTCTCAACTATCTGCTACTGCCCCTGAGTGCCCTGTTCTGCACGATTGTCGCATTGAGGCGACGTCTCTATCGCTGGGGTTGGCTTAAAAGTCAGCGGATCAATTGCCCCGTGATCATCGTCGGCAATATTACGGTCGGTGGCACGGGTAAGACGCCTTTCGTCATCTGGTTGGTGCAGAAGCTCACGGAATGGGGCTACAGGCCGGGCATCATTACCCGAGGTTACGGGGGGCAGTCGGATACCTGGCCTCGTGAAGTGACTGAAGATACCACAGCGCAACAGGTGGGGGATGAGGCGATACTGTTGAAACGTCACGCGGAGTGTCCGGTGTTTGCCGGACCGGAGCGTCCTCTGGTTGCGCAACAACTGCTCGCAAACTATCCCTGCGATGTGATTCTCTCCGATGATGGCATGCAGCACTATGCCCTGCAGCGGGATCTTGAAATTGCGGTAGTGGACGGTAAACGTCGTTTTGGCAATGGATTCTGTCTGCCTGCCGGACCACTGCGGGAGACCCGAAAGAGACTGCAACAGGCCGATCTGGTGATCGTCAATGGCTATGCCGCTGAGGGCGAGCATGGGATGTCGGTCATCGGTGGCATGGCATGTCCGGTTGCCGGGGGAGGGTGTAAGCCCCTGACGGAATTTGCCACGACACCGATTGTAGCAATCGCTGGCATTGGCCATCCGGAACGCTTTTTTAGCATGCTTGAGTCTGCAAGTCTGAGGGTGGATCGACACCCTTTTGCCGATCATTATCAGTTTAGCCCCGAAGATCTGGCCCCATTCCATCAAAAGACAGTTCTCATGACTGAGAAAGATGCGGTAAAGTGCGAACAGTTCGCCCAGTCCAATCATTGGTATGTGCCTGCGACCGCCAGTGTGGCCATGGAATTCGAACATCAACTCAAGACGAAGGTGAAAAGGCTCTTAGATGGATAGAAAACTGCTTGATATTTTGGTTTGTCCGGTGTGTAAGGGGAAGCTCCTCTATAGGAAGAAAGAGCAGGAGCTGATCTGTCGCGCCGATCGGCTGGCCTATCCGATACGTGATGATATTCCGGTGATGCTCGAAGACGAGGCCCGGAAAATTGCCCCGGACGAAGAGCTTCCGGAAGGCTGAAGGATATGAATTTCAAAGTTGTCATACCGGCCCGTTACGCCTCAGTGCGCTTACCGGGAAAACCGTTGTTGGAGATTGCCGGCAAACCGATGATACAGCATGTCCACGAACGTGCCGTTGAGAGTGGCGCCAGTCAGGTGGTGATCGCGACTGACAGCGAGAAAATAGCCGATATCTGCCGGGAATTTTCGGCCGATGTCTGTATGACCTCTCATGAACACCGCAGCGGCTCCGATCGAATCGCGGAAGTGGTGACCCAGCGAGGCTGGGGGGATGAAGAGATCATTGTCAATCTGCAGGGAGACGAACCCTGCATGCCGGCTGATTTGCTCTCCCAGGTTGCCGAGGATATGAGTCGGCACGATGCGGCCGGGGTCACCACGCTGTCGGCGCCGATCACAGAGCGCAAAACACTGTTTGACCCACATGTGGTAAAGGTGGTGACGGACATTCAGGGGTACGCCCTCTATTTCAGTCGGGCACCGATTCCCTGGCATCGTGACGAATTTATCGATGCTGAAAGTCCACTGCCAGCAGATACCGGTTTTGCCCGTCATATTGGGCTCTATGCTTATCGTGCCGGTTATCTGGCCCGATTTGTTGCTTGGGAAAGGGCGCCGATTGAGCGGGCGGAATCCCTGGAACAGCTACGGGTGCTTTGGCATGGTGGCCGGATCCACGTCAGTAGCGCCAAAACAGATCCCGGACAGGGTGTCGATACGCGGGATGATCTTCGCTTGGTGGAGGCTCAACTCAGTCAGTGAATTGTTAAACAATGTAAAATATTTCGACTACTACCCGAGAAATGGGTTATTTAACCCATTGCGGTTTAGGAACAAGAGGACTTTTTGTCGGGATTTTTTACACTATTTTTTTATATTACGTTGTAATTTATTAGGTTTGCTTTATAACGTTATGTAATCTTTACAATTATAAAATACTGGCATAAACCCTGCAATGATAATTGTCAATAACGGCAAAGCATGGCGATTGTGACGGAATCATCATATTTTAAAGTATTTTAAATCTCTAATATTTAAACATTACTTTAATAAAGCCGAAAAGTGTTATCGGAAAGGCACAAAAATAAAGGGTTACTACATGGCACTGGTAAACGATCAATTGGGCAGTGAAGCGTTTATAGGGGGTTCCGCATTAAAACTCTCATCATCTCCATTTTCATCGGTGGAAAAGGAGGCCCAAACCGGTGTCTCAATCAATGATAACCTCAGATTGACCAACCAACATATTAAGGACGGTCTCTCATGTCTCAAGCTGTTAAAAGAGGGTGCGCATCAGCATGTAAGCTCTGAGGAGCTTGAGAGAAAACGTATCTCTCGTGAACTCCATGACGGCCTTGGACAGCTGCTTACCAGCATGAGCCTGCATGTACAGCGTTGCCTTGATGGATGCGATGGGCAGAAAAATACTCAGCAAAGTCAACAGCGGGAGTCCCTGGAAGCTGTCTCATCCATGGTCAAGCAGGCAATGTCCGAAGTAAGATCGATATGCAGTGCAATCCGACCGGCTATCCTCGATGATCTGGGTGTTATTCCTGCAATCTCCTGGCAGTGCCGCCAGATCACCAAAGTCTGCTGTGATACCCAGATAGTAACCGATTTCGACGTAGATGAAGAGTCCATACCTGAGGATTACAAGAGTGTCATCTATCGCATCGTGCAGGAGTCCCTGAACAATGCGATTAAATATTCAAAGGCGAAGACCATCACGGTCTCTCTGCTACAGGCGCACGATGCCATTCATCTGTTGATTATCGATAACGGTATTGGATTCGATCCTTCCGAAATTCAGGGGAGCCTGGGAATGGGTTTGGTCGGTATGCGTGAGCGAGCAGAATCGGTTGACGGCAGAATCCGCATCGATACCGGTATCGATCAAGGTGTACAGATCCGCGCTTCATTTCCTCTGTAGTCACTCTGTAGCGTAGATCAGTTGAATTCAGTGCTAAGGGGATCTCCGTAGCTGAAATCAATAACATCCTATGATCAATGGACTGATAAGAACTTTCCTCGTTAGCGGTTTATCAAACCTTTCTCCAGCGCATAAGTGGTCAGCGCTGAAACATTGTGCAGATCAAGTTTCTTCATCAGATTGGCGCGGTGTTTTTCAACTGTTTTCACGCTGATGCAGAGATAGTCGGCCATGCTTTTATTGGTGTGACCTTCGGCGATCAATTTCAGTATTTGGCGTTCCCGTTGTGTCACCGTATCCCAGCGGGTGAGGGGTTCGTTGTTGACGTTGTTGGTTTGCAGATAGCTGTTGACAACTTTCTCCGTGATCTCTGCGCTTAAGTATGTTTTGCCATTCAAAACACGTTCAGCCGCAGTCATTAGCTCATTCTGAGTTGCATCCTTCAGAACATAACCATTGGCGCCTGCTTTCAAGCTTGCCAAAACGTACTCTTCTTCATTGTGCACTGTCAGCACCAGAGTCTTGATTTCAGCATCCCGTTCTCTTATTTCACGGATCGCATCCATACCGTTCATACCGGGCATATTCAAATCCATAATCACCAGGTCCGGCTTGAGTTCAATGACCCGACGTATCGCATCGCGGCCATTGTCAGCTTCACCGATTACATCGAACTGGGGATTGGAGGTCAGTAATGCTTTTAATCCTGCACGCAGAATATTGTGGTCTTCGGCGATGATGATTTTTTTCTTGTCGCTGTTCATTGTCACCCGAACCTATCTCATCTCTCTCTGGTTTTGAGTCCCTTGCGCATCGTTTTCCGGCGTTTATTCAGACTAGTTTAGGTGTGATTGCAGGTGATGCAAATTTCAAACCTGTCTGCCTGCTTAGGATGGAGGAAATCTGTGCCATTCACCATGACACAAATTGTTTATTGAATAAACCACAAATATGGTGTCGCTGCCACTGTGCAAACTCATAGGCAGGAGTGGTTTGTTCCCTGTCGATTGGCGAATGGATGAAAAGTCAACGGAATGGCCGTTTTTATATGGATTGTAAGATTTTAAGTAGTCATAGGGCGACTCTATCTCCTATCTGTCAACCCTACCATCCAGGGTAGGGTTTTTGCTGCCATTGAAATACCGGGTTATCTCCTTTTCCAGTAGGGGCTTGCATAGAGAAATAGCGTAGTTTCACGCAAAGCCACCTTTTATATAGAAAGGTACACTTTGGCCTAAGTACTGGTAATGGGGCTGGTAGTTTTTCTGGCTTGAGTCAGAAGAGCCCCGGGAAAGTTGAACGACCAATAGGGGTCTGGAGAAAAATCCATGATAAATGAAAGTCAGGGTTACATGAACAGAGGGCTACAGTTATTTGTATTTCTGTGTCTCTCATTTCTGGTTACTGCGCTGAATGCAGCCTCATTGACCATCAATGTGGTTGATCAGTCAGGCAACCCAATCACTGATCCGAATTTCGGTTTTCGTTGGTTGCTGGAGAGGGATAACACCTTCCCGGTCGATCCGGCGAATCCTGGAACAACAGCTGATGAATTACTGTCGTTGAGCTTTCACGCCAGTAATCACGAAGTCGGCGTTGCTACTGATGGATCTGGTTCACTGTCGGGCAATGTAGATGCATCTACAGCTACGATCGGTGATGTAATCCCTGCTGGACGTTACTACGTATCAGTGCACCCCTACAGCGGTTACAGCCTGAGTGGCGATTCTGTTGATCTGAGAAACGTAGCAGCCGGTGAGGTTACTGTCACAGTACAGCAGCATCCGATCCCCACTGCACAGATCTCGATCTATCTGTTTGAAGACAAGCATCCGGTGAATGGTGTTCCGGATCTGCCGGAAGAGCAGAATGACGGCACGGTTGACTGGACTCAGTTCAGTCTGTTCCTGGAAGAGCCGGGTGGTCGTTACGGTGCAGCCGGTGGTCAGGTTATCCAGGATGCTTTCGGTAACTACCTCGGCACCACCTATGACCAGACCTGTGCCACCAGTAACCCAGTTGGCGCTGGCGGTGATACCCCGGGTGGCATGATCAACGCCACCTGTATCGATGCGGACGGCAATCCGGTTATCGATGTGCTGGGTGACGGCACCATGCAGCCCGATGAGAACGGCTACCTGAATGTTAAGAATCTCGCCCCCGGCAAGTATGGTGTGGTCATCATTCCACCACCCAATGCCGGTTGGCAGCAGACCAGCACCATCGAAGGTAGTAAGGTCATCGATGCCTGGGTCAAGGCCAACGAGCCAGCAGTTTTCGTGGAATTCGGTATCCCCGGTCCCCATGTTTTCATGGGTTTTGTACGTCCCTTCGCCGATCTGCCACCAGCCCAGCAGGGTGAGCAGGTTGCGACCGTCAGCGGTGTTGTTACCGACATGCACATGTCCCGTAACCCGGCTACCAATTTCTTCACCGGTCGTACTTTCCCACAATGCTGGATAGCCATTAACCAGGTCGGTGTTGCCGGTGCCCTGGGTCAGGCCGTCTATGCGGGTGCTTGCGGAGCGGACAGTGACTTCTCAGTGGATCTGGTTCCCCCGGGTGAGTATCAGCTGGCCATTTGGGATGCCAACCTTGATGTGGTTTTTGCCTCCCTGTTGTTTACCGTGGATCCAACCAATGGTACCTGTAACGGTGGGCTCTCCTGTAACTTCGGTGATGTGCCGGTATTCAACTGGTTCACTCGTCTTAATACCGGCATCTTCAGAGATGATGACCAGGACGGTTTCTGGGACGACGGTGAGATCGGAATCGGTCCTGAAAGTCAGGAGACCGTACTGCGCTGGCGTGACGGCACCATCTATCAGGCCTTCCCGACGGATGGTGACGGTTTAGCGCCTTTTGATGAAGTTTTCCCATTCTTTCACTGGTTGGTCGCTGAAGTCAGCTTTGGTAATAAGAAAGCGACAGGTGCCACTTTTGTCGTGGATGCAGGTGGTGAAGTTCGTCCGGATGGCGGATGGGCCGATCCTACCTTTGGTGAACTAAATCCTCAGGGGCAGTGTGAAGCTCGAGGTGTAGGCCACAGTGATATCGTTATCTCTGCTACCGATCCTCGTGGTGTTATCGGCGATTGTCTTGGCTCTGATGACGCTGGTGTTACCTGGGTTGTTGAAAACGGCCGACAGATCATCAATCCGAATACTGGTAACAATCTGTCACGCACCGAGACCGGCCTGGTACTCACTCAGGGCTTCCAGGGCTTCCTGGGTCAGACCAGTGTGATGCAGTTCGGTAAAGTCGACTATGTGATCGACACCCCGTTTGACTTCAGCGCTTTCCCTCCAAGAATCTCCGAGTATGTGGGTGAAAACGGCGGTATCTCCGGTATCGTCTACTACGCTACCACTCGTGCGGAAGATGAGCCTCAGTTTGCTGCGGCCGAGGAGTGGGAGCCTGGTGTGCCTCGGGTACAACTGGCTCTCTATGCGGATGGTGATGTCAACTGTCCGCCACTGAACAACTTCCCGGGTGATCCATGCGACATCGACTGGAACGGTAATGGTATACAGGATCCAGACGATGGCGTGATCGAGGATATCAATGGTGTACCCGGCATTCAGCGTGCTGACGTAAACAACCATCCTCTGGATGTCTTCCCCGGACCTGAAGATGTTGATAACGGTACACCTGGTGTATTCGACATGGGTGATGCGCTTCAGGTCACACATACCGACAGCTGGGATGACAATCTGCCTGCCGGTTGTCAGGGCACCAATAATCCGCCAGGTGCGGAGGTCGATCCTGCCATTGATGATCAGCGCTGTTTCGATGGTCTGCGTAACTTCAACCAGGTTCGTGATGCACTGTTTGATGGTGGGTATGCTTTCGAAGACTATGACCTGGACCATCTGGCATCGATTCCAGCTGCTACCGGCTATAACGCAGCGGTCGTAGCGACCAAGCTCAGCGCTTTCTACACGGGTCTGAGAACCGGCTGGCCTGAGTTGAATCTTCCGGAAGCCTGGCTCATCCCTGGTGACTATCTGGTTGAATCAGCTACACCTGCCGGCTACAAGCTGGTCAGAGAGCACCACAAGAATGTGGATTACGGTGATGAGTACATACCATCACTGCAGGCCTTCCCTGCGACCTGTGTGGGTGAGGAAGTGATGGTTCCTGAATATCTGGCCATGGCTACCAAAGATGGCAGTGGTGATGCAGCTCAGCTGATTCCAGGTGTTGAAGCCATTGGAGCGCCTTTCGCCGGCGAAATGAGACCGCTCTGTGATCTCAAGCATGTACCGCTCTCAGCCGGTCAGAATGCGGCAGCCGAGTTCTTCCTGATGACCGATGTGCCTAAAGCAGGCAACATCTCGGGTGTGATCCTCAACGACCTGGCCAACGAGTTCAATCCGAACTCACCCCAGTTCGGTGAGAAGTTCGCGCCACCTCAAGTTCCAGTTGCTTTCTACGATTGGAACGGCAATGAGATCAATCGGGTCTATGCGGACAACTTTGGTCGCTACAACCTGATGGTTGCTTCAACCACTACCGCGAATCTGCCCATGCCTTCTGGTATGTCGCCGAACATGCTGGTCTCCTGTATGAACGATGCGGGTCCGATTCCGAATCCGGATTTCACCGGTGCCGCCGGCGACGGTATTGATGGCAGTGGTAATCCTGAGTTCATTATCGATCCACATTTCGATACTCAGTACAGCCAGTTCTGTTACACCTTCCAGTATATGCCGGGTACCATCACCTATCTGGATACCCCGGTTGAGCCGGTGGCCGCCTTTGCCGGTCCGGATCAGTTCCCACTGGATTGTGAAGCACCAACACAGACTCCAGCGATCTCCTCCGTGCTGCGTGAGGTGGTTCCCGCCAGCGGCATCGAAGGTCCTTTTGTGGTTGCCGGTACTGGTGAGAACATCGTCATCAACGCCAAGGGCCTGACCGCTGTTCGTAACCCGGAATGGGCCGATGGAGATCCTTTGGCTGAACAGAACATTGATCGGGATTACGGTTTTGGTAGCGTTGCCGGTTCGGTTCTTGTTCAGGATCGGAATGGTAATCCAGTAACTACCCTGGTTGCCTCAACCTGGAGTGACAATGCCATTATCGCCTCTACTGCTGGTTTGGCAGCCGGTGAATACCAACTGCTGGTAGAGCACAACAACGGTAGTGTCTCTCCCACGGGTATCACACTGACTGTTGGTATCGCTGAAGGTGTGGGTCTTGGTAATAACAACTCCACCTATAACGTTGTCAACGTGCCAAGCGCCACCTATCCGACTATCCAGGATGCGATCG
This sequence comes from Candidatus Thiodiazotropha sp. AKAK2, assembly GCF_058244685.1. Classification (NCBI taxonomy): domain Bacteria; kingdom Pseudomonadati; phylum Pseudomonadota; class Gammaproteobacteria; order Chromatiales; family Sedimenticolaceae; genus Candidatus Thiodiazotropha; species Candidatus Thiodiazotropha sp. AKAK2. Next base: position 212,684 of record NZ_JBSYOP010000017.1, on the reverse strand, counting down.
GTAGTCTCGATAACGGCCTTGGTGGCGTCAACGCCGGTGACCTGATCATTGTCAAACCTGGTCTCTACAATGAGATGGTGATCATGTGGAAGCCGGTCAAGCTGCAGGGCTTTGGTGCCGAGACTACAATCCTCAATGCCCGACAGACGCCGACCGAAAAGATCATCGCCTGGCGTGAACTGGCGGCCGAGCTGGTTGGTACAGGCACCATTGATCAACTGCCGGGACAACTGGTACCCGTACCCTTCTTCGGTGGGGTTCAGGGTGCACTCGGCGCCCCGATCTTCCCAACGGAAGAGGGTGCAGGCATCATGGTTGCGGGTAAGTGGACCGGTCCTAACCGATTCCATCGTAACAACCGTAATCGCTATGCCCGTATCGATGGTCTGAGCATTATCGGCGCGAGTACCGGTGGCGGTATTGTTGCCAACGGCTACACCCGCTTCCTGGTCATTTCCAACAACCGTCTTACCACTAACTCCGGTTTCTATGGTGGCGGTATCCGCATCGGTCACTCCACTCTGACCCATGAAGTTATTGGTGAGGATGACGAGTTCTTCAGACGCGGCTATAACAGCTGGCTTGAAGATCAGGCTGAAGACGGTTTCATGGCCTACGATGACGCCTTTGCCGACAACATGAATATCCATCATAACGAGATCATCAAGAATGGTGGATTGAATGGCGCCGGCGGTGGTATCTCAATCCACACTGGTGCTAACAACTATCGTGTTCGTAGCAACTTGATCTGCGGTAACTTCTCCAAAGGTGATGGCGCCGGTATCGGCCACATGGGACTCTCCCGCGGTGGTCAGATCCTGGATAACACCATTATCTTCAATGAGAGCTTCAGTCAGACACCTGGCACCAAGCCTGCCGGTGGCGGTATCTTCGTCGGCGGCCTGGCCGGACTGCGTGTCGATGAAGAGACTGGTCTTACCCTGTCTCCCGGTTCCGGTAACGTCAACATTCTCGGTAACCAGATTCGGGGCAACCTGGCCGGTGCCGGTGATGGCGGTGGTATTGCCATGCTGAGTGTCAACGGTGAGGATATCACACGCGATCCTGATGTCTTCGGTCGCTGGTATCGGGTGATCGTTGCCAACAACATCCTGAGCAACAATGTCTCAGGTCTTGCGGGCGCCATCTCCCTGTCAGACAGTGTCAAGACCTACATCCGTTACAACACGATTGCGAACAACGACTCTACCGCAACCGGTTCACAGGCTTTTGGTATCACTGATCCCAATCAGTCTATCGCCAAACCGGCTGGTGTCGTTGCCCGCTACCACAGTGCAACCATGATGTCTCTCATCGATGATGATGTGGCGGAAGAGTTCCCCGGTTCACAGTTCGATGAAGACGATGTACGGAATCGTAGCGAAGAACGGATGACTTTCTCTGATCCGATCCAGCTGCTGGATAACATCCTTTACCACAACCGCTCGTTCTACTGGCGGAATACGGATGATCCAGCGACTGTTGTTCTGGAGAATGGTCTGGTACCGGCAAGCTGTGATAACACCACCAACACCAACTGCGATATCACAGTTGTCAACGTGGAGGATTACACTCAGGATCTGGCGGTGTTGAGCGGACACACCATCGACCCGGTACATCCACAGTATGGTCCGATGTTGCTGCGCCCACTGCGTAACGTCTTGCAGACCGGTGCATCTGCAGTAGCCAACAACACTTATATTGATGGCTACTCAACAGCAAACAATGACCCGCACAACTCGCTTGGTCCAGTGTTTGTCAATGGCCGCTTCAATGAAGACCGTAATGCACTGCTCTTCCCAGAGTTCAAAGTGCTGCAGGTAGCGGGTGCTTTCGATGAAGGCGGTAACTTCCTTCAGGTCAACTTCGGTCCGCTCTCTCTGCTTGATATCGACGGTAATACCGCGACTGCGGATGGCCTTATCGATTATCACCTCGAGGCTGGTTTAAATCCTGCTGTCGATGCAGCTGCCGCCTCTGCCGGTACTGGCATCTACTCGACCGATATCGATGGTGATGCAAGACCGCAAGGCGCCCGTACGGACGCCGGTGCCGATGAGAGGTTGTAATCATGAAAATGATCAACACACATGCAACTGAAAAGCGCCAGCCTGTCACCATGGACAACGTCCTGGTGGCAGGGTGGAACAAACTTCGCAAACACACATCAGGTGAGTCAGGCGCTTACAAAATAACGAGGAGTAAACGCCCCATGAAACTATTTAGTAAGCAAGCTCTTGCCGGAGCAATAGCCCTGGCACTGCTGGGCATCTCGGGTCAGGCTAGCGCCATTGTCAATGTACAGTGTCCTGGTGATAACAACGGTGATGCAGACTGGAATGATGCTGGTGAAACTCAGCCAGCGAATACCAAGTGTATGCATCTGATCGCTGGTGACAGCTATGCCAAGATGTCTGATGGCAATCCGCTCTACACCTTCGGCTTTGGTGATCAGACTGGTACCGCGCCTGATCAAGTTATCGGAGAGGGTATCCTCAGCGCTGAGTGGCCCGGACCTACCATTGAACTGGATGAGGGAGATCACTTCTTCCTCAACCTGACCAATGTGGGTACGGTGGTCCGTCCCGATCTATTCGATCCCCATACCGTCCACTTTCATGGCTTCCCGAATGCCTCGGCGGCCTTCGACGGTGTACCTGAGGTGTCGGTCAGTATCAATATGGGATCGACCCTGACTTATTACTACAACATCGTTGAGCCTGGCACCTATCTCTACCACTGCCACGTGGAAGCCACCGAGCATATGGAGATGGGCATGTTGGCCAATCTTTATGTTCATCCAATTCAGGATGAACTGGGTTGTTTCGATTTCGGGCCAGACAACGCTGGTACCACGGAATACGATCCTGAAAGAGTGCCAAATGGCAATTGTGCAGCAGCGGTTGGCGATGCGGGTTATGTCTACAATGACGGTGACGGCACCACAGCTTTTGATGTAGAGACAGCGATCCAGCTTTCAAGCTTCGATCAGGTGTTCCATGATGCCAGTCTGTTTGTACAGCCACTGCCATTTGCCCTGTTGGAAGGCAACTATCCCCAATTCAATGGTCGGGGTTACCCTGACACCGTCAACCCAGATCCACTGCCTGCTCCAGTTGATGCTACGGACCCAGTCGCGGATCCTGCAGGATTGAATGGCGGCAAGGTAACCGGGACTGTCGGTGAGCCTTTGACCGATGGCGCGATCACGCAGTTTCTGGGTTCCTCGATCCAACTTGACCGAAACACGGGTGAACAGCGTCTGCTGTTACGCCTCTCCAATGTGGGGCTGGATCGCTTCTGGACGATTACCGCCATGGGGCTGACCATGAAGGTGGTCGGCACCGGTGCCCGTCATATGCGTGGCATAGATGGCAAGAACATCTATAAAGAGGCTGCATCCCACAACTTTGGTGGTGGTGAGACCCTCGACATCATTATTGATACCACAGATGTCGCCCCGGGTACCTACTTCCTGCATGCCACCGAAGTGCATCAGATGAGTAATGCAACCCAGTTGGATGGCGGCATGATCACTGAGATTGTCATCAACTGAGCCTGGCCGAACTAGGAGATGAGATTAATGAAACAACTACTCAAACAACCTGGACGGCTCTTGGGCCTCCTGTTTTTGGGCATGAGCAGTGCGCTGACTGTGCAGCAGGCACAGGCGGAGCACGATATCCGAGGCATCTCACAGGGTGCCAACGGTGTGTTCAACCTCTATGCCTATCCATTCAACATGAACCTGCCCGAGGGCACCAGTCTCTACATGTGGGGCTTTGGTGATCTGGATCTGGGTGAAGGCGCCTCTCATGATGCGGGTGCCAACTACCAGTTGCCTCAGTATCCGGCGCCGACACTGATCGTCACCGAGGGTGAGGCGGTCACCATCAACCTGGTGAACTACGGTGTGCCAGACAATATCTCCATTGAGATGACCGGTCATGAAGTCAGCTCTCAATGTATCGATATTCCTGCACCAGGTGGTCCGACACCGACAACCGGAGCGACTAACTGTACGGCCGGGCTGTTTACCAACGAAGCCGATGTGGGACAGGCTGTCAGTTACACCTTCACCGCAGGTTCTCCCGGCACCTATATCTACCACAGTCTGGCCGGTGCAAATCCCGGACTGCATACCGAAATGGGTCTGGTGGGTGTGATGGTTGTCAGACCGGCTGATTACGATCCAATCACAAATCGGACCGCTTACGGTGCCGGTACCGGAACTGATTACGATCATGAGAATCTCTACCTGATGACCGAAGTGGATCCGGATATTCATATCCAGATGGAGAAGGGACACGTCAACCACTTCACCAATACCGATCGCTACGCCAAGGTCTGGTTCATTAACGGCCGGGTCTTTCCGGATCTGTTCCAGGGTGACTACAACACCCTGTTTCCGAACCAGCCCTATGAGTCCCTGGTTATGTCAAGACCCGGTGATGTGGTCCTGGTACGTAACGTCAATGCAGGGCAGGATGCTCATCCCATGCACTACCATGGCGAGAACCTGCGTTTCATCGGTCGTGACGGCAAGATGCTGAGTTCCGATGGTGTTCTGGCCGATCTGGGTCGTTCTGACAACACCATCAATTCGCAGCCAAAGCAGACGGTTGACGCCCTCTGGACCTGGACAGGTAAGGACCTGGGCTGGGACATCTACGGTCACGATACCGGACACAACTGTATCGATGTCAACCCACGTGATGGGTATGCAGATGCCAACTCCGACTACCCTGGTGAGTGGTGTAACGACCACAACAAACCGATACCAGTCTCACTGCCTGGTGTGGGCGATCTCACCCTGGGTGGCTGGTGGAGTGGCAGCCCCTTCCTGGGCGATACCGGTGACCTGCCTCCTGGTGAGGGCGGTCTGAATCCCTTTGGCGGCTACTTCCTGGTATGGCACTCCCATGCTGAAAAAGAGCTGACTACCTTTGACATCTTCCCTGGCGGAAGCCTGGGATCGGTAGTTGTGCTGCCTCCTGGTACACCAATCCAATAATCGGGAGGGCACAATCATGAAAAGGTCTACTACCATGAAGCAAACACTGAAACCCATCGTAGTCGCCTGTGCCTTGGCTTTAGGTGCCGGTCAAGCGAATGCATTGGATGTTTATCTCATTGCTAAATCGTTCACTCAGGATCTACCACTCTCTGGTGGCGGAACGCAACCAACCACCATGTGGGGTTATGCTCTGGATGATATAGGTTCTCCCGGTGCTTGCTACAATGCCGGCAACCCGGCAGACGCAGCCTGTACTGGTGCAACAGCAACTGCACCAGGACCACGGATCACCATCGATCCTGCAGATCCTGTATTGAACATCTATCTCACCAATCTGCTGGATGAACCCACATCGATCGTGATACCGGGTCAGCAGTTACCTCTGATGGGGCCGACCTGGGACGACGGTACGACGGGTGGTCGTACCAATCTGACCCAAAAGGTGCGCTCTTACGGTGTGGAAGCTGCGGCAAACGGCGGCACACAGGTCTATTCCTGGGCAGGCACCAATGCCATCGCCAATAGCGGTACTTTGATGTACCACACGGGTACCTGGCCGCAGAAACAGCTCTACATGGGGCTTGCCGGTGTGATCACCAAGGATGCTGATGTCGGCAATGTTCTCTACGACCATGACGGCATTCCGGCCAGTGGCGATGAGGTAACCTATGCAAATGAGCTGATCCTCTTCTACCACGATGTGGATACTGATTTTAATGCAAATGTGGTTGCCGGTACTCTGGATACCGCCATTCATCGTCATCCCGGTTGGTATATGATCAATGGTCAGTCCTACCAGACCAGCTTTCCGGATATTCTTTACGGTGAGGATGGTGTTACACCCCTGACGACAGCTGGCCCGACTCTGCTGCGTTTCGTCAGTGCCGCATCCGAGAAGCATGTGCCTGTATTGCAGGGCCTCTACGGTACAATCCATGCTGAGGATGGTATCCCCTATACCTATGAGGATGGCACAGGCATACATACCGCGCCGCGTCAGCAGTACTCGATCGGTCTGCCACCGCTGAAGACCAAAGATGTGATTGTCCAGCCCACATTCGGTGGGACCTATGCGGTCTACGACGGCAATGGCAATATGACCAATCCCAGTGATCCGGGTGACTTCTTCCAGGGCGATGAGATCGGCGGTATGATCCGCAAGCTCGGCTTCAACTTGGGCGTTGGAGGTAATCAGCCACCGATTGCCAATGCAGATCCGATCACCATTCAGATTCCTGAAGTTCTGGGGGGGGCAACGACTTCCTATCAGGTCACAGAGAACATCGATGTTCTGGCTAATGATATGGACCCGGATGGTGATGCCATCACTCTGGGCACTGCCATCGGATTCCCGGATATGGGAGCCATACCTGGTTTGACGTTGCAATTTCAATGTATCACTGGAAGCGGTTGCGCTTTATCACTTGATTCAGCTGTTCCACCCAGTGTGGTTGGTGGAGAGACAGCTCAATTCAGTTATGATATCTGGACATCAGCAAATCCCGGCCCATTTCAGGGTAGTGTTGACCTGACAGTTCAAATTAACACTGCACCCGATATGTCAGGTGTGAATCCAATCGGATACACTACCAATGACATTCTTAATGATAGCGCCACTATTCCATTAACGGATTTGGTTGCGGGAGCATCTGACGCTGAAGGTGATACAGTATCCGTAGTCGACAACTCGGTACAACTTGCTACGGTTCCAGCTACAAATGCTACTCTGAGTTGCGAATATGTACTTGGTACATGCACCATAGACTACAGTGCGGATCCCACTGCACCTCAGACTCTGAATTTGACGTATGATGTCACTGACGGTCTGAATGTGGTGGAAAACCAAACCATAAGCGTGTCATTACTGGTGCCTGGCGTGCCTAACCCAATCGATGATGGTCCATTTACACTGTCTGAGATTGCAGGAGCTAACCTGGCAAGCAACGACTTTAACCTTCCTCCGACTTATGGTCTGATGATAGTTACTGGTCCAACCGATGGTACTGCAACCGTTGCGAATGATGGTACATTCACATATGTACCGAACACCACATTAGTGACCGACTCTTTCACTTACTGCATCACTGATGGTGTCACTCTACCCGAAGAGTGTATTGCCGGTAGCCCTGAAGCAACGGTTACTCTTCAAGCTCCGGCGGCACCCGATCTCGTTGCTATAGGTGGAAAAACTTACACCACTGACGAGGATGCAGTCCTTGACGTTCTGGCAGCAAATGGTCTGTTGATCGGCGAATCGCCCATCAATGGCGGTACTCTGGCGGTAGTCGTGGATGACGCACCTACCTGTGCCAACACCGCGGCTGGCAGCTTCACCTACGACGGTACGACTGGTGAATTCCACTACGAGCCTCTGCTGGATTGGAACAGTGTCAATGCACCAACGGGTCTTTGTACCCTTGCTGACGGTCCAGACACCATCACCTATCATCTTGAAGAGACCTACAACGATGGCGGTAATTTCGTGACCATCAGTAGTAACACGGTGACCGCAGAGATCACTGTCAACCCGGTCAATGATGCACCGGTGGCTGTGAACGATACCTTCTATGTTCAGGATGCCTCTACAGCTGTATTGGATGGACAAGGTGAGCCAATATCCATGACCTTCAGTGTTGCAGCCTCTGGGGTTCTCGGGAACGATACCGATCTTGAGAATGACGGGCTGCTGGCAACCGAAGTGAATGATCCTGGCAACCTGGATCCTGCACTGGGTATCGATGGTTCCATGCCAAGCTTTGCTATCGATCCTACCGCGGTCGGTATTCTGACCAGTGTGGAGTATGAGGCGAGCGATCTCATGGCTCAGAGCAACATCGCTACTGCTGATATCGTACGTCAGGTCTCGGTTACCCGTGCCTCCTATCTGCAACGCGGTACTGCCGGTGCCGGCAATGACAGATGGCGCCTCAGAGGTGTGGTTGACACGACCATCCCAACCACGGGTACTGCACAGGGCGTACGGGTCTACCTGGTACGGGTCGATATCAACGGGACACCATCCCCACGGGTTGAAATCGTACCCACAGCGACTGGCAATAATAATGGTCGTATCCGGTCTGTCGGCGGACAACATGTCTGGGGTATCAATGTCAACGGTGTTGGCAACAACAGACCAGATGTTGAATTGCCAGATGGCAATGACTATCTGGAAATCGAGGTGGTTGATTTAGCCACCTACCCAGAGGCTGTCTACAACAACGTACCATTTGATATCGAGCCATAGTTAGTATCATGGCGTGAGGCACCGCCCCCTGTACTGCAGGGGGCGGATTTTTGTTAAGATCAATCGTCAAACGACACAATTCCTGGGTAGTACCATGAAAAGTTCACACTTTTCCGAAAAAGCGCCTGAGGATGATAAGGAGAGGCATCCTAGAGGCAATCCTCTGCTGGTGATTCTGGTCCTGGTGATCTGCACCACGGCCTTTCTTGCATTCACCGCATCGGTCGCCAAGGCAGATAGTAAAGCTGCAGCGCAGAGCGTAGAGCAAGCGGCCTCCAAGCCCTGGAAACCGCCTGTTGCCATGGCGAACGTTCCCAAACCCCCTGTGGATAAGGAAACCGCCAAGAAAATCGCCGAAAAATGGGGTGTTGAGCTACTGAGTCTGCGGCTGACCGCAGCCGGCTACATGATCGATTTCAGGTTTCGGGTGCTGGATATCGAAAAAGCCAAGATATTTTTCGACCACCGCATCAAACCGCACCTAAAGGTTGAGAAATCTAATGCTAAACTACCTATACCCATGGCGGCCAAGGTAGGTGCGTTCAGAGCGACCAACCGGGGCAAGAACATCAAGTCCAACAAGAATTACTACATGGTGTTTGGCAATCCTGATGCCCATGTGAAATCAGGAGAAAAAGTAACAATGGTGATCGGCGACTTTAAAGCTGAAAATTTAACAGTCAACTGATCGGTTGACTCGAGAAGGAAATATGCAATATAGAAATCATCTGCTTGGTTTTCTAACACTACTCGGACTGGTCTCTTCATTTGAATCCCACGCGCTGGTGACCGTCTATTGTTGCGATGCAACAGCCGAGGCTCAGTTCATCCAGGATCTTTCGAATCTTCCATCCATCTCGCCAGACATCACCAAAGAGAGCTTTGAGGGCAGCGCCTGGGACGGCACCCGCAGTACCGGTGTTCAGAGTGTCACTTCCCAAGGCATCACCTGGGCGGGGAGCTCCACGGAATCCTCCTTTGTGCGTACCTCCACCAGTGGTGGCGATGTGCATGAGGGCAGCTATCTGATGTTCCCGGTAGACAACAGAAATGACCATCTGGTACCGGATAAATACACACTGACCGCCAGTGGCACCACGCTGTATGGTGTGGGCGGTTGGTTCCGCAGTAGCACCGGGGCCAAGATCGGTTTTGCCACCAACGGATCGGCTCCGGTCGATTTTACCGGTTCACAGGCCACAGTCTCGGGCTGGACCTTTCTCGGATTCATCGACGATGCCGGTTTCACCAATGTACTGGTAGAGGCTGTGGATGAGGGGGGAGATGAGGTCAATATCTTCTTCTCGGATGACTTTACACTGGGTGCCCAGTCAGGCGCATTCCCAGGGCAGAAACTGCAGTTCAGCAGTGCCTCCTACAGTGTGGCTGAGAATGCCGCTACGCTTCAGGTCACCGTAGAGCGTACCGGTGGCACCAGTGGTGCGCTCTCCGTTGACTATGCAAGTGATACTGATAGTGAGACTGACACCGCCAGCGCCAACCTTGATTACACACCGGTTTCCGGAACCCTCAATTTTGCGGATGGTGAGAGCAGTCAGCAGATCAGCATCGATATTCTGGATGACACCATCTTCGAGGATAACGAGATCTTTACGATCAATCTGAGCGGTCTCAACATCGGTGCACAGAACAGCGCCACGGTGACCATCACGGATAACGATGCACCGACGGTTGGAGCGGTGCAGTTCAGCAGCAGCACCTATACCTTCAGTGAAGGTGACGGCAGCGTTACCATTACCGTCCAGCGGGATGGGGGCAGTTCCGGCAGTGGTTCGGTGGATTATGCCATGAGTGACGCAACAGCAACGGCAGGCAGTGATTACACAGCGGCCTCCGGCACACTCTCATTTGTCGATGGGCAGATCAGCAGTAGCGTGACCCTCGACATCACAGACGATGCCACCGCGGAGGGTACTGAGTCGCTGCTGGTCAGCCTCTCGAATCCGGTCTCGGTCTCTCTGGCTGCCCGGGATGTGGCGGAAGTCTCGATTACCGACAATGAGCCGGTCTCGAGCTCCGGCAGTCTGCAATTCAGTGGTTCCAGCTACACCGCTTCTGAGGGTGATGTTTCGATCCTGGTGCCTGTGACCCGTACCAACGGCAGCAGTGGGGCGGTCTCGATAACCTGTTCAACCAGTGATCTTACCGCCACTGCAGGAGCTGACTATACAGCGACCCAGGCCACGGTTAATTTTGCAGATGGTGAACTCACCAGTAATTGTGTGATACCTGTTCTGGATGACAGCAGTTACGAGGCGGATGAAACCCTGATGGTCACTCTTACAACGCCCACTGGTGGCGCTGTACTTGGCACACCGGCATCCGCCGTTGTGACCTTGAGCAGTGATGACCCAATACCCGCCATGGGCAGCCTGCAGTTCAGTCTCTCTGAATATTCATTGAATGAGGATGGAGGCACAGCCACGATCGCCGTCTCCCGCTCAGGCGGCAGCAGCGGTTCTGTTGGGGTCAGCTACGCGAGCAGTGATTCAACGGCAACCGCCGGTGAGGATTACACGGCCGCTTCCGGCAGCGTGAGTTTTGCCGATGGTGTAACCAGTGGATCCTTCCAGGTGACACTGCTCGATGACAGTGAATACGAGGGTGATGAGCGTATTACGCTGACCTTGAGCAACCCAACCGGTGGTGCCGTATTGGGCCCGACCGCCCAGGTTGATTTGGTGATCACTGAAGATGATGCGGCACCGGCAACCGGCTTGCTGGTCTTCAGTGCCAGCGACCTTGGTGCGGATGAGGCTGATGGTCTGATTGAGGTAACGGTCGAGCGTCAGGGTGGCAGTAGCGGTGCTGCACAGGTCAACTATGCAACCGCAGATGGCACGGCAATTGCCGGCATCGACTATCAGGTTGCCAGTGGTACCCTGACGTTTGCGGATGGTGAACTGTCGAAGACATTCGAAATCACCATCATCGATGATGCCTTATTTGAAGGTACCGAAACCATCAACCTGATACTCTCCGATGCGGTTGGTGCGTCACTGGGTGATACCTCTACGGCAACTTTAAGCGTAACTGATGATGACGTGCCGCCTGCTGCCGGTTCTCTGATCTTTTCCAGTTCGGCCATTACCGCAGCAGAGGATGGTGGCGACGTTACCGTCACCGTTTCACGCAGTGGCGGTTCGACCGGTGCTGTTTCGGTCGATTACAACACCGCTGATGGCAGTGCGATTGCCTCCTCTGACTATACCTACACCTCCGGCAGCATCAGTTTTGCCGATGGGGATGCAGCCGATAAGACCTTTACCGTACCACTGCTGAACGATTCGGCAGTGGAGTCAGATGAGACCATATTGCTACAGATGAGTAACTTTCAGGGTGGGGCGGTAGCCGGTGATCAGAGCAGTGGTCAGATTACCATCACCGATGATGATGTACTCAACGCATCCACTGTGATCGGTTTTACCATCACCAGCCTTACTGTGAATGAATCTTCAGTCAACGCGAGCTTTACCATTGATCGCAGCGTTGTCCTGACCGGCACCGTCAGTGTCGACCTGAGCGTTGGTACATCGACCGCCATTGCCGGTAGCGATTTCAATGTCACCACAGGCACTCTGCAGTTTGCCAGTGGCGAGACGCAAAAGACAATCAATGTGGAGATCATTGACAATACGGTTGTTGATGGGGATCGCACGATCACCTTTGTGCTGGGTAATGCCTCCGGTACCGCAACCATCGATAGCAACAGTGGCAGCTTCACCCTGACCATCTCCGATGATGACCAGGATGGTGGCAGTGATGGGGATGACAATGGCGGTGGCGGCGGAGGTGGCGGTTCTGTGGATCTGTTGCTTCTGTTGGGCCTGATGATCATTTTCTTCGGATACCTGCAGCTGCAGTCTGCCCGTCAGACTCGGGCCTATGCAAAACGTCGTGTTGAAGAGCAGTAACATATAAGGGTTTATACGATGGAAAATAGAGCATGGAAAAACGGTTCGGTTGAAAAGAGTCTCAGTGGCTTGCTAAAGGCGTCTGTGCTTTCTGTTGCCCTGTTTGTCACAGCAGGAGTCAATGCCGCTGATCTGCCAAACATTGTGAAATCCAACGGTGCTGAAGCCCTTGGCCCCCAGTTCAAGCTCGATTGTGTCACCAGACCAGGCAAGCCTCAGAGTCTCGGTGATCGTTTTAAGCTGGCCATGAATAAGCACGACCATTCCCAGCATGGTGGTCATGATGAACACGCCCATCACCGTGCGATGATGGAGAACAAGTCGTACCAGGTGAGTCATGCCGGCTATCAGCTGCCGGATGTTAATCTGATCTCTCACAAAGGGGAGCAGCAGCAGCTGGCAGATATCCTGAACAATGACAAACCGGTGATGCTGAATTTCATCTTCACGACCTGTACCACCATCTGTCCGGTTCTTTCGGCCAGTTTTCATCAGGTACAGGAGATTCTCGGTGAGGAGGTTGACAGTGTATCCATGGTATCGATAACCATCGATCCGGACTATGATACGCCTGAACAGTTGATGAAATATTCGAAACGGTTCAAGGCTGGTGAGCAATGGAATTTTTATACCGGTAGCTACAAAGATGTGGTTACCGTAGAGAAGGCCTTTGATATCTTCCGTGGTTCAAAAATGAATCATGAACCGATTACCCTGATCAGGAATCAAGGTGGACAGCACTGGACGCGTATCAATGGTCTGGCCAGTGCAGAAGATATTGTTAAGGAGTACAAAAAAATCGTATCGGCTGCAAATTGATGCAAAAACTCAACAAAATGATCACGGCGTTTACACTATTCGCCGGCTTGATCCTATTCTCTACTGCCTCACAAAATGAAGTGGAGGTTGACTCCAAAGCCTACGCAACAGGTAAAACACTCTACAAAGAGGGCTATCTGCCGAATGGCCAACTGGTAAAGGCAACCATCCAGGGCGATATCTCGGTGGAAGGGGATCAATTGATCTGTGAGACCTGTCACCGCAAGAGCGGCCTGGGATCCACCGAAGGCCAGCAAGTGGTCCCGGCAGTTGCTGGCAGTGTGCTTTTCAAGCCCCTGAAACTTCCCACCAGTAAACCCCCTGAACCACCGGTATATCGTGAAGCCTACACCCGTGAGACCTTGATGGCAGCGGTCAGGGATGGTGTGGATGCCAATGGCCAGCCACTGGATCCATTCATGCCAAGATATCAGATCGACGATGAGGCGCTGGATGGCTTAATGGCCTATGTCAGTACACTCTCCAATACCCCGTCCCCAGGTGTGGACGATAAGACCATCCATTTCGCAACCATTGTCCTATCCTCGAACAAAGCGGAGGAGAACAAGGCACTGATCGATGTCATGGCGACCTATGTCGAGCAAAAGAATGTTGAAACCAGATATGAGACTAAACGGGCAAAGAATGCGCCATGGCACAAGGATTGGATGTTCAAGCCCTATCGTAAGTGGCAGATACATGTTTGGGAACTGACAGGTGCCGAAGAGACCTGGCCGGAACAACTCAGTGCATACTATTCAAAACAGCCGGTATTCGCGCTGGTCAACGGTTTGGTTCCAACTGGCTGGAACCGGGTCAGTGAGTTCTGTGAAGGGCATGCTATACCCTGTCTATTCCCCACCACACAACAGCCGGTTATCAGTGATGATAACTATTACACCATCTATCTGAACAAGGGTGCGGCGCATGAGTCTGAAGCGGTTGCTTCCTATATCAGGAAAAACCGTCCCGCCGCCCGAGTCGTACAGATTCATGATCAATCTGACATGCTGAGTTCCATCTCTTCCAACGCGCTCATTGATGATCTGAACAAGGCTGGAATCAGCGTAGACACGGTCTCTCTGGGGCAACTTGGCGAAAAAGAATCGAGTGCATTTCGAATTGGAAAAGACGATACAGTGGTATTGTGGCTGGATAGAGGCAAATCAGAACAGCTCTTCAACAGCGGGCAGCTTAACAGTGCAGAGTTGATCATGCTCTCCAGTCAATATTACGGAACAGACACCAAGCTCATCCCTCAGGATTTGGCGGACTCTGTTCTCTTTATACACAGCGCTGAAATGCCCGATAAACTGAACAGGCTGCTGATCCGCTCAACGGGTTGGTTCAGAGCAAAAAGAATCTATAATAAAGAGACCAGAGAGATTCAAGCCAATGCCTACTTCGCGTTGAAGGTGCTTGGTGATGCGGTAAAGCACATTCGTGGTTATTTCTATCGTGACTATATGATTGAAAAGATTGAACATATGATTGATGACTTACCTTATACTTCGATCTTTCCCCGCCTCAGTATGGCGCCGGATCAAAGGTTCGCATCACGGGGCTTCTATGTGGCTAAAACTGACGGCAAAGGAGGAATTGTTAATCTCACTGGTTGGATAGTTCCCTGATTTCATTCCGCGTTGTGAATATTTGTAAATAAATGAGATTTGTTGGATGGATAACAATATCAACTACAACGCAACTCAATACAGGGAAGATTATCAGCTGGCCAAACGATTTGGCGTGATCAGTTTTATCGCCATTATCCTGATTGCCATCGTCATCCTTTTTCTGTTTCGCTATGAAACTGCCCGCATCATCCAGGACTCCACAAAACAGAGTAATGAGTCATTGACCATTGCTACAGAGTACACACTGAATGACCATTTTGTGATGTACCTGAATCTGATGAAGCTGAATGAAAAAAAGCCTGGCGATATGCCGTTGGAGCCGATGCTTGAACGTGCCTTGCAGAGAATGATACGGGATACCAATGTCGACCGTATCAAATTGTATGATCGGTCGGGAAAAGTCGCCTACTCATCGAGACGGGATGCTTATGATGACGATGATGAGGGTAATGACGGTTTTATCTCTGCACTGTCAGGAACTCCACGTACGGTTTTAAACTATCGGGACAGTTTCAGTATCTTCAACTCCGATGATCACGATGTGAATCTGGTACAGACCTATGTACCGATTCGTACCAATGAAAACTCTCCGGTGATGGGAGTGATGGAGGTCTATTACGACATCAGTGACTATGTCAGTCATGCAATGAGGGCAATCATCATTGTGATGTCTGTGACGATGTTGTTGATGCTGTTTCTCTATACATTCCTGCTAATGCATATCAAACGCTCCGAACGGATCATAGAAGCGCAAAACCGCATTACCAGAGAGAAAAAAGCGATGCTTGAATTTCTCACTGCAAAAATGATCAATGCCCAGGAGGATGAGAAGAAACGCATCGCCTTTGAGTTGCATGAAGATGTGGTACAGACCCTTTCCGGCGTCAAAATGCAACTGGAAAAATACATACTGCAGTTCGACAAACAGAAAGACGAGGCTGATGCGGAACAGCTTTCAACGGTCATCATACCTACCTTGCAGAATGCTGCGCACAAGATCCGGGCCGTTGCACTGGATTTGCGTCCGCCGAGCCTGGATGATTTCGGCCTGAAAGCAGCCCTGAATTCGTTGGTTTCCGAGTGTCATACGATTACCACAGGGTTGCAGATTTCGGTGGATATCTCAGTCAATGAGGAGTTGATATCCCAGGATCAAAAATCGATTCTTTATAGAATGTTCAAGGATACTCTCAAGGCAATCTGTTTCGATGAAAAAATCGATGGGGAAGTAACAATATCTCTGACCAATATTGATGACCTGCTACAGCTTCAAGCGAAGATATTCAGCAAACAAAATAAGCTCAATTTTAGCGGGCAGTTACCCGGTTATTTCGTTGCCATGCAGGAGAAAACCATACTCTCGGGTGGTGAGTTTTTCGTCATTGAGCTTTCTGAAGGGTTGCTGGAAGTTAAAGCGGTCTGGTCCTATTGAATAGCGAACCCTCGACGATCGTCACCGGTCTGATTATCGGATTTTAAGGCTTTTCCAGAGTCAAAACTGCCAGCATACCGTTTCGATAGATTTGAAAGTTAATCGGTTGACCCGGTTCCAAGCGATCTATTTTCTCTCTTATCTTCTGGAAGCTAAGTTGGCCATCCAGGGGTATCTCCGCAATGGAAACGATGATATCGCCACCTAGCAACAGCTGCTGGTCGTTGATTTTTACCGGAATGGTGCCTTCGCGTAATTGGAGTCGATCGGTCGCAGAGCCTTCGGCGATCTTCTGTACCAATACCCCGTAATCCAGCGGATAGTTGATTGCCTTTGCTATATCCGCCGTGATTGGCAAGCCATTCAGGCCACTCCAATAGTTATTTCTCTCCAGCATCAACGCTCTGGCAGTATTCGACGTCACCGCAAAGCCTATACCCTGGTGACCCCCGGATGTGGTCTCAATGTAGCTGACGATGCCGATCACTTCGCCGTCGAGATTACAAACCGGTCCTCCAGAGTTGCCTTTATTGATGGCCGCATCGGTTTGTAAAAAATCTCCGAGCAGAAACAGCTTTCCCAGGTCCGGACCCGAGTGTCTAGCGCTGATGTGTCCAGTGGTGAGGGTATGGTGAAGCCCGTATGGCGATCCGATCACAAATACCTCATTGCCGACACTGACTTTGTCGGAATCGCCGAGTTTTGCGAAGACCAGGTTGTCCGGGACCTTTTGTAACTTGAGTAGAGCAAGATCGGCAGCAGGTTCCGTGCCTAAGACTTTGGCAAGCACACGTTGGCCGTCTTTGAATTCAACATGAACGGCATCGCTGGTATGGACAACATGCGCTGCTGTCAGAATATCGCCTTCTTGGCTGATGACGACGCCACTGCCCAGGCCTTGCTCGACTTTTTCAGTGACTGGCGATGTGGAGTAGGTATGAAGTACAACCACAGAAGGATCGACTTGGGTAAACTGACGACTGAAGTCCGTGGCATGACATATTACCGGTAGCAGCAAGGCAAAGAGCAGTAACTGAGACATCGTACGATTCAATGGAGTAACCTCGAGTGGTTGGAGATTTAGCGATCTTTGACAATCTCTCACTTCTGCATTAGCCGGGTTGACGAAAAGTGTCTTAATTCAGTCAATATAGCATCAAATAAAACGCTTCCAAATATGACAGGTTGGAATGGGACCCTGTCCAGTATTGGCAACATTCCATCTCGAACTGACGCTGGATATCAATGGAGTCTGGTAATGATATTGATTCGATTTCATGATCCGACTAAGCTTAAACGGTAAATCACGACTCCTGAATCAATCACTCACTAAGTTGGAGGGTGGAGATGGCTGCCAGTAGGTTTTTAGTTATTCACTATCTGGATGGTACAAGCGAGACTTTCACTTTTCCAAAACAGGCGAAAGACCATTACGACCTGATGGGTAAATTGAATGATGCTATGAAGGCAGATCGATTGGTGATCGAAGCAGACGGCCATCTGAATATCATTCCATTGAGTGCGATTAAAAGATTACAGTTTTCACCGGCGCCTGAAACCTTGCCTGGCGAAGTCATAAAACAGGCAACATTAGATCCCTGAGACACACCGGTCCATTACGGCTGCTTTCCCCTGAATGACTTTGTCTATCCAGCTTCCAGAGCTTAAATATTTCACTCCAGACGTGGCCTGCGTTTTTGCCAAACAAGTCAGTGGCCGGCTATCGTTCCGCCGGTGCTTCAATCTTGAACATAATGGCATAGAGAGTTGGTACGAACAGCAGGGTCAGCAGGGTGGCAAAGCCCAGTCCGGCCATGATGGTCAGGGACATGTTGACAAAGAAGACATCCTGCAACAACGGGATCAGGCCAAGGATTGTGGTTGCCGCGGCCAGTACCACCGGTCGAAGACGACTCACCGTTGAATCGAGGATTGCTTCATAACCGTCTTTCCCATTGGCAATCTGCTGATCGATCTCATCAATCAGAACGATGGCGTTCTTGATCAGCAGACCGATCAGTGAGAGCGCCCCAAGCAGGGACATGAAATCAAATGCGCCGTTGAAACCGAGCAATCCTGCGGTGATGCCGACGATCGCCAAGGGTACGGTGAGCCAGATGATGAGCGGTTGGCGAAGTTTCCCGAAGAGTAGAATACTGACCAGAATCATCAGCAGAAAACCAAAAGGCAGTGAACTGGCTAGACCGGCCTGGGCGTTTTTTGAGTCCTCATACTCTCCACCCCAGCTGAAACTGTAGCCAGGAGGCAGTTCCATCGCCTCGATCTGCGGTTTCAGCCGGTTAAACAGCGGGGTTGCCAGTTCACCGGTTGGATTACACTGGGCGATGATGGTTTGAATCCGGTCGCGGGAGCGGATCAGCGGATTTTCGAAAACGGTCTCGAAACCATTAACCACCTGGGCCGCGGGTACCGATTGGTTGAGCACCGGGCTCCACAGCACGATATCCCGCAGGTTGCCTACATCGCTGCGCTCATCTTCAGAAGCCCGCATATAGATCGGCAACACCCTTATCCCATCCCGGAACTGACCCACAGGGGTGCCATCCATTGCATACTGCAGGGCGTAAGCGAGACTTTCCCGGGTAATGCCAAGTTGGCGGCCGACCTGTTCGTTGAAAATCGGCCGGATCAGTTTTACCGGTTGACGCCAATCATCACGGATATCCTTAGCTTCCGGATCTGCCCGCATGATCTGCTGGGTCTGTTGCGAGAGTTGACGCAGCACGACCGGATCCGGTCCTTGAAAGCGTGCTTCAATCTTGCTGTCCCGGCCTGGTCCGATCCGCAGGGATTTGATGATCGGGTCGGTCCAGGGATAGTGTTCCTTCATGTGCCGGTCGACTTTGTCCCAGACCTCGGCAATACGCTCCCGGGTATCGGTCTTGACGATGATCTGGCTGTAGACGGATGAGGTCTCCTTGGGGTCGTAGACCAGGGTGTACCGCTGATGGCCACCACCGATGCTGATGCTGGTCTGTTCCACACCTTCCTGCTCCATCAGAAACTGGTTGATTCGTAGCGTATCTTCACGGGTGGCCCGAATATCCGTTCCCTCGATCTCCCAGATATCGACAAAAAACATGGGTGTGTTGGATTCCGGAAAGAAGGCTTGTTTGACACTGCCGAATCCGATCACCGCGAGTATGAACAGACCGATCACTATGCTGACAGTGAGCCAACGCAGACGTACCGCGCGATCCACCAGATTGCGAAACAGTTTGAAGACACCGCTGCCATAGGGGTCATCAGCCTGACCTCCTGTCGATGAGCCTGGTTTCAGCAACAGGGAGCAGAGCAGGGGGGTGGTGCTGATGGCAGTGACCCAGGAGAGCAGCAGGGAGTAGAGGATCACCCAGAACAGGGAGTTTGCGAATTCACCGGTACTGTCCTGGGAAAGGCCAATGGCAGAGAAAGCAAGAATTCCGATGACGGTGCCGCCAAGCAGAGCCCAGATGGTTTTCCCCACCGTCTCTTGCGCTGCCTGGGCAGCACGCATGCCGCTCTGCATGCGCACCAGCATACCCTCGGCCACCACGATGGCATTATCCACCAGCATGCCCAGGGCTATGACCAGTGCGCCAAGCGAGATGCGTTGCAGCTCAATGCCCTCAAGGTACATCAACAGCAGAGTTCCTGCCACTGTGATCAGTAGGACAGCGCCGATGATCAGGCCAACCCGTAAACCCATAAAGACCAGCAGAACGACGATGACGATCGCCACGGCCTGCCCCACACTGACCAGAAATCCACTGACCGATTTGTCAACTTCCAGTGGCTGGTTGTAGATCTCTTTGATCTCCATGCCAATGGGAATATTAGGAATCAGCTCCATCACTCTGTTGGTGAGCCGTTCACCGACAGCCACCACATTCTCACCGGACTGCATGGAGATGCCGAGAGTCAGCGCTTGTTTACCGTTCAGGTAGTAAAGTTGACTGGGTACTTCATTATAAGCCCGGGTGATGTTGGCGATGTCCCTCAGATAGATCAGTCGCTTATCCTCGGAGGCGACGAGGATGTCACCAATTGCGGAGACTGATGTGAGTTCACCGCTGGGTACGATACGCAGGCGTTGGTGTTGTACGTTACCATGTCCAGCTGTTACCACCGCATTCTGGGACTGAAGCAGTTGAGCGATGCTGGAGGGGGAGATACCAAGTTCGCCGAGGCGTTCACGGGAGATGTCCACATAGACCACCTCCTTCTGTTCACCACCGATCGTGACTTTGCGTATCCCGGGTACCAGCACCAGCTCCTGCTTGAGGTAGTCGGCAAAATCCCAGAGATCACGCCAGCTGTAACCTTGACCTGTCAGGGCCAGATAGACACCGTAGACATCCCCGAAATCGTCGATCACCATCGGATCCTGGGCACCGGGAGGCAGCTTGTTTTTCATGTCCACGATCTTGCGGCGCAATTCATCGTAGATGTCGGGGAAATCATCGGCCCGGTACTTATCCTTGAACTCGATGGAGATGTCGGACATGCCCGGCCTTGAGATCGACATTTTGATCCGCTTGACCTGCTCCAGGCGCTGGATGGCATCTTCGATGTGATAGGTCACTTCATCTTCCACCTCCTGGGCGGATGCACCGGGATAGAGGGTGATGACCTTGGCGTTTTTGATGGTGAATGCCGGATCTTCCAGCTTACCCATTTTGTCGAAACTGAGCAGACCGCCGCCGACCAGAATGATCACCAGCAGCCAGGAGATGACCGGTGTGCGGACAGAGTATTCCCCGATATTCATGTGTGCCCCTATGCCTGGTGTTGCCGGCTATTGGTACTTCAGATCTTCAGGTCTCTGCATGGCCTGTTCTTTGTCCGGCATCAGCCGCACCTTCATACCTTCGACCAGAAACGGGGTTCCGGCGGTGACAATCCTGTCTCCGGGCATCAAGCCTTCGGAAACTTCGATGTTTTCACCCGACAGCCGTCCAACCTTCACGGTTCGGGGTTGCACCGTCATGCTCTCGGCTTCAATCACCCAGGCTTGAGGATCCAGCTTGTAGTCACCAACAATTGCACTGGCGGGTACGGTGAAGACACTGCTATCACTGTCAAACTTGCTGAAATCGACGGTTACCTTGGCAGTCATGCCGGGTAGGATATTGGCACTCTCCAGTCTTTGCATGGTGTAGGTGATTTGAAAGGTCTGGGTCTTGGCATCGGCCTGGGTTGTGATTTCACGGAAGGTCAGTGGGAAGCTGCTGCCCGGAATGTCGGCAAACGAGACACTCACCGAGACGTCGTCTTTGGCACTCTCCCGGTCCTCGGAGGTCAGCCCCCGAAGCAGGCTTTCCGGCACATCGAATTTAACCTCGAGCTCTGAGATATCCTGCAGCACCAGGATCGACTGCTTTGCCTGAACCTCTTCAAAGTTATCGATATTGAGTCGTGCTATGGTGCCATTGAATGGGGCGGTCAGCTTGGTGTAGTTAAGATCCTGCTGGGCAGCCTTCAGGGAAGCACTCGAGCTTTTGAAATCCGCTTCAAGTTTGTCAAAGTCCATCTTTGAAATATTGCCCTTTTTTATCAACTCCTTGGCTCTGGTGAAGTTGCGATTGGCCTTATCGTAGTTGGCTTTGCGATCGTTATAGACGAGTTGCAGATCGGTGGGATCGAGGCTGGCGACCTGTTGTCCTGTCTGAACCTGGTCCCCCTCTTTGACGGCTACTTCCTTAAGAACGCCGGAAACCCGAAAAGCGAGTTCCGCTTTGCGGCCGGCATCGATGCGTGCCGGAAATGTACGGATTGCACCACTGGCCGTGGTTTCAATCAGAAAACTCTTAACCGGACGGACCGAATCTGTCTGAATGGTGGCTGGGGGTTCACTGCAACCACTGAGAGAGAGACAGACCAGGGCTAAGCCGAAGACGGCGCGATTGGACTGATACATTGTTAGCTTGCACTCCAGCTGAATAGGTCCAGTAGGCTGGACTTTTTAGATTCTTGGTTTAACCTGAATCTGTGGATCGATGACGGCGTATGGCTTAAGTAGCAGCGACCTTTGCGGTATAAAGAAATTGTCTGCTTAAACTATCAAGCTTGTATTTTGAGATACCACTGGGAAATCAGGTTTTGACTCTTTACGCTCACCATGAACCCACGGGTTCAACTTTAGTTTAACTTTAGCGCCAATCAACTGAAATAGACAGCTGGTGACAGCACAATGAAGCCACAAAAAACCCTCAATAAGTTCGGTTTATTGAATCAGACGACCATCCCACAATCACTGTTTAGCACACTGTTTGCGTTTCTGCTTCTCATCATCATGAGCAGCGGCTGTTCACTGTTGGAGATCTCGCAACAGAGTGAGGGGGTGAACAAGGCCGGGACCATCTCCGGTCGTGTCGGGATCGAGAGTGGCAGTGATGCACCGGTGACGATTCTGCTTTTTACCTATCAGGATTTTGCACCGAAGCTGGAACGAAAATATGTTTTGCAGGGGGCCGGGGAGTTTCGTTTCTACGCACAGGAAGGTAGCTACTACATTGCCGCTTTTCAGGACACCAACCGGGACAGTCTCTACCAGCAAAGCGAACCGGCGACCCTGTATGGTGGTAGTGATCTGTTCAATGCATCCTCAGTGGCTTTGCAATCCAGTGGCCATGTGGAACTGGATAGACTGGTAATTAAAGGGCCGATAGCCAATAAAACAAACCGTGACAATATCTCTTTTGAGATTGAGCAGGACCACACGGGAGAGATTGCCACTCTGGATGATCCAAGATTCTCTCGTGAGATCGGGTCACTGGGATTGTGGAAACCGATCTCTTTCATCGACCAGGTGGGTATTGGGCTCTATATGCTCAGCTCACCACAGGAAAAGCGAATCCCTGTAATTTTCATACATGGCGCTGGCGGGACACCGCTGGAGTTCGCCGATTTGGCAAAAAGCCTGGACAGCCAACGCTTTCAACCCTGGGTGCTCCACTATCCAAGCGGCTTACGACTGGACATTGTCAGCGACTATCTGGTGAAAAGCATCAATCAGCTGGAGAGTCAGTATCCGTTCGACAATTTCTATTTGATTGCCCACAGCATGGGCGGACTGGTGATGCGTTCAACGGTAAAAAAGTACACCGAGAGCGAACATCACCCGGCGATCGGTCTGACCATGACCATCAACAGCCCCATGGATGGGATGGCCAGTGCTGAGTTTAGTGCCAAGTCATCACCGATTGTCATTCCCTCCTGGCGGGATATTGCGCAGAACAGTGAGTTCCTCAATATTATCAGGGGTTGGCCCTGGCCGGAGGAGATACCCTATCACCTGGTGTTCTCCTATCAGGGGGGGGATAGTGATGATGGGGTGGTTGATCTGGAGAGTCAGATTCCCCTGACGTTACAGGCTGAAGCGACACGCTTGTACGGATTCAATGCGGGACACGCGACGATTTTAACCAATCCGGAGTTTGTCCAGAGGTTTCAAAATATCCTCAACAACAGTTTATAGAGCGGTCAGGCGATGCTTATGCTGTTATCCAGATAGACGTCCTGAATGCTGTTTAGTAGCTCCACGCCTTCACGCATCGGCCTTTGGAACGCCTTGCGTCCGGAGATCATGCCCATGCCACCGGCCCGCTTGTTGATCACCGCAGTACGTACAGCCTGAGCCAGGTCCCCCTGACCCGAAGAGGCGCCGCCGGAGTTGATTAAACCGGCACGCCCCATATAACAGTTGGCCACTTGATAACGGACCAGATCGATCGGGTGCTCCGAGGTGAGGTCAGTGTAGACCTTGTCGTGAGTCTTGCCGAATTTAACCGCCAGATAGCCCTTATTGCCTTCGGCCTGTTTCTGTTTGACGATGTCCGCTCCAATGGTGGCGGCCAGATGGTTGGCTTGACCCGTGAGGTCAGCTGAAGCGTGATAGTCCACCCCGTCCACCTTAAAGGAGCTGTTTCTTAAATAGGCCCAAAGTACGGTCACCATGCCCAGTTCATGGGCTTGTTGAAACGCTTCCGAGATCTCCATGATCTGGCGGCGGGATTCCGGAGAGCCGTAGTAGATTGTGGCGCCAACTGCCACCGCGCCCATATCGAATGCCTGTTCCACCGAGGCGAACAGAGTCTGGTCATAGATGGTGGGGTAGGTGAGCATTTCATTGTGGTTCAACTTGACCAGGAAGGGAATCTTGTGAGCATAGCGCCGTGATACCGAACTCAATACCCCTAAGGTTGAGGCAACAGCGTTGCAGCCCCCCTCAATGGCCAGTTCCACGATCTTTGAAGGATCGAAATAGATGGGGTTCGGTGCAAAGGAGGCACCACCCGAATGCTCCACGCCCTGGTCAACCGGCAGTATTGAGAGATAGCCGCTGCCAGCCATTCGACCGGTATTGAACAGGCTCTGCAAGCTACGCAGCACCCCGGGTTTGAGCTCCTTGTCGGCGACAACCCTGTCCACATAATCCGGGCCGGGCAGATGAAGCATGGATTGGTCTATGGTCTTGCATTGGTGGCTCAACAGCTGTTCTGCCTCAGAGCCGAGTAGGGTGGTGATATCGCTCATGGCTTGTTCCAGGTGGTGATTCTGCTCTTTGAGTATAGAGCGTCTGTAACCATATGTAAGAGAAAAAACTGTACATTTCACCGATGTCTGTCGAGGCTACTAAAAAAGGTCCTGGAGCCTTCTATTCACTGATTCTTACACGGCTGCATCATTTGACAGCTTGACAAAGTATAACAGACTAACTAGTCTGAAATAATATCAGACTAATCAGTATGAAATCATGCCAAGACACAAAGAGTTCAGCGAAGAAGCGTTATTACAAACGGCGATTCTGCTGTTTTGGGAAAAGGGCTACTGTGATGCTTCGGTTGATGAGCTGATCAAACGATCAGGTGTAGCCAAATATGGTATCTATGCCACGTTCGGCTCAAAACGAGCGTTGTTCAAAGCGGTCCTGAACCAGTATGCCGAGGATAGAAAACAGGATATTCAGCGGCCATTACGAAAGCCGCATGCCGCCTTACCGGAAGTTCTCTCTTTCTTTGCGGCGCTACCGACAAAATTAACCAAAAAGGGCTTTCAAACTGGTTGTTTGATGGCTAATACCGGCATGGAGCTTGGTGTGCAGGATGAGGAGTTCAGCAGTATGGTCAAAGCTTTTTTTGATGAGACAACTGAAACGATGCAGGCCTGCCTGGATCGGGCCGTGAGCTTAAAGCAGCTTGACAGCCAAGCTAATACTGAAATTCTTGCCAGGTTTTTGATCAATGAGTTCAGAACACTACTGATGTTGGCTGCCAGCGGCAATAAGAAGAGAGATCTTAAACTACAGATGGAAACCGCTCTGACATTATTGCCAACACTCAATAAGTTATCAGCTTAACCAACCATGGTGATCGACATGAATCTCTCGATAGTCCCCATTTATCTTGCTGTTGTATTCCTCTTCTGCTTTCTGTTGGTCAGACGGGCTTCGAAAAATGAGTTTATCGAAAAAGCAGTCGAGCGAAAGATTCTTTTGTTGTTGCTTGCATTTATCGTTTGGAGTGTATCGATTGCACTGTTGGCGCTTGGGGATCAACATATCTCGCTGATGGCCAAAATACCTCTGCTATGGCAGGCATTCGTACCGGTGGTGATCTGGATTACAGCACTCATCCTCTCTGCTGAATTACGCTCAGGTTTGCTTAAAATCGCCACCCATACACCGGCACATTGGTTTGTTCTGATTCAGTCACTACGGCTCGGTGCGATCGGTGGCGTCGTCAAAGGATTGAATGGTGAGATTGCTTCTGGCTACATCTTCTGGATCGGAATACCGGATTTTCTTTTTGGCTTATCCGCTCTGTTCATTGGCTTGTTGATGATGAATCGAAAGATCAAGGCACGATTGCTACTCGTTTGGCATCTGATCGGGTTTTCACTGATATTTTTCCCAACCTTTGTGATCATGAGCTATTGGATGAATGAACCCGGGTTTGTCTTTATCTTTGAATATCCAATGATACTTGCGCCTGGGATGCTGGTTCCATTACTGATCTCACTGAACCTGTTGCATGCCTGGGGATTGTTTCAGAATGAGCGGCAATCACAACTGCAAAGCCTGCAGACCTGATATCCACTCCAGTTAGGGCCTATTGGTTTCGTGTTAACAGGCCCTGGAATCAGCAGGGAGATATTCCCAAAGGCTGGTTTCACGAAACCATTCAGGACTGCTCGCTTTCTGTAGCAGCTGGTTCTGTTTCGGCTGGCGGGCTGGCTGAACTCTCAGTTTCTGAGTCCACTTCTGACTCACTGGCGGGAGCGGATTTGGGTTCTTCTCCAGCTGTCTCCTCCGGCAAGCTGATTTCATGCTCTTCCGCCTGTTCGCTGGTCTCGGTGTCTGCGCCACAATTGGTTTGATCCTCAGCAGAACCACAGGATGATTCTTCATCAGCCTTTCGCTTTGACTCGGCATCCATATTGGCCATCCTCTCCCGCTGCTCCTCGGCTCTTGCGCGCCCATACTTGCGCAGATTGATTTCGAATACCTGTAGACCGGATGAAGCTTTGTCCCGGTAACTCCTGTTACCCTGACTCTCAGAGCTGTTCTGCTGATCAAACAGAGAGCTGCTGGACGAGCCAATGGTTGAAGATGGTGTGGGGGATTGTATGGAAACAAAGGGCAGGGCATCATCATCGATGATGCGGATAATGGCTGTGCTCGGATCGGAAATCACCGCGCCGCCACCTGCATTGGAGAGTATCAAGGTAAAACTGCTCTCTTGTTCGTAGAGCGTGTCATTGATGATGTCGATGGTCAGCGTTCGACGGCTGAACCCTGCCGCAAAGGTCAATGTACCACTGATTGCTTGATAGTCCTCATCCGCATTGGCTGAGCCGTCCAGTGTGTTGTACTCAACGGTGGCGTCGATATCAAGGTTGCCCTCACGAAACACAGTCACCCTGAGTTGGCCGGCGTTCTCTCTGACTTCGTAGCTGACAGACTCCAGTGAGATGGTCGCAAAATTGGTGTCAGGATCATCATTCAGGATAGAGATCGTGGTTGAAGCCGGCGACCCAATGTCCGCATCACCATCCAACTCTGTGATCATCAGTTGGAATCGTTCGCTCTCTTCGAACAGCTCATCGTCGATCAGTTCGATAGCGATCTGTTTTTCGGTCTCTCCCGGTAGAAACCGGACCGTTGACTCAGTCTCGACAAAATCAATTTCTGCCAGTGCCGTATCAGCAACTGTCCGGTAACCGACTTCGATCGTTCCTGCCGTACCCCCTGTACGAACCAGGCTGACAAGTGCCTCTCCACGGGATTCGTTAACCGCAACAGAGACGGAGTTGAAAGCAACCGTGCCGGCGCCATCATCATCCAGAATGACCACCTCAACTTCATCCTGATGCCCGAGGGCTGCATTGCCTCTGACATCGCTCAATACTATCTGAAAAGCTTCATTCTCTTCGTCATCCCGGTCATTGATGATCGGTATCTCAATTGTGCGCAGTGTCTCGCCATCCGCAAAGGTCAATCTGCCGGACTGGCTGAGATAATCGCTGCCGGCTACAGCGTCGTCATCACTGGTGGTAAATTCAACGGAAACTTCACCTTCACTGTTGCCCACCCGTCTGACAGTGACGATCAGCCGGGAAGTATTTTCATCGATCGAGTATTGGTTTTCATTGAATATCAGCAGGCTTTCATCACCGGAGCCCGAATTGCTCAAAAGCAGATCATAGGCTGCTGCGACATCCGCCAGGCCATAGCCGAATTGATCGTCGGCTCCGGCTTCACCAAGATCGACTGCGCTGTCGTAGAGTGCGGTCTCAATCTGCGAGATCGGGGTATCGGGAAAGGCGCTCTTGAGCAGCGCCAGAGCACCGGTGATATGCGGAGCCGCAAAAGAGGTACCGGAAACGATGTTGTAGGCAACCGGCAGTCGATCAGTGGTATAGACCTGTGAACCAGGTGCCACCAGCTTCGGGTAGATCCCGCCGTCACAGGCGTTGGGGCCACGACTGCTTTGAAACTCGATCTCATCCAGCAGATCGATCGCACCAACCGATAGTGAACCAGAGTTGTTGGCGGGACTGATACTGGTTTCCGCAAACGGGCCATAGTTGCCTGCGGAAAACACCACACCGATACCCGCTTCCCGTAACAGTCGAATATCCTCGTCAAACTCCTGATAACACTGGTTGATGGTGTTGGCGAAACCCCAGGAGTTGTTGACCAGGTGTGGGGCGTCATCCGTCAGTGGGTCACCATCGGGGTCGAGCAACCACTGAAAAGCCAGATGGATGGCACTGAGAGTGGTCTGATTCGCATTATCAAAGATTCGTGCCGCGATCCATTTTGCTTCCGGGGCCATCCCGACCTGATAGCCGCTCTCATCACCTGCGAGGATCAAGCCGAGTGCCTGTGTGCCATGTCCCACCAGGTCGATTGGCAACTCCTGAATACCATAGGGATCGAACCAGCTGTTGTCACCACCGCGCCAGCGGTCAGCCAGATCCGGATGATTCACATCGACACCGGAATCCATGATCCCGACAACAATCCCTTCACCCCGAATCTCCCGTTCCCAGAGTCTCGCTGCATTGAGCTTCTCGATATTCCACTGAGGCTGGCTGTCAATATCCTCCGCTTCCGGAGTGTTCATGGTCAGGCGCATGTCTACGGTTACCCGCTCGACACCCGGTAGTGCCGAGATTGCATCAATCATCTCGGGGGGGACATCCAACGCGATGCCGTTAATGGTCCAGAGGGATTTCAGTCGGGTTTTTACGCCATGCTTTCTCAGCAGCTCGGCCAACCTGACTGAGGCTTCCCGGGTTTGCTGCTGGAGGCTGCTGAAGACGTTTTGGCGAAACTGCCTGCGTTTCAGCGTTCGGCTCTCTTTGCGGCTGCGAAATTGTTCCGATTTCTGGTGTTGTTCTTTCAGCTCGCTGATGTTGTACTGTTTTTCAAACCGAACAATCACAGGCACCCGATCGAGTGTTGAGGCATCCGAAACCAGCCTTTCCACATCGGCAGTCAGTGCCGCCGCAGCAAAGAGCATCGGTTGGTGAAATATGATGGCCGCCAGAACTACAGCGGTTGTAAATCGGTTAAGCATGCCTAGTTCGCCACAAAAGACGATTAATTCCTCGAATGCGCAGATACCTGTTGTATAAGGTTCACTCTGATAGTGAATTAACTATATTCTCTGTACATATTGGGCGATATGCTGACTACTACTACCAGTGAATGAGGTCTATTACTACCTAGGGTGCAGTGAATGGGCTTCCTAGGCTGTCAGTGTGGATTCTTAACTGACTGTTATTGTTAAGTATATTTCGCTCTGAAGATTGCTTTGGACTGTAGCTGTGATGGTAGGGTTTTTATGCATCAAAGGTAAGGAGTTACCCCATATGCAAATACACCCTCCCATCAATCATACTATCTAAGAATTTCTGCTGAGATAGAGTAAGGAGATTTCTGATCAGATCGGAGTCAATGGATTGAATTGATTCTGCTGCTGTGCAATAGCATTGAATAGCTGTCAGGACTAAGGTTTACGAAGTAGTTGCGATAGTTTGGGAATTGATCATAGGAAAGCCAATGGGTAACAGATTGAACAGATTTTCGGTAGTTTTGCTGTCAGCAGTTTTGACAATGCTACTGGCTTCCTGCGCCCAGCAACCCAAGATGGAGGATGCCGCAGAAGGGAACGGGGTCTCTTTCGACAATCAACAGCGTCCGGAACTGCCCGCTTTAAGTGCTGATGATCAGAATGAGCTAGTGCTATCCGAAGAGGTGAAACGAGAGCCGGAGTTTTTCGTCCGTCAGGGCAGTGGTGAGTTCATCAATTCCAAGGCACAGGCGAAGCGCCAGAGCCAACCTGCCAGAGGCGACATCACTCTGAATTTCGAAGCAGTGGATCTGCGGGAAGTGGTGAAGGTGATCTTCGAAGAAATTCTGCGGGAAAACTATCTGATCGACGATAAGGTTCAGGGAAAAGTCACCATCCACACCACCTATCCGGTCACTACAGAGTCCGTATTGCCGATTCTGGAGAATATTCTGCAGATGAACGGTGCGGTGATGGTGCGTAATGGTGCCCTCTACAAGATTCTTCCAGCGGCTGATCTCAAAGGCATGGCACTGAAACCCTCGGTAGGCCAGGGCCAGGCAAAAATGCGCGCGGGTCAGGGCGTACAGATCGTTCCACTGAAATACATCTCTGCTGTGGAGATGAAAAAGATTCTCGAATCGTTCACCACAAAATCCGAACAGATTCGTATCGATCCAGGCAGAAATCTGATGATCCTCAGTGGTTCCTATCAGAAGATCAACAATCTGCTGCAAACCATCAAGATGTTCGATGTGGATTGGCTGAGCGGCATGTCCTTCGGTCTGATCCCACTGAAATACACCGATGCGAAGACCCTCACCGATGAGTTGCAAAATATTCTCGGGGATGGTGATGCCTCACCCCTGGGTAATATGATCAAGTTGATTCCGGTTGAACGGCTGGGTGCGGTGATGGTGATCAGTCAGCAGCCCAGATATATCGACGAGGCACGCCGTTTGATTGCACAATTCGATCAGGGGAGTGACAAGTCGCCGGACCGCAGGCTCTATGTTCACCATCTGAAAAACGGCAAAGCGGAAAATATCGCCGCGATCCTGCAGAGCATATTCGGCAATGAGGTGGCTGCAACCGATTCCGCCGGTCCTCTCAGCCACAGTGATCCATTGCTGCGCTCCAATGTACGTTCGCCGACAACCACCGGTATCGATCTGAAAAACAGCAATGCGGACCGGGAAGCGGCCTTGACCAAGGATCAACCAACTCTGGCTGCTGCCGATGATCCATCGAAGGATCAGTCCGAGAGCACCAAGCCAGGTGGCGGAGCCGCATCGACAGCAACCATCATTGCCGATCCTGACAACAATGCAATTTTGGTCATGGCCAGCCCCAAGGACTACCAGAAGATCAAAGCAACCATCACCCGGCTCGATGTGGCGCCCAAACAGGTGATGATTGAGGCGACCATCGCCGAAGTACAGCTCTCTGACAATCTCAGCTACGGTGTGCGCTGGTTCTTCAACGGTTCCACCGGTGGTGGGCGTCCCTACCAGGGTGGTCTGGGCTCGCCACTGCCCGATAGCGTTGGTGGTGATGGATTTGCCCTGGGGCTGTTCAACAGTCTGGATGATCTGAAGGTGTTTTTCGATATTCTTGAGAATGAGTCTTCCGTTAAGTTTCTCTCTGCCCCGCAGATCATGGTGATCGATAATCAGACCGCCAGTTTCCGGGTCGGTGACCAGATTCCGATCGTTACCCGCTCTTCGCAGAGCACCACAGATCCTAACGCGCCGATCGTCTCTGAGGTTCAGTTCCGGGATACCGGCACCCTGTTGCAGATCACGCCCCGCATCAACGAGGGTGGCATGGTTACCCTGGAAGTCAGCCAGGAAGTGAGTACACCCGGTTCAGCACCGGCGATCGGCGGTGGCGGCAATGTGGCAATTTCACAACGGACAATTGAGAGCACGGTTGTGGTCCATGACGGTCAAACCGTGGTGCTTGGTGGCTTGATCAGAGAGAACACCAGCAGTGGCCAGGCCGGTATCCCCGGATTGATGCATATTCCGCTGCTTGGCAGTCTGTTCAGTAGTACCACGAAGGATATCAGTCGTACGGAACTGATTATCACCCTGACACCAAAAGTGGTGCGGAATCCGCAGGAAGCCTTCGATATCTCCCAGGAACTGAGAGAGAAAATCAAAGAAGCCACACTGTTCAAGGATGACTTCTACCGGCGTCGCGCGGTGCAGTAAGCGATCCATGAACAGGGCTCATGGCCTTGAGTTGTCTGTCAACAGATCTCGAGGGTGAAGATTCCGCAGATACCCGCGGCAACTGCCTATTTATCCCCGCTGTCTGGCGTTTGTAATGTGGCGCTCAAGGATCTATCCCATTGTTACGCTACACTAGACTGTAGCTATACAATGAGTATGAAATTTTCTGCAGTCCGAACACAGGCATGGGATGAATACAACGAGTCGCAGCATCAATAACGAAACCCTCTCGGCAGACGATCCTGATCAACTGGAACCGGTCTATACCAATCAGCCCATCTGTGTTGCACTGGTGGCATCCGGGCGTTTGGGCATGGCCGATGCGGATCGGGCGGTACGACTGAAGGAGAGTCAGCAAAGCGACGAGTCAATTGGCAATATTCTGCTGCAACTGGGGCTGATTTCAGATCGTGATCTGGCCCAGGCCCTGGTGGAAATCTGCGGTGTGCCTCTGGCCGAACGGAAAGACTATCCGGAATTGGCCCATCTCAGTGATAACATCTCCGCCAACTTTCTCAAACAGCACCGACTGGTGGTGTTCGACGATCAGGAAGAGCACATTCTGGCGATCATGGTCGATCCCAGTGATCGCTTCGTCGTCGAAGCCCTGGAGCTGATCAGTGGCAAGTCGGTAAAACTGCTTACCGGTATCGCCAGTGAGATCGATGAGACCATCCAGGAGCATTTCAATGAACTGCAAAAGAGCAGTTCAGCCGAGGAAGGGGACGGGCTGGAGCACCAGTTGCTGCTGGATGATGTTGAGCAACTCAAAGAGCTGGCCAGTGAGGCGCCGGTCATCAAGATGGTCAACCAGATCATCCAAAGAGCGGTTTCCAGCAAAGCCTCGGATATCCACATCGAACCCTTCGAGCAGGTGCTGAAGATCCGCTATCGGGTCGATGGCCTGTTGCGTGAGACAGAACACCCATCGATCAATATGGCGCCGGCCCTGATCTCCCGTATCAAGATCATGGCCCATCTGAATATCGCTGAACGCCGTCTGCCCCAGGATGGGCGATTCAAGATTCGTGTGCATGGCGCTACCCTGGATCTGCGTGTCTCCACCGTACCGACACTGCATGGTGAGAGTATGGTGCTCAGGCTGTTACAAAGGGATGAGTTGAATCTGGATTTTGCCAGTCTTGGCTTTGAGAGCGCCACCGAACAGCGCCTGCTGGAGATTCTCGATCGTCCCCACGGCATCGTCGTCGTTACCGGGCCCACCGGCAGTGGTAAAACCACCACTTTGTATGCCGCGCTGAACTATCTCAACCGCCCTGAAAGAAAGATCCTCACCGTAGAAGATCCGGTTGAATACAATATCGAGGGGGTCAACCAGATCCAGGTAAAATCGAGTATCGGGCTTGGCTTCAGTGAGGCTTTACGTTCCATCGTAAGACAGGATCCGGATGTGATTATGATCGGTGAGATCCGTGATCAGGAGACTGCCAAGATAGCCGTACAGTCGGCACTGACCGGCCATCTTGTGCTGTCATCTCTGCACACCAATGATGCCGCCGGCAGTATCACCCGGTTTCTTGATATGGGTATCGAGGCGTTTCTGCTTACCTCGACAGTAAATGCAGTTGTCGCCCAACGACTGGTGCGCAATCTCTGCCCCCATTGCAAGCAGTCGTATACGCCGCCGGCGGAGCTTCTTGCTCGCTTTTCCGCTATCCAGGAGTCACCCACCTTATACAAGGCTGTCGGTTGTGATCAATGCGATGGCAGTGGCTATCGTGGACGAAGTGCGATCATCGAGATGATTGAGCTGAGCGAAGCGATGCAGTCTCTGATACTGCAAGGCAAAGACAAACATGCTCTGGCCGCCTGCGCCAAACAGGAAGGGGCAAAATCCATGTATGAGGATGGCCTGCATAAAGTGGCGCGAGGCATTACTACATTGGAAGAAGTATTAAGAGTCACTCAGGAGAATTGATGGCGTCTTTTCTCTATAAAGCAGTTTCATCGGATGGTGAGATCATTGAAGGGGTACTCGAAGCGGTAAGCCGGGAACACGCGGTGAACCAGATTCACCTCAATGGTCAGGTGCCAATCCGCGTAGAAGCGAGTCAGCAGAAGAGCCATCAAACCTCCCGCAAGCTGTTCAAGCGCAAAAAGATTGCCCAGGGTCAGGTGGTCGCCTTTACGCGTGAACTGGCAACCCTGCTGCACTCCGGCCAACCCCTGGATTCAGCGCTTGGCATCCTCGTCTCGATCTCCGGAGACGACTCCCTGTTCAGTCAGCATCTGATGAGTATTCGTGACAGCCTGAAGAGCGGTCATTCGTTCGCCGATGCCCTGGCCAAGGAGGAGGGGGTATTCAGTAACTTTTTTATTCAGATGGTACGGGCCGGCGAAGCGGGTGGTGCTCTGGAGAGCGTGCTTTCAAGACTCTCGGTTCATATGGAACAGGCCCAGGAGGTCAGAAATTCACTGATTTCAGCACTGATCTATCCAGCGATCCTGTTGTTTGTCGCCATCACATCGATCCTGATCCTGCTGACCTATGTTATTCCCCAGTTCAGTGAACTGTTCATGGACATGGGGGAGGCGCTGCCTCTCTCCACTCAGATCACCATGGGTCTTGCGACTTTTCTGCAGGATTATGGCTGGGTGCTGGCCCTGGGGGTGATCTTGGTGATTTTCTTTTTCAAGTGGCAGATGAGTCGCAGACGGTCGGCGAAACGCTGGCATGGTCGATTACTCAACCTGGGAGTGATTGGACCAATCATCAAGCAGGTGGAAGCGGCCCGCTTCTGCAGAACCCTGGGGACACTTTTGGAAAATGGCGTACCCTTGTTGAAATCTGTGGCGATCGTTAAGGACACCATCGGCAATTTCGTGATTGCCGATGGGATGGATCAGGTCATCAAGCATCTGCGCTCCGGTCAGAGACTGGCCGATCCACTGGCCGAATATGCTCAGTTTCCTCAATTTGCCCTGCAGATGATCCGGGTTGGTGAAGAGTCGGGTCAGTTGGAACCGATGTTGATGCAGACTGCAGAGATTCTCGATATGGAGACCCAGACCCTGATCAAAAGGGCGCTCAGTCTGGTTGAACCGGTGATGATTCTGGTGCTTGGTTTGATCATTGCGGGTGTGGTGATGTCGATCCTGGTGGCCATTCTGGGGGTTAACTCACTGGTTGCCCTATGAGTAGATTCATATTTCAAAGTCGTGGTTTTACACTGATCGAACTGATGCTGGTGCTGGTATTGATGGCGATGATGTTCACCCTGACACCACCGCTGATGCACAAAGCATTCCCGGCACTGAAGTTGAAGGCTGCTGCCAGAGATCTGGTTCAGGAGATTCGCTTTGTACAACAATCCGCAATCATTTCCGGTAGCGAATCGAAAATCAGCTTTCAGCTGCAGACCGATCAGTATCAGAGTGATCTGGTAAATCAGGGTGCAGTCAGACAGCTGCCAGAGGGCATCAGTTTTAGCGCGGATACTGGTGAAAACCGTGAACAGATTCTGGTCTTGCACTTCTATCCCGATGGCAGTTCAAGTGGTGGACTAATCCGGCTGGGCAACAAGACACGTGGGTTTGTTATAACTGTGGACTGGTTGACCAGCCGGGTAGAGCTCCTCGACAGCCGTGATTTTAACGAAGATGCGTCATTCAAAGTCTGAGGGAATGTCACTGATCGAAGTGCTGGTGGCCTTCGTCATTCTCGCCATGACGATGAGTGTCATTCTGCGAATCAACTCCGGTGCGGTACGAAACCATCAGGTTGCCTCGCACTATTTTGAAGCTGTGTCTATTGCTCAAACCCGGCTTGAGCAGATGAGTGCGGAGATCGAAACAGAAAGCTACAGTGAACAGGGGGTCGATCTGGATACCTATACCTGGTCCTACTTGCGCCAACCCTACAGTTGGAACGATGCGAAACTTGTGGCACTACCACTGATCACTGTCGAGGAGCGTTTAAAAATCAGCTGGGAAGCCCCTGGTGGCACTCGGGAGTTGTCCTTCACTCGAATCGGGGTAATTCGTGACAAACCCTGAAGTTGGCAAATCCGCTTTTCGAGTCAGGCCAGGTCAATACCGCCACTGTGCTGGTTTTACGCTGCTGGAGATCATGATCGCCTTACTGTTATTGGCGGTCATTACCACCACCTCTGTCTCGATGTTGTTCCTGAATATCAAAGGCTGGGAGCGGGTGACGGATAGCAGCGACAGACAACTGGCTGAGTTACTTACCACGGCCAGGGTAGAACAGATCATCCGCAATATCATTCCTCTGACATGGCAACAAAAGAATCGCGTCCGCCTGTTGGCCTTCATGGGTGATGCCCAGCAGGTTCAGTTTATAGCGCCGGCTCCACAACAGTATCAGCCAGGTGGGTTGTTTGAATATCGCCTCTCTCTGGAAGATGATTTCGAGCAAGGCAGGATTCTGCTGCTTCACTATACCCCACACAATCCGAAGAACAGTCAGTTTGTACTGCCGCAAGCGGGGCGCAAACGCATACTTCTGTCCGGTCTGGAGCATGTCGAATTCAGCTTCTTCGGACTTCTGCTCAATCGCAATCAGCCGGAATGGACAGATCGTTGGGAGCCACTCAATAACAACTATCCCGAGCTGGTGAAAATCAGCTTTACAGAGATGGGCATGACCACTCCTCATGAAAAGATTGTGAGAATAAGACGCAACGACTGATGAATCCGCGAATCGTTCATAACAGCATAAGAGACAGAGGAAATTTTGCTGCTGCCCGGCAAAATCATGGTGTTGCGCTGATTCTGGTGCTTTGGCTGGTTGCCTTGTTGACCATTATTGCGGCCAGTTTTTCCACCCAGTCGAAAGTTGAAAGCCGGCTTGCAGGTAACGCGAAGGATGCCTTGCAGGCAAAACTATTGGCCGAGAGCGGCTTCAGTCGTGCGGTGATGGAGCTGATGGTTCTCAGTCCACAACAACGATGGAATTTTAATGGCCAGCTCTATAGGCTGCAGATGGCTCAGGGAGATCTGGAGATCTCGATACGGAATGCTTCCGGTCTGTTGGATCTGAACAAGGCTTCCGCTGACCAGTTGAATAGATTGTTTGTGCTGATTTCAGATAATCCGGACGAGAGGAACGCCTTGGTTGATCGAGTCAATGATTGGCGGGATGCGGATGATCTCAGAAGGCTGAATGGTGCGGAAGACAAGGATTATCATGCCGCAGGTTATGATTACGCCACTGCCGGAAAAGATCTGACCAGCCTCGAAGAGCTGGCCTATGTGATGGGTTTTGATGCTGCACGGGTAAATCGTTTACGCCCCTACGTTACGCTCAATTCAGACGCCGCTACTGTGGACTTCCGCTATGCCTCCCAGCAACTGACGGCCCTGTTGACCTCGACCGGTCAAGTCGGCTCAGAACTGACCGAAGCCCTGGATCAACTGGATAGTGAATTGGCGAATCTTGACCTCTCCCAGGGTGGCGGAACCTCACAAAGTAAGGTGTTTCGTATCGAAATCAGCGCCAGGACAAAACAGGGAGGGCATGCCAGAATAGTGGCAGATGTCGGTTTAAAAAACCGGGGCAGAAAACCTTATTCGATTCATTCCTGGTATGAGTCGTTATAAGGGCAAAAACCGGATAGAATCTTGAAATGGCCGTACAGACACTAAAATATCAATGGCTGGGTTTCTGGAGGTGGTGGAGTGGTGAAATCAGTTCGCTCATGCCGGATGGCCTGCGTGCATTGTTCAGTGGCGGCAGACCGGCGCAGTTGCTCTATGAGGATGAGTCACTTCGGTTTGTCAACCATGGCCTGAGTGGTGAAGAGGTTGAGCAGAACTATCTGAAGGTCATCGATTTTGAGGATTCCGACCAGAAACGGATGCTGGCCTCTGCGAGTGAGATTCGCCTCTGTCTGGAAAGAAAGAAATATCTGTTCAAAAAGGTCACGCTGCCGATCGAGGCGGAAGAGAATCTACGTGAGGTGCTGGCTTTTGAGATGGATCGCCAGACCCCCTTCAATGCCAGCCAAGTCTACTATGATTATGTGATCAACGGCCGCGACAAGCAGAATCGGACGCTCGATATCACCCTGATACTGGCCCCAGTGGATAAAATCGCTCATGCGCTCGAGCAGTTGGACGAGAACAACATCAGGATAAACGCAATCTCACCCTGCGAGGAGATCGATCCTAAACTCAATTCAGTCAACTTACTGCCTCCGGAAAAACGGGAAAAACCCCGCAAGCGCTACCGGTTAATCAATCTGTTACTGTTTTTCATACTGCTGGTGATACTGATCGGTAATCTGGTGCTGCCGGTATGGCAGAAATCCAAGTTGGCGGCTCGGCTGGAAGATCAGCTGAAACAGAGTCAGCAACAGGCCAATGAGGTCTCCAAATTGAGGGATTCGGTTGCCAATGCAGAGTTGGAAAACCGATTCCTCGAGGACAAGAAAAGATCCTCGATGCAGATACTCGAGGTACTCAATGAGCTGACCCTGCTGCTACCGGATGATACTTGGGTGAACCATTTCGAAATCCGTGACGATAAGGTGCACATTCACGGGCATTCTGTCGCTTCCGCAGTACTGATACCACTGATTGAATCATCCAAGCTGTTTCGAAATGTCTCTTTTCGCTCACCGGTGACGCAGAACAAAAAGAACAAAACAGAGCGCTTTCATATCTCAGCTGAGTTGATCTCCAGCCAGGCGGGGGATGAGACATGACCGATGCAACCTGCAACAGCCATTGGAGGAGGGGTGAATGATTGAATCCCTGACGCCTAAACAGAGTCGCCTACTGGCACTAGGGTTACTGCTGTTATTGGTTGGCTTGAGCCTGATTGCGGTGATCTATCCGGCCTGGACACTGAACAGTCACTATGATGAAAAGATCAGTAATCATCAGCATCAGATTCAGCTCTATCAACGGATCTATGCACAAGCGGACCATTATCAGTCTGAAGCGGCCCGTCTAAAACGTGTCCGTCAGTCGGATCGTCGCTATTTGCAGAGCAAAACCGATTCCCTGGCGAAGGCTGAGCTGCAGCGCCGTGTCAAAGGGGTTGTCTCATCCAACAAGGGTGAGATCCTCAGTACTCAGATCATAAGTAACGATCAGGAGGATGGTTTCAGTCGGGTGGCGATTCGTGTGCGTATGAAAAGCACGCTGGAAAACAGTGTCTCAATATTCCACAAACTGGAGAGCGAAAAACCTTTTCTGTTTGTCGATGAGATCGTGGTTCGAAGTCGACCGATTGCCAGGCGTCGGTTGCCGGCAAACAAAAAGATCAAGCAAACCCTCGAGCTGTTGGATATCGACTTTAAATTAGTGGGATATATGAAGGGGCAGGATTCATGAGTCCCTGGAGAACATTTTTCAACTTTCTAACCCTGTTGCTGCTGATCGTCATCGGTCTGGCATCCGCGATGATTGTTTATCAATGGCGTAATCCGGCAGAGGTGGAAGCGTCAGAGAATCATCAGCTCAACCCAGCATCGAAGCAGACAGCCAAAAAAGCCTCTCTCACCCGATTTAACCCTCCATCAGTGACTGTCTATCAGGAGATAATGGACCGACCTCTGTTCAGGGAGGGCCGGGTGCCTCCTGCGGAGCCAGAGAAGGTGGTCAGCAAGCCCGTCGTGCGACAGACACCACTGAAACTTAGGCTGGAAGGGGTCGTGATAACGCCGAAGAATCGGGTTGCCGTGATCCGGGATCTGAATACCAACCGGTTACTGCGGGTTGCCCAGGGAATGAGTCAGAATGACTGGAAGCTGGAATCCGTGGATCATTCCACTGCAACAGTTGTACGCCGTGGCAAAAAACACAATCTCGAGTTGAAAGTTGAGAAGGACAAGAAGGGGAGTCTGCCTAAAAAGAGACCGTCATTCAGGCCTTCCAATAAATAACAGTCAAATCCGGATTGGGAATTGGCGTAATTCCAACCGATCTCTCAATCATCATCAATCAACGATATCTTTCCTTGGTAACCAGACCATACTCCGCCGAATGGGGTAGAATGGCCCATTTTGGATGGCACCTCGATGGCCACTGGTCGCAGGCGTCATCAGCCGACTAAAGATATGAGAATAGCCATATGACAGGTAGTGAAAAAATAGAGGTTCTGTTCGTTTGCATGGGCAACATTTGCCGATCCCCAACCGCACAAGGTGTATTTCGGGATATTGTGGAAAAGGCGGGGCTGAGTGACAGAATCATTACCGATTCCGCCGGTACGATCGATTATCATGTGGGCGGTAAGCCGGATCGCCGGGCTCGGGAAACTGCCAACAAGCGGGGTATCGACCTGACTGATCTGCGTGCTCGTCAGGTGAGGGTGAGCGACTTCGATCAATTTGACTATGTGTTGGCCATGGATCGCTCAAACTATGAGGACTTGAGTGCTCTCTGTCCGTCAGGGGAGGAGCAT
The DNA here is from genome assembly GCF_058244685.1 of Candidatus Thiodiazotropha sp. AKAK2. NCBI lineage: Bacteria > Pseudomonadati > Pseudomonadota > Gammaproteobacteria > Chromatiales > Sedimenticolaceae > Candidatus Thiodiazotropha > Candidatus Thiodiazotropha sp. AKAK2. Next base: position 172,388 of record NZ_JBSYOP010000017.1, on the reverse strand, counting down.
CGGTTGCATCTGTTCATGGATTTTGCCCCCGCTCGAAAAGAGCAGGAGGTACCTGATCCCTATTATGGGGGTGCTGCCGGTTTCGAAAATGTTTTTGATATGGTCGAAGAGGCGTCCCGAGGACTGCTAGAACACATACGCCAGCAGCATCTTCTACGTTAAGCCTGGAGAGGTTCAGTTTGGATCGATCCTCAACCCAACATCTTCATACTAACTTTACAAAGCCCCTGGATGGGATTTGCTTGAATCGAGCTTGGCTGAGTCGGTCGGGAGGGGCTCAGCCCCTCCCGACCGTCACAACTTAAGAATCAATCCCTACTGGCGTCAACAACATTGACATCCGTATTGGCTGCAGGTTTCTTGGTCTCAACCTGAACGGATTTGGATGCAGGCTGAGCACGGCTCTCCAATGCCTTTTCAATGGTAGCCTTGGCTTGCGGCATTGCCGATTGTGGTTCAGGGGTAGCTTTGGCTTGCGGCTTTGCCGATTGTGGCTCAGGGGTAGCCTTGGCTTGCGGCTTCGCCATTTTTGGTTCAGCGGTTGCTTTCGCTTTCGGGCTTTCAACCTTGGCGTTTTCCGCCTTGCTCTCTTTAGCGATCGGTTTCGTCTCAACCTGTTGAAGTTTCACCGCTTTGGGTTTTGGCTTCGGCTTGGGTTTCACAGCGTTATCAACAGGCTCTTTCCGGGGAGAGGCCTGGGTCGCTGTGGTTTTAGCAGGCTTCGCCTTAACCTCGGTTTTAGCCTTGGTTGTCTCAACCTGTCCCGCAGGTTTTGGCGGCTTGGCTTTTTGCTCAGCCTGTTTTGGTTCAGCTGTGGTTTTATCTTGCTTTTTCGCCGGCTTACGATCAGCTACCAGCTTGGCATCTGAGCTTGTCTGGGATTCTGCCGGTTTGGCTGCTGTAGGCTCAGTTTTGGCCGTTTTTACTTGCTGCTCAGGTTGCGGTTTGGCTTTTGGCTTCTCTCTAGGTGCAGCCTCGGCTGTCTCAGCAACGCGATCAATCTGTTGAGATTTCTGATTTACCTCAACCCGGCTGCTGTCATCCCGCGACTCGGTCTCTTGCCTTGCCTCTGCCGGTTTTCCAGCTTTGGCGGTCCTGGGCGAGGCAGACTTCTTCTGTGCCCTGGGCTGTTGTCGCTTCGGTTTCTCCTGACTCTTCTCTTGAGCCTTCTCCTGAGCCGGGGCTTCCGAAGTCGCTTCGGTAGCGCCATTGTTTACTGCGGTCTGATCATTATTCCGTTCAGCGGCTGAGCGTCTTCTGCGTCCACCGCGACGTCCCCGTCTCGACTTCGGCTTAGGTGTGGTTTCCGTGTTGTCACCTGCCACGGCTGCCGTGGCTGGTGCGGCCTGCTCCTGGGGCTTTTTCTCCTGTGTGGCGCGCTTGTCGGCGGATCCACCAGCCTTGTTGCCGCCACGCCGCCTGTTGGACGATTTGTCCTGGTTTCTGTTGTCACCGCGACGCTCACCGCCGGCGGATTTTGCATTCCGCCCACCAGGCTGAGTGGCGCGTCGGCCTCGACGGTTATTTGAATTGGATCCGGACTGTTGACGGGCCGGGGCCTTTTTCTCTTCAACTTCAGGCTGTGCAGGTTCAACCTCCTTGGAGGAGAAGATACTGAAGATCTTTTTCAGAAAGCCGGTCTCGCCAGTCTGGCTGTCGGTTGCTGCCGGTGCCGGTGCAGGTGCCGGTGCTTCCATTCTCTGTGGTGCCGGGCTGGCCGGTGCGATGGATTTTACTGCTGGCTGTTCGGATTTAACCTGTTTCGCGGTGATGTACTCAGCAGTTTCAGTCGCTTCATCGGAGACCATCTTATAGCTGGAGACGGTATCGTCTTCGTCCGGCAGATCGCTGGCGCGGATCCGGTCAATCTGGTAGTTGGGTGTCTCCAGATGGATATTGGGAATGAGAACAACTTCGATCGACTGACGCTTCTCGATGTCATGAATCATCTGGCGCTTTTCATTCAGCAGGAAGGTGGCCATATCCACCGGCAGCTGGGCCATGATGCGACCGGTATTCTCCTTCATCGCCTCCTCTTCGATGATTCTCAGCACCGAGAGGGAGAGGGATTCCACACCACGTACTGTGCCGTGTCCTTTACAACGGGGACAAGCCTGCTCACTGGCTTCTCCAAGGGAGGGCCGCAGGCGCTGTCTCGACATCTCCAGCAGGCCAAAGCGGGAGATCCTGCCGATCTGAACTCGTGCCCGGTCCTGTTTCAGCGCCTCTTTGAGACGATTTTCCACTTCACGCTGATTGCGGGAAGGGGTCATATCGATGAAATCGATGACAAACAAGCCCCCCAGATCACGTAATCTGAGCTGGCAGGCAACCTCATCGGCTGCTTCCAGGTTGGTGTTCAGCGCGGTCTCTTCGATGTCGGCGCCTTTGGTTGCCCGGGCGGAGTTGATATCGATTGAAGTCAGGGCCTCGGTATGATCGATCACAATCGCGCCACCGGAAGGCAGACTGACCTCCCGTTGAAAGGCAGATTCGATCTGGCTTTCGATCTGGTAGCGGCTGAACAGGGGCACTTCATCATCGTAATGGCGCAGCTTTTTACCGTATTGCGGCATCACCTGGTTGATGAAACGCTCCGCTTGACCGTATACATCCGCGTCATCGATGACGATCTCGCCGATATCCGCCCGCAGATAGTCCCGAATGGAGCGAATGATGACATTGCTCTCCTGGTAGATCAGAAACGGGGCGGGTTTCTCGGCAGAGTGCTCGATGGCATTCCAGAGCTGGATCAGATAGTCGAGATCCCACTGCAGTTCTTCGCTGTTTTTGCCGACACCGGCGGTGCGTACGATCAATCCCATATCTTCCGGGATCTGCAGTTCACTCATCGCTTCCCGCAGTTCGGTACGGTCCTGCCCTTCAATTCTGCGGGAGACGCCTCCAGCCCTGGGGTTGTTGGGCATCAAGACGAGATAGCGTCCGGCCAGAGAGATGAAAGTGGTCAGCGCAGCACCTTTATTGCCACGCTCCTCCTTCTCGACCTGAACAATGACCTCCTGACCCTCTTTCAACGCCTCCTGGATATTGACGCGCCCTGATGACTCTCTGGCCTTGTTGGTGAAGTAACTTCTGGAGATCTCCTTGAGGGGTAGAAAGCCGTGGCGTTCTGCACCGTAGTCGACGAATGCGGCCTCCAGGCTGGGTTCGACACGGGTGATACGCCCTTTGTAGATGTTGGCTTTTTTCTGTTCCCGGCCGGGAATTTCGATATCGAGATTAAAGAGTTTTTGGCCATCGACGATGGCAACACGCAACTCCTCAGGTTGAGTTGCGTTGATCAACATACGTTTCATATTGTGTTATCCGTACAGCCGCCCGACGTCCCATCCCAATGAGCAAAGCGACACACCATCATGAACAGGCATAACAAATGCCTGCTCAGTTCTGGAGCATCACTCAGCAACCTCCGGGGCTGGGAGGGTGTTCCAAACCAGAAAACTAGCTCGGACGGCTGAAAAACTGTTAAAGTTCGCCGCTCGGGATCTGCTATTGACCGAACTGATCAAGGCGCTCAGAGCTGGGAGTGTGACATGGATTTTTCTATATGGCCCGGTAATCGCTTCCAGGGCCTAATCCGAATTCGTCGGATTGACACTCGATATTCACTCTGGCGCGGCTGTGAGGGTTCAGATTAAGAGCCAGGTCCCAACGGCACCTGTACGCTAAGCTGGTAATCCGGGTTGCACAAACGAGAAATCGGGCTGCAACATCGCTTACTGACCGCGTGGGCGTCGGCTGTATTGAGGTTCACAAACTGGCCGGCGCCTGAAAAACTAAATTGAATATAGCAATCTTCACACCGAACATCAATCTTACAATGCAATTAAATCGGCGCTAAATGTCAGAATCAAAAAAGAATTCTTCAACGGTACGATTCATTGACATCACTCAGGAAGAGGCCGGGCAGCGAATAGACAACTACCTGATTCGACAACTCAAAGGGGCGCCGAAAAGCTATGTCTACAGAATCCTGCGAAAAGGCGAGGTGCGGGTCAACAAGGGCCGGGTAAAAGCGCACTACAAGCTCAAGTGCGGAGACTCGGTTCGCCTGCCACCGATGAGGCTGTCCGCAAGGGCTGAACAGGGTGGTAGGATTCCGGACAATCTGCTCGATCTCCTGAGATCTGCTGTCGTTTATGAGGATGAGCGGATTCTGGTGGTCAATAAACCCTCGGGTCTGGCGGTACACGGCGGCAGCGGTGTCAGTTTCGGTGTCATTGAGATATTGCGCCAGCTGCGATCCGGGGAGAAGCATCTGGAGCTGGTCCACCGGCTCGATCGGGATACCTCCGGGTGTCTGTTGCTCAGTAAGAAACGCAGTGCCTTACGCACTCTGCATGAACTGATTCGTGAAAATAGGATCGATAAACGGTATCTCGCCTTGCTCCATGGCAGTTGGCGCAAAGGTGTGCAGACGGTGGATATGCCGCTGAAGAAGAATACACTGCAGGGTGGTGAACGTGTGGTGCGTGTGGATGCAGAGGGGAAACCCTCTCAAACCATCTTCAGGCGGATAGAGCGTTTTACAGAGGCGACCCTGGTTGAAGCGGAACTGATTACCGGCCGAACCCATCAGATCCGTGTTCACAGTCAATGGTTGGGATCACCGGTCCTTGGTGATCAGAAGTATGGTGATGCAGTGGCCAACCGGGCTTTCAGAGACAAAGGTTTGAAACGACTGTTTCTGCACGCCTACAAACTCGGACTGCGTTGGCCTGGCGAGAAAAGACAACTGACCATCGAGGCGCCACTTCCGGATGCCTTGTCCCAGGTTCTGACAAAACTTAAGGGTTAGCATGAAATTTGAGTTGTTAATATTTGATTGGGATGGGACTTTGATGGATTCTGAGGCCCGAATCATCGCCTGTGTCGAAGCTGCTGTGCGGGATTTGGGGATGCCGGTACCGGGCACTAAATCGATCAGCAATATCATCGGTCTGGGTTTGAAGGAAGCGGTCCACCAACTTTTTCCCGATGCGGATGATCAGCTCCATCTGCAGATCGCAGCCCGCTATCGGGTGCACTTTTTCAGCGACGAGGAGGCGCCGTCTCAACTGTTCGACGGGGCCAGAGAGACGCTGCAGGAACTGTCCGATCGTGGCCATATGCTGGCTGTGGCAACGGGCAAAGGTCGGCAGGGATTGGATTATGCGCTGGAGACGACTGGATTGGGTGATTTCTTCCATCTGACCCGATGTGCGGATGAGACTTTCTCCAAGCCCCATCCGGAAATGCTTAATCAGATTCTTGAATTGAGTGGCATGGATCCTCATCAGGCGCTGATGATCGGTGATACGGAATATGATATGGAGATGGCGGTGAATGCAGGTATGTCCTGTTTGGGGGTAACCTACGGCGTGCATGCGGCAGAGCGTCTGCGGAAACATAAACCGCTCGATTGTATCGATCACATCGCTATGATACCCAAGTGGCTTGATGGCTATGTGAAAAACTAGAGAATTTATCTAAATAAATTATTTATCAATAGCATGTAAGGTTTTTTTAATGTCAGATAAAATGCAAGAGGAACAGCGTAATCAATCTGAACCCAGTCAATGGGAAAGGGATCTGCTCAACCAGATGGTGATGGCGACCGTGGCGGAAAACCGCAAAAGCCGCCGTTGGGGGATTTTCTTTAAATTTCTCACCTTTGCCTATCTGTTCATCCTTCTGGCGATGTTTCTCTGGTCAGATAAACTCCAGGTGGACCAGATCACAGCGACTGAGCACACCGCGCTGATCAATGTGAAGGGGCTGATCTCCTCCGAGACCAAAGCCAGTGCCGACAAGGTAGTGACAGCGCTGCGCAAGGCCTATGAGGATGAGAAGACCAAGGGGATTATCCTGCGCATGAACACACCGGGTGGCAGCCCGGTTCAATCCCGCTATATCAATCGGGAAATCGGCAGGCTGAAAGAGAAGCATCCAGACATTCCGGTCTACGCGGTTGTCTCCGATATCTGCGCCTCAGGCGGCTACTACATCGCGGCGGCGACGGATAAGATCTACGCGGACGAGGGCAGTCTGGTCGGCTCCATCGGTGTACTGATCAATGGCTTCGGTTTCGTCGATGGCATGCAGCAGCTTGGCATTGAGCGACGCCTGATTACTGCGGGTGAGAACAAAGGGCTACTCGATCCATTCTCCCCACTGGAACAGTCTGACAAAAGCCATATCCAGCAGATGCTCGATCAGCTGCACAACCAGTTCATCGAGACGGTCAAAGAGGGACGAGGTGATCGTCTCAAAGTCGATCAACACCCGGAAATATTCAGTGGTCTTTTCTGGAGTGGGGAAGAGGCGCGCAAGCTCGGACTGATCGATGAGTTCGGCAGCAGCAGTTACGTGGCCAGAGAGGTAATCGGAGCTGAAGAGATTGTGGACTTTACTCAGAAGGAGGAGGTCTGGGATCGCCTGGCGCGCAACCTGGGAGCAGGCGCCGCCTCGGTTCTCGCCAGTATGGCCGGGCTTGGGGAGGGCCTTACGATACGCTGATGTCAGTACTGATCACTGACCTGCCCAGTGAAAGGGCAGGTCTGGTTAACAGTTCAAACCATCCCACTCTTGTTTATAGCGGCTATCCAGTCGGGACAGTTGCTGATCCAGTTGCAGCAGGTTCTGTTTACCCGGGTAGGATTGATTGTGCTGTTGGTACCACGCCTCCATCGCCTTTTTCAACCCTTCCCGCTGGTTGAAGATCGATCCGATGGCACCTTTCAGGCGGGTCAGCTGATCGCTCTGCAGATCGGCGATGGCGTAGCGCACGCCGGTCTCAAAGATTCGGGTCCCGCCGCCTTCACGTGCTGTCTGCCAGAGTTGCTCGCTAGCGTGGATCTGTACGCCGGCAAGATAGTCGATACCATAATCCTTGAAAATCTCCAGCCAGGGGGTGGTAGGTCCCATCAGCACCACCTGTGCCTCCCTCGACAGTTCCGCCAGACGGGGGAAGGTCTTATTGATCAATGTGGTGGCACTGAGAAAGACCCACTCCGCATCCCTGAGAAGAAATTCTGCTGCCGGATCCGGCAGATCCTCTGAGGTCGGATTGCGCTCCAGAATGGTCAGTTCAAAGTCACCATCGAGCCGATGTTCGATACCTGGGTAACGCCCTATCACCACCACCTTTTTTCCCGTCAGCTGAGGTTTGAAATGCTCAAATACGGCAAGATTGGCGGAGCCTTTCGGGAATAGGGGGGTGGCGGATTCAGTCAGTGGGTTGTTGCTGTTGATCTCTGCGTTGAGTGCCGCCATACCAATGGCCGCTTCATGCTGATTCCAGGATTTAACCCAACCGGCCAGCTGTTTCAAGTTGCGACCAACCAGCGTGCCGGACCAGGGCAGGACTCTGGTCATGCTCCCGGGACTCATCGCCAAACCGGTTGATGACTGGTCTCGCACCAGTGTCCAGGTAAGTCCTATCTGGACCTCTTCGACTCTGCCATCATCGGTAAGCTGATCGAGAAGCTGCTGATAGAGTGACCAGGGGTGATGAGCATTCATGGAGGCTCCTGTAATACAAACTCCGCTATTGAATAAACCGTTGCTGTAGCTCGCAGCAAAGCAGACGGCTGGTTGATTCATTGAATGCAAATATCAATCCAGTGCTAACCTGTTGAATCAGCAAGAGGATGCCATGAATATAATGTCGGCTTACCTACAAAGCCGACATCTGTGTCAGTCTGCTTGGGATCACGGTGATGTCCTAGGGCCTATTGGATTCGTGTTAACAGGCCCCAGGCAGAGGATTCTTCAACAGCTCTAGCGTTCTCACAAGGAGATCTGTCAACAGCTCAGCAGATCCTGGGCAGTGGATCATCCTCAAGCTCGTCAAGAATGCGCGATCCACCAAGTTCGGTATGCAGTACAACAAAGGGGTCGTTGCTTTCTGTCTCTCCAATGATTCGGGCCAGTTCTCCGCCGGGCAGCGCCTGCCAGCGCTGGAGTGCCTGATCGGCCTGATCGGCTGCGATGACAGCAACGACACGTCCTTCACAGGCCAGATAGAGTGGGTCGTAGCCCAACATATCGCAGACAGAGACGACTGGATCGCGTAATGGAATGGCCGATTGATCCAGATTGACCCGCAGGCCGGTGCCACGACAGAGCTCATGGGCCACTGTGGCCAAACCGCCACGAGTGGGATCACGCATGAAGCGAAGTCCCGGCAAGTCCAACAACGCTTGGGTGAAGGGTAAGACACTGGCCGCATCCGACATGAGATCGCCACGCAGACCAAACTGCTCTCGAGCCAGCATCACAGCGATACCGTGATCGCCCACCGGTCCACTGACCAGCAATCGGTCTCCCGGCTGAATCTGTGACATGCTCAGATTGATCTCGGTTGCCTTGATACCGATGCCGGTAGTCGCCAGATAGACACCACCGCCTTCACCCCGTCTTACAACCTTGGTATCTCCCGCCACAACGGCCACATCGATGGCCTTTGCCGCCTGAGCGATGGAGATGATGATTCGCTCCAGGGCAGCTACTTCAAAGCCCTCTTCAATGAATGCATTCAGACTCAGGTATTTCGGTATGGCGCCGGATACTGCCAGATCGTTGGTCGTACCATGCACCGCCAGCGAGCCGATGTTACCACCAGGAAATTCGAGTGGCTGTACGATGAAGCCATCGGTGGTGAAGAGCAGTTCACCATGACGTTCAAGGGGCAGGGTGACCGCATCAGCCTGAACATCCAGGGTTGGATTTTTCAGGTGTTTGGCAAACAGCAGTTCGATCAGTTCGCGCATCAGTCGGCCACCATTACCATGGGCCAGAGAGATGTGTCTATCAGGTAGGTTCATAGGGTCAGCCCAGAAAGCAGCGTGTCAGATATAGGTCCGGGGACGGGAATAGGGTGGGAACCTTAAATTGTTTTTTGGATTTGAGCAAAGTGTGGTGAAAAAAACCCCGCCACAATGGCGGGGTAAGTAAAAAATTAATCGATTGTATTATTCGGCTGGCGCTGCGGGAGCCGCCGGTGCAGCAGGTGCAGCGTAGGGATAGCCATAACCATAGCCTGGATAGCCATAGCCAGGATAGCCGTAGCCAGGATAGCCATAGCCATAGCCGGGATAACCGTACCCATAGCCAGGATATCCCCAAGGACCCGGGCCATACCAATCATCATCATCAAACCAATCAAAAGGTCCCCAGAAAGCCTGGGAAGGCAGTGTGATAAGCAGCGCAGAACCGGCAGCAGCTGCAATCAAAGCGGTTTTTAAGGTTTTTTTCATGGCGATTCTCTCCTTCGTTACTCATCTGTTATGTTTGGGAAGAACGGGCCGTCGACTCCCAACATGTCTTTTTCATTGGTTGAAATGGTTCAATACCTATCGGGTAGCTCCTTGAACCTGATTATTACTATATGCCAGAAGGAGAAAAATTGGTTGATCTAAATCATAAAATTACCGACTATTAATATAACGCTTTTACAGTAGCACCTTCAGTTGTTTGAAGGCTGCCGTGATCTGTTCCTGGGTATTATAAAAATGGGGTGAAAAGCGGATCCCGCCACCACGGTAGGCGCACATCACTCCCTGCTCCATAAGTGATTGATAAAGTAACTGATTGTCCTGATCAGGCACGATAAAAGTAACAATTCCACCACGCTGATCTGAAGCTCTGGGAGTGATCAGCTGATAGTGGTTGGCATCCACCTGATCGATGGTGAAATCGGTCAGTTTCTGAATGGCAGTGGCGACCTCGTCCAATCCTTGGTTGAGCAGCAGTGAGAGACTGTTGTGCAGGGCATGCACACCCAGCATATTCGGGCTGCCACATTCGAATCGACGGGCTGATTCGGCAGCTTGCCGCTCTGTCTGATCAAAATCCCCCACCTCCTCGACCATGTGCCAGCCGTACTCGTTCAGTTTGAGCTGCTCTCTGAGTGCTGGTCGGCAGTAGAAAAGCGCCAGCCCCTCAGGCCCGAGCATCCACTTATGTCCATCGGCCACCACCACATCGGCCTGACAGCTTTGTACATCGAACGGCATGGCCCCGAGACTCTGAATTGCATCGACGACAAAGACAATATCCCTGGCCTGACAATAGTCACCCAAGGGTTCCAACTGCATGCGCCTGCCGCTCGCATATTGAATGGAGCTGACAGAGAGCAGTTTGGTGCGACTGTCACAGAGGGCGAGCAGATCTTTTTCAGGCTGTTCACTCCCGGCCAGATCGAGTAAGCGGACTTCCACACCCTGGTTCTGCAGGGATTGCCAGACAATCCGATTGGACGGGAACTCCTGAGCAATGGAGACGATATTGTCACCAGCCTGCCATGTCAGGCCATAGGCAACAAAAGAGAGTCCCTCGGAGGTGCTCTTCAACAGAGCAATATCCTCTGCGTTTGGTGCATTGATGAGTTGTGCCATCAGCTGGCGCAGGGAGCTCTCTTTGACCAGCCAGTGGGGATAATTTTGTGAACCCTGGAGGCCATTTTCCCGGGCAAACGCCTGCACAGCGGCAACCGTCGACTGGGGCCAGGGGGCCACCGCCGCATGGTTTAGGTAGATAAGGGCCGGATCTAATGCAAACTCTGCCATGTTCACCCCTGAGTCGGTATTGGGTATTTGGCTGAGTAGGCCGTCAAATGCCTACCTCTTGCCTATGGAGTCAATTTTCGATTATGACCTGAAACGGTTTGGGAATGGAGCTAAAAACCTGAATTGTATGGCCATTGATCAGAGCCATTTTTATAAGGCTGGATATGTCTTGAAAAGTGAAAAATAGTAATAAATATAATAAAAACAATAAAATAATATGGAAAATTAAAGTAACTTGTCTGATATGAAATAATAAAAATATTTGAACTTGTGCATAATTTACTAGTTTAAAACTTTAGAACTTATTAATATTGCCGATATCTAAGGATAGAAAGGGACTTTATAGGTTTTTCCGGTTTTGGTGTCGATTGAGGATTGTCAGTGCCAAAACCATATTTAAACGACATTATGTATTTGTGACTAATACGCGAGTAGTGAGGTGTACTATGTCATTTCTCAATTGTAAGCTCTTGCGCCGCTTTGTCTCTTTGGCTGGCGTTCTCCTGATCGGCGGTATGTTACTCGAAGTGATGGCTCATCTGTTGATGAGTGACGTCAATCTGCTGCTCATTCAACCACTCGCACTGGGTATGGTATTGATCAGTCCTGTGATCATGCTGATGACCGTTGTGATTGCGCTGATCCCCGGGGTCAGACTGAACGACTGCATTCACTAGATAGAACCTGAAAGACAACAACACATAGAAGACTCTTTTAGGTTCGGAAGGGAAGCCAATCATCCTATCTGGCTGACAGGGTATCCTTTGGCCGCCATTTCCCTCCCAAAGAAGAAACTTCCATCCTAACATACGAAAACCAGGGTTGTAGGACAACATGTGTGCGGATAATCAATCGAATTGTCTAAACTGCGATTGACCAACTTGGTTGTTTAAAAAATTTACAATCACCAGGGAAATGGTGCGGCAGGCTTTGATCTATAATCTGACTTTTCAATCGATAAGAATAGGGGAGCCGTATGTCCATTTCGTTTAGAGGCGTGTTGTTATCTGTTGTAATTACCTGTCTGACATTGTTTCATCCAACCGCATCGGCTGCCAAGGCCTGCAAAGGAATGAGTAAGTCCGCCTGTTCTGGCAATGCAAACTGCAGCTGGGTAAAGAGTTACACCACCAAAACCGGCGCCAAGGTCAACGCCTACTGTCGCACCACATCCGGCAAAAAAAGTAGCAGCCAGAGTACATCCAGCAAGCAGAAAAAGAGTAAAACGTCGGATAAGAGTGTAAAGAAGGATAAAAAGAATAAGAGTAACAGCGATAAGAAAAAGCAGTCCAAAAGCAGTAATAAAGTAACGGATAAGAAGAAAAAAGAGAGCAAGAAAGACAAAAAGAAGAAGAAAGAGAAAAAGAGCAGTAAGAGCAGTAAGAGTTAACGCGTTCGTCTTCTCTGAAACGAAATAACGCCTGATCATCCCGGCGGATGCCCCATGTTGTCTTGAATGGTTTTTGGGTCACCGAATTGAAAGCGCTGCGGTTTCTGTGCTGTGAAAGATGACTCCCAGTAAAGCGACTCAACAAAAGGGGGAGTTACAATAGCGGTTAGAGATCGCTAACCATACAATGGCGGATTCTTGGGTCCGGCATTTGCCGGGATGACGCTGGTTACACTATCTGATTAACTTACAGTACATGTCACCCCCTCGTGATTGAGGGGGGTATAGAGATTGACGGGGCACGCTATTAAACAAACAGATTCACATCAGCCTTTGAGGCTCTGGGAAGAAAGCTAGCGGCGCCAACCCACTCTTCAATCTCAGGGATGAAATCCTCCTTGCCGTAGTCGAACAGATCCACAGTCATCTGGCAGGCAATCAGTTTCACCTCGGCCTCGATACACAACTCTCGCAACTGATCGATGCGGGCAATACCTTTCTGATCCATGGTCTTTTTCATCATGCCGGTGGCCATGTTTTCAAACCCTGGCACCAGTGTCATGATCGAGTTCGGCATCGGAATCTCTTTACCTTTGATCCAGGTCGGTCCTTCCGGCAGCTTCATTGGCATGGCCGGATTACCCAACGGGCTGACCTTCAAATCGAGGTTCTGTTTCAGCAGGTTCAGGCCGTAAAAGGTGAAAAAGATCGACACATCCCAACCCAAAGCCGCTCCAGTAGAGGCAAGAATGAACGGAGGATAGGCCATATCCAATGTGCCTTTGGTGGCGATGATGGTCATCGAGGGAATATGATTCGCCTCCCGTTCCGCCATTTTTTCGGCAAAGCGCTGGTCGAACCACTGGTTCATCTGTTCATTGGAAAGTTCGGAAACAGGTGCTGCACTACTCATTTTACAACTCCTAACTCATTCGGAAATTACAGTTCAGGAAGATTGGTTAACCACCTTCTAGTAGATGATCAAGCCTTGCGGATTCTGAAAAAGAAGCCATCTTCGATGGATTCGCTTGCGATCATTTGATTGCCCGTCTGTTGGCAGAAAGAGTCCAGATCCTTAACAGAGCCTGGATCTGTTGCCTTGATCTCCAACACCTCTCCGGATGCCAGCGCCGAGATGGCTTTTTTTGTCTTCAGTATGGGCAGTGGACAACTCAAACCGCGGGTGTCCAGGGTGTGTATGTTTTCAGTCATGACTTCTCTCCTCTAAGTTACTGTCAATCATACAAGATGACCGGTCGGTCAAGAGTGAGGCCAAAAAAATAGACCTCAAATTCAGTGTTTGCGCTCGATCCGAATGCTTTTGATTGCCGGACCCAAATTTCGTACCACATCAGGATCGTTACGGGTCTTGGCCAATAGAATCACGCCTTCGAGATAGGCCAGCATGGCTGTTGCCGTGGCTTTGGTATCCAGAGGCGGGATCTCACCCTGTTCGATAGCCTGCTCCAGTGCCTGATGGAATCGGCCGCTGGCCTTGTCGAAGATGGCGTTCAACCGGGCTCTGATCACCTCATCCCGGGTGCTGACCTCCAGGGCCAGATTGCCGAACAGACAGCCGGGCATGCGTCCTTCAAGGCTTTTTGCCGCCTTTTGCCAGAAATAGACTGCATCCACCATGTAATCCAAGCGCTCCATTGGGGGCAGGGCATCATCGAATGCCTCGGCGACGAAGCCGTTGGCCCAGTCATCTGACATATCATCGATCACCGCCATGGCAAGATCCTGCTTGGACTGGAAGAAGTGGTAGAAGCTGCCTTTCTGCACATTCGCCATGGAACAGATCTCTTTAATACCGACATCCGCATAGCTGCGCCCATGAAACAGTTCACGGGCCGTGGCCAGAATTCGCTCTTTCGTGTCCATCTCAATACTCATGTGGCTCAGTATATTAGACCGGTCGGTCAAGTCAAGTTATTTTGCCCTGATTTGAGGGGTGCTTGAAAAATTCACAGGTCATCCCTATCTATCAATCAACGCAAAAACAATTGCCAGGAGTTTTAACAATGTTCGCAAGATTAAACGGTTTTGACCGAAGCCTGACAGACAATTTCATGCATCTTGAGAGTGAGATGGAACGCCTGTTTGAGGCTGCAGGCCTGAGAGGTCTGCATCATACAGCCAAGCATTCCGTACAGCCGCAGATGCATATCGGTTCCACTCCGGAGCAGGTGGATATCTATCTGCCGGTTGCCGGCATCGATCCCAAGGCCGTGAACATTTCACTCGAAAGAAATCAAATGACCATCAGCGGTCAACGTGATGTGGAAAAGAGTGACAGTGCCAAATTGGTTAAAAAGGAGCGGTTTGACGGTGAGTTCCGCTATCAGATCAATCTGCCTGACGATGTGGATCAGGAGAAGGTGGAAGCCAGCTATGAGCAAGGTGTACTTCACGTGAAGATAGCAAGGCGTGAAGCGGCAAAGCCACGTCAAATCACGATTCAGTAATCATCGATTGGAGATCAACATCATGAGTCATCAACCAGAAGTTGTAGCAAAAGAGAAAGCGGTAGCGGAAAAGAGAGCGAGCTCTTACCAGTCGGTGCGCCCGAATGTGGATATTCACGAGGACAAGGAGGGCATCACCTTACTGGCCGATATTCCAGGTGTCTCCAGAGAGGCTTTGGATATACAGATCGATAACGAGATTCTCTCGATTGACGGCAGAGTTGAACTACCCGTGCCAAACGGCGCCAAAGCGGATTATGCCGGTAATCAAACAACCCGTTTCCAGCGTAGCTTCTCTTTGAGTAAAGAGTTGGATGGTGAGCAGGTCGAAGCCACATTGAAAGACGGTGTACTGGCCCTGCGCATCCCCAAACGCCAGGAGTTTAAACCACGCAAAATAGAGATTCGCACCGCGTAAGCACCCCCCCGCTTACCTTGCGGATAGTCGGCCCCGGCCTGAGCAGATCAGGCCGGGGTTTTTTTAGCTGATGCAGTTTTGTATTTTTAGATTACTCTCTTCGTTCATCATTTGGGCCGGCTTCCACTTATACAAAGTGCTTTATACTTCTGTCCGGTTTACTCCGGGATGACGACAAAGTATGTTATTTCAAGGTGATAGTATTCACTCTATTTCTCTTGTTGTTCCGGTGAATACGTTATTAAATTAGATTTGTATTGGGTTATTGATTAGATCCATTTTGTTTCTATTTTCATTGTTCAATTACCCTGCCGCTATCCACTGGCTTCATTAAAAAAATTAAAAGCTAGTGTGTCTCATCGATTACTTCTTATCTATAAATACTGATGGCTGTAATGATCGAATGAATGCCATGCTAGTTCTTGGTAGTCAACCGCATTGGTAATATTACCGATTACACGTTCTTGCACTTGATAGGCGCAAAACAACTGCTAATAGTTTACAAGTGGATGCAGTGTTTTTCTGAAGTCAGGAAGAAATAAGGATGTTGATACTACTAGAATGACAGGATTATCAGTTGAATGGAGTAGTCCCCACCTTTATGGATTCCTACCAATCATCAAGGAGTGACCGACATGGCAAGTGAGCAGAAAGGTTCAGGTAGTGGCAAGGGAATCAATTCAAAACTAGTTCTTAGAGAACTCAACAAAGGAGATGAAAAACCTCAGGTCGAGATCACACTGATCGATCGGCAAGGTAAGGAGTTTGAGACTGTACAGATCGCTGAAGATGGAGCTTTTGGCCTGCCACTTGGCGCCATCGAAAAAGCCCATCGTATTCGGGTTGGTCCTGCTACGGAAACCGCGAGTGGTGAGGTCCCAAGCTCTCTGTTTGTTAATTACCGGGTTGCTGATTTTGTCGCGCGGTTGGAGCAGGGTGTGTTGGATATCGGTCGCAGTGTCTGGCGGGAATGGTTGTTTCGCTACCGCTGTGTAGCGGGAAGTGTCCGTCGATGCCGACCCTCTCCCTGGTGGTATACACAGTTGGCTGAGGCTGTCAGGTATCCTCTGAGTCTATCCGCCAGAGGATTCAAAATGAACCGCCTGGCTAAGGCTTCCATTCAACCCACAGCGGTAGCAAGCTTGTCCACTACCCTGGAGTTGGGTGAACTTATTGCCTGGCCGATCAGGTGTACCCCCATCTGCTTGGGTACGATCGAGGTCTATCGGCGAATCTGCTGCTGTGAACCCTGGGTATTCACCGATCATCGACTGGAGCGCTTGATCAGAGAGCTTGAAAGGCTACTCGAAAGGATACCGGAAGTGCCCGACTTTCCCGATCCCCCAGGTCCCGGTCCCGATCCGGCGCCTTTCCAACGGGCTATTTTGCATGAGGGTGCACTGGACGAGCGCGTCTTGCACGCTGGAGAGGATCTGCACGCCTTACGTACCCTTCCGGTGGAGCGGATTGCCGAGTATGTCAACGCCAGACCCTACCTGCTGTGTCGACGCTATGAGTGCAGCGCGCCGATAAAAGTAGCCGAGGGCACGATTGGTGCCGACGGTCGATTTGATATCTGTTGGCACGAGTTTCCGGTATTGCTGCGCAGAGGATGCCATGAAGAGTTTGCCTACAAAGTGAAGCAGCGTTTCGGTCCATTTACCATCACCATCTACAATGGTGTGAATGCCGGTCATTGGTACGATGCCGATGACAATCCAATGCTTCGCTCCTACCATCCCCTGGCCGTTGCCTGCCGCGACAACGGTGGAGAAGGCGATGCCTTCGTCTATCTGGATGAAATTGGTGATACGGATTCATCACTGCTCAATACACCCGATCAGACATCGGCCACCTCGGTTGCATCACCAGGCATGAACGGTGGTGTGGCTTTTCCCAGCGGCGGCCCGGATGGTAACGGGGTTCATGACCGAAACTGGGGTGGCACCCTTAAGCTGGCCATCATGTTCTCCGAGAGCATGCGCGATACAGGCGCCAAATATTATCGGGTGAGTGTGACTGAGGCCGATAGCAATGGTAATCCGGTTGGATCGCCCGAATATGTCACCAGCGGGCTCTCTTGGAATAAAGCGGTTGCCGTGCCCGGTGGTGTGGATGTGGTGTCTGAAAGCCTGGGGCCTGTCAGCACATCGGCACCTGACGAACCTCAGGACAGTCTCTATCTGATCCCGTTTGATGGGGATCTGGGGTCCAATGCGGACTGGGAAGCGGATCAGTACCATGCCTACCTCAACACCCGGGACCTAACCAAACAGTGGAGCGATCCCGATGCGGATAACGGCCAACCTGCCAAGCGGCATCTGGTCACCATCGAGGTGTTCAACGCTGCCGGAGAACGTCTGCGACCTAACGGTACCCCGCCATCGGGTCTGCCGGGGGCAGAGGTCGAAGCAGCCTTTACCTATCGTAGAAAGATCCAGGATACAGGCCCCACCAATATGGTGCCCTATGGCGCCTTGAGCCACCTGTTCTGGTGGGATAACAGAGACGTGGTCGCCAGCATCGAGGATCTGAGAATGAACGGTGTCGCCTCGGATGAGGAGTGCCAGTTCATGAATGGTACAGAGAGTTCCACATTCGGCATCGGATACCGTGCCTACCACCCCTGGGAGATGTTCCAGAAAAACCATGTGATCTCCTGGAGGAGGGGGTTGAGTGGCGGTAGCGATACGATGCACAACAGCACGAATAATGTGGGTGCCCCCCCTGGGGCAGAGGGTGCGAGCCCAACCCATACGTTCGGCCATATGTTGAACCATCCCACACCTTCAACGCCACCACGAACCAAGTGTGCCTTCACGGTGTTCCTGACAACCTACAACAAGCGCACCGATGGCGATGATCTGAGCTTCAGCTGGGATCACGACAACGCCGCATTTGCTTTGGATGTGGCACCTGTGGTTTGTGCACCTTGTAACGGTGATGATGAGGAGGATGATGATTGATCGTAGGGTGGTCTTGAAAAGTAAACAGTCATAAAACGACAAGTTGGACAACCCGGCCAACAGGCCGGGCTGTCCAGTTCCCACCTGTACTGCTATCTACGAAGTTGCGAGCTCATCGGTTGTCTTGCCATCTATCAGGTAGGCCCATTCTTGTAAGGAACAGGTATAAATCGACCTGACTTGAACTCCACTGCAGTGCTACACCACATAAGGCTAAATGAGCGTCCTCTTTCAGGAATTCTCTACTTCGGCTATCGGCCAGGAGCGGACATTTGACGGGCTTGTTCTATACTTCTGGAACCGGCCATTAGCAGGTATATGCTTAGGCAATATGCGATAATTGGTGTCGATCCTAAGCGGATGCAAAGACAGAATCAATCGAGCCTGACACTATTAATCAAACTATTAAAAAGGCGCCAGAATGAGCGATATATCGAGATTTGAGATTACGGGCCTTCATGGCTTCAAGAATATAGACCTTCGATTCAGAGACAACACTCTGATACTAGTTGGCGAAAATGGCGCAGGAAAAACGACTGTATTGCATCTACTCTATTACCTTCTTTCAGGGCAATGGAGCGCAATGGCAAAATACAAGTTTGAATACTTGAGGCTAACAATAGGGAATACAAAACATATCGTCAACTATTCAGACATCAAAGACTCTCTCCTTAGAATCGACAAAAAGATACTCCATAATCTTCCTTTAAATGTTCGGCATCGAGTCTTAGCATTGCTCGAACAAACGGAGGGACAACTGCCAGTCCATGAATTAGAGGAACTATGTGATCACTATAACATTCCACTTCATTACTTGATAGGTCAATTAGACTTATTCGATAACCCAAGAAGAGGAAAGCCGAGCGCACTATCCAAAAAACTCGATGAAATCATAAGTTCTTTAGGTGCTCAGCTTCTTTACTTGCCGACGTATCGAAGAATAGAGCAGGAACTGAACTTGATTTTCAAAGGACTCGATGAACGTGAATTGAAAAATAGACGGCGAATGCTTGCTTCCCGCCGTAACACTGACAATTACGTTGAGCTTGTTGAGTTTGGAATGAAGGATGTGGAGTTCGATATAAGGAAAACTCAAGAAGAGTTGGATAAGTTTGCGCGAGAGAACCTTAATACTCTTACTTTTAGCTACCTGGGAGATATCGTAGAAAAGAAATACGAATCTGTTGATTTGTTACCGATTAAAGAGGTAGATCAGAAGACGATTGACAATATCCTGAATCGGATTCAGGAGCCAGTACTTTCTCAGGACAACAAACGGCATTTAAAGAAAATCATTCAGACAGTGAAAGATGATTCGACAAAGCTTGTCCACTCACAGGTCATTTGCCACTATTTTACGAAGCTGATGGCTTTTCATGAGGAGCTTGAAAAGAAAGAAACTAAAATCGTAAATTTCTGTAAGGCATGTAACAACTATATGGTTGACAAAGAGTTTCAGTACAATACATCCAGCTTCAATTTTCGGATTGTCCCAAAACCGGTAAATGATGTAGATCGAGAAATTGAATTGCAGAACCTGTCATCAGGGGAGAAGCAGATTGTGTCGCTTTTTAGCCACCTCTATTTGTCGGGTGGAAAAAAGTATTTCGTTCTAATTGATGAGCCAGAATTATCGTTGTCTGTTGATTGGCAGCGAAAATTTGTTTCAGATATTCGTAAGGCCGATTTCTGCACTGGCATAGTCGCTGTCACGCATTCACCATTTATCTATGATAATGATCTTCGGGAATATGCGCATGGGCTCGGGGAATTTATTGTTTAATAGGTCATATCAATGAGCATGTTAAATGTACACGCCGCGGCCTTAAGCAGTAAGATTGCCAGCTACCACGAGTTTTTATCGAGATTCTCGAAGAAGACGAAAGTGGTATATGGTTTTGTAGAGGGAAAGGAAGACCCCTGTTTTTACCGTGGGTTTGTTGATCACTTCCTTCCAGACGATTATGAGGTTGAACTTTGGCCTGCTGGAAATCGTGATCAAGTTCTTCGGATTCACCGAGATATCGATTGGCGGCGGTTTCCAAAAAAAAGAATAGTATTCTTTGTTGACCGTGATCTAACGGACCTAATACCCGAGAAATTACCAAGCGATATCAATATTTACATTACGGATAAATATTCAATTGAGAATTCAATCTCGAATCGTGGAACGTGTCGACGTATGTTAACTGAGGTCTTTGGATTCTCGCATGTCAGCCATTACGAAATGGATCAGGTTTGCGATAAATTTGAGACTGAGATCGAAAACTATTTCATCGCAATGATCCCAATAATGGCTCGAATACTTTTTTGGCGAAGATCTGCCGCTAATGCAAATTTGAATAACATTAATATTGGCAAGATGATGTCTGTTCAGGACGCGACGCTTGTTGTTGATGAGTCTTCAGCAGCAAAAACAGCTAGAATAGAATATCTTCACAGATGTGTTGGCATCGTTTTTGATCAACGGATAGATATTTCCACTGAACTGGCAGACTTCAGTAAGGTTTCTGCATATCGTAATTTTGTCCGTGGCAAATATGTTATGTGGTTTATGGTAGAGTTCTGTAAATCAGTTCACCATAGCGCTACATCATTCTTTTCTGCCTGCGAAAAGCCTCCAAAAATGAAGGTGTCTATCTCTACAGCAAACGCTGTGACGATCATAGGAAATCGCACCCGCGTTCCCCAATCATTCCGATCATTTATTTTAAATACATTCTGCGCATACATCGATCAGAAGCAGGCGTAGTTATCCACAAGTGTCTGCAGTAGTCCGAAAAATAAGTAGGAAAAATTTATGATTAAAGCAATAACACAAGATCCTCGAACAGGAATAAATGCGTCGAGATTAGGAAATTATATGAGTCAATGATGGAAAGACATAGATAGCTGGAAGGATGTTTACCAGATCCCCACATAATCTACTTAAGAAATAATATATAAACAACGGAGCATCATTGCATACGCTGTTAAAGAAATGTGCTAGCTATATCCTTATTATTTCCCAGGCATCAACTATTGATATAGTCATTTGAGCCTATTTAGAAAGCGCAACTCTATAGCTGAATCGGCACGTAAATATAGGAAGCGGCCACTATTAGCCAAGCCAGCTTGTCCAACTAAAAGTAAGATGACAGCTCCTATCCGACTTCAGGCTTGCCTTGTGCGAATAAGTACGTCCGCTTTGCTTGGATTTTCCTTCGACTACCTTTTAGCGCTAGATGTCCGCAACGGTCGCTCAACAGACAGCCGCAGTCTTGCCGAAGGCGAATGTTAGCTTTCCGCATATCGTGCTAAGAATTAGTCCCATCCCGTGACAATTTTTCGTACTAAACTACTAGCTAGAAATTGACTACTTCCAAATAACCTAATTGCGTCAATTAGCGTTCATTTGCGGACTTTTCATTAACAGCAGTAGATTAAAGCCGGCCCATCAACCATACCGACCTTCAATATAATCCGCCGTCTCCTTCTGCTCCGGGGTAACAAACAGATCTTCTGTCGCTTGATGCTCGATCACTCTACCCATCAGCATGAAGATGCACTCTTCACTGGCCCGTCTGGCCTGAGCCATGTTGTGGGTCACAATCAGAATGGTGTATTCACCACGCAGTTCCCAGATCAACTCCTCTACTGCGGCGGTTCCCTTCGGGTCCAGGGCGGAGCAGGGCTCATCCATCAGCAGCACGCTGGGTTTCACCGGCAGTAACCGGGCAATGCAGAGTTTCTGCTGCTCCTCCAGTGAGAGTTCGGTGCCTTTATGGTTCAAACGATCTTTGACCTTCTCCCACAGCAGCACCTGCTTGAGTGCGGACTCGACGATCTCATCCGGATCAGCCTTGGAGCCTTTGTTGTGCAGCCGATGGCCGAACAGAATGTTGTCACGGATCGAGATCGGTAGCGGGTTGGGGCGTTGGAATACCATGCCGATCTGCTTTCTGACCTGCACCAGTTCGACGGCTGGATCGTAGATATTGTTGTCCAGGACATTGATGTCACCTTCGATACGTACATAGCCCAGACGCTCATTGATGCGGTTGACACTGCGTAGAAAGGTCGATTTACCACAGCCCGATGGACCGATCAGCGAGGTGATCATGCCGTTTCGAATGCTTAGATCCACATCGAACAGAGCTTGAAAGGTGCCATACCACAGATTCAGATTCCGGGTGTGAATGGCATACTCAGGGGATTGGTTGTCGTCTTGATCAATTATGGCATTCATATTGGTATTCGTATTCGTTTTTAACTGGCCCTAAGCACCGGCATCAGCCGAACTTACCCTCGACGTAATCACGGGTTCTCTGGTCCTTCACCTCACCGGTGAAGAGATCCTCCGTATTGCCTACTTCGACACATTCGCTTTCGAGGAAAAAGGCGGTCCGGTCGGCCAGACGTCGTGCCTGTTGAACCAAGTTGGTGACCAGGATAATGGTCATATCCTGCTTCAACTCTTTAAGTACATCCTCGATACGCATGGTGGTAACCGGATCGACGGCGATTGAGAATTCATCCAGCATCAGCAGGTCGGGCTCCTGCGAGAGTGCTCTGGCAATCGTCAAACGCTGTTGCTGTCCGCCGGAGAGCAGGCTGCCGAGCGAGTTCAAGCGATCTTTAACCTCGTCCCAAAGAGCGGCCCGGGTTAGACAACGCTCAACAATGATATCCAGTTCGCTTTTTCTGTTTATGCCTCGCAGCCTGGGTGACAGGGCAACGTTTTCATAGATCGTCAGAGGCAGTCCCACAGGCAGGGGAAAAACTACACCGATGCGGCTGCGCAGGGCATAGATATTCTTCAGATTCTGAACATCCAGTCCATTGAATTTGATCTGTCCCTCAACCGACATGTTGGTGTCGAAGGTATCCATACGGTTGATCGATTTCAGGAACGAAGTCTTCCCCGCATTGGCCGGGCCGATGATGCCAAACACCTCGTGCTCACGTATTTCCAGGTTAACCCCTTTCAGTGCGGTGTGTTGGCCATACTTAATGGTCAGGTCATTGGTTTCCAGTTTGACCGGGGCCTCTTCCGCGACAGCAACCTGTTCTGTCTCGACTTCAAGATTGGTATTGGGATTTACCATTTCTTTTTACCTCGCAGATACATGCGGAAGGCGATCGAGATGCTGTTCATGATCAGCACCATGGCGATCAGTACCAGCGCCACACCAAAGGGCAGCTCTTCCGGTACGCCTGGTACTTGGGTTGCCACCACAAACAGATGCAGCGACATCGCCATGGTCTGATCGAATACGCCCTGAGGCAGGAATGGCAGGAAGAATGCCGCACCGGTAAACATGATCGGTGCGGTCTCGCCGGCGGTGCGGGAGACTTCGAGAATTACACCGGTTAAAATGCCGCTGATCGCATTCGGCAGCACGATCCGTCGGATGGTCTGCCATCGGGTCGCACCCATATTCCAACAGGCTTCACGAAACGCCTGTGGCACCGCTCTCAGTGACTCACGGGTTGATACGATGACAATCGGCAGGGTCATGATGGCCAGTGTCAGACTGGCCGCCAGTATGCTGGTGCCAAAGCCGAAGAAGATGACGAAGGCGCCGACCCCGAAGAGTGCGTGAACAATGGACGGAACACCGGCCAGATTGATGATGGCCAACTGGATGAGGCGGGTAAACCAGTTGTCGCCGGCATACTCATTCAGGTAGATGGCTGCGGCTACACCCAAGGGCACGGAGGCGAGCAGGGCAACGGCAACGATCCATACGGTTCCCAACAGGGCGGGGAAGATACCGCCGGCGGTCATCCCGTCGGTGGGATTGGTAAACAGGAAATCGATTGAGATGACACTGCCGCCTTTTGAAATCAGGGTGAACAGAATAATCGCCACCGGCACGATCAGCAGTATGGTCATCATAAGAAAAAGCATGCGAAACAGGCCTTGTACCCGTTTGTTTCTGGCATTTAGATCGGATTCTGCAAACATCTGCCTTACCCCTTACGGATGCCACGGACAATCAGGTCCGCAGTCAGGTTGATCAGAAAAGTAATGATGAAGAGGAAGATGCCGATGGTGAACAGCGCCTGATAGTGAGGCGAGCCTACAGCGGTTTCACCCAGTTCTGCGGCGATGGTGGCGGTCAATGCCCGCACCGGATCGAACAGGCTGCCAGGAATGTTCACCGCATGACCGGTGGCCATCAGCACCGCCATCGTTTCACCGAAGCCGCGACCGACACCAAGCAGTACCGCGCCCAGCAAGCCGTTTTTTGCAGCTGGCAGCACAGTCTTGAAGATCACCTGCCAGCGGGTCGCACCGAGGGCTTCTGCGGCTTCCCGATAGCGGTCAGGTACCGCTTTCAGTGCATCTTCCGCAATCGAAGTCATGATCGGTGCCGCCATCAGTCCAAGTATGATACCGGCGTTCAGCACATTCAGACCGACCGGTACATCAAATAGATCGATGATCAGCGGGTTCATGATCGACAGGCCGATGAATCCCCAGACGACGGATGGGATGGCGGCCAACAGTTCGACCAGTACCTTGAGTGTCTCGCGGACTTTACCCGTGGCGAACTCACCGATATAGATGGCAGCACCAAGCGAGAAGGGGATGGCGACGATCATTGCCAGACCGGTGACACTGGCGGTACCGGCAATCAATGCCAGGATACCGTACTCCGGTGCATCTTCATCAGAGGGCTCCCAGAAAGGTGAGAGAAAAAACTCCTTGAAGGTGAAATCCTCAAATAGGAATCCCAGCCCCTCCATGGTGATGAAGACGAAGATACCGATAATGAAGATGATGGCGGAGATGCCAGCAAAAAAGACGATAAGTTGAACAACCTTATCGATGTACCAATCCAGGTCCCGACGGTCGAAGTCCGCGGTGCTGGCTAAATTCGTTGAGCTGGCTTCGGGCATCTCAGGCACCCTCCCCACGAAGCAGCTCCATCAAATCCTTAATTAATACGGCAAGCTGGTGGTAGAGATGATCAAAATCATGACTATCCTCATCATGGGGAATTTCGCCAAGCTCCCACTCCAGTGCAGAAGTATGGAATGGGAGTTTCGGTAGATAGGTTTCAATATTACCTTGCAGACAAACGACTACATGCTGCTCTGAGATCTCTTTTTCAGTCAACTGGTCGAGGCTGTTGATGCCGGCCTGGCTGTAGTCGATGCCTTTGCTCTGCAGAAAGGTGGCAAGATTGCTGTTGAGTTCCGCAGCTGCAACACTGCCTGCGCTACGATACCTGCCCACATCGGGGTGGTTACGACGGGCAATTGCTTCGGCCAGTTGGGAGTGGCAGCTGTTGTCCTCATCGACAAACAGAATGTTGAAGACTTTCGGTTTCTTCTGCTCCCCAGTGACAGCAAATACCGTATCTTCACAGAGGTTCTTTGACTGGTCAGCGATACGTTTGAGTTGGGTAAAGACGACGAAGATCGCCAGCACTTCAGCAACCCGCTGTCGATCGTCATTGGCCATCATCTCGGTATAGACGACGTCCAGATTGTGTTCCAGTTCATCCCCCATGAGCATGGTGCTTTTTGCCAGTTCCGCATTCAACTCGGTGAATGCCTTGATCGACTGTTTCAGCATCAGCATGGTTTCACCCGCAACCCGGTCCAGTTCTCTGCCGAGATTGCCACTGGGCTGTTCGGAGAGCTGCGCGGACTCGCGCGCGATGGTGACGGCATAGTCACCGATACGCTCCAGTTCAATGTTGGCGCGGATCACCGATGAGAGCAGACGCAGATGGCCGCCGCTGGGGATATGAATAGCAAAAAATCGGTGACAGATTCGGTCGATCTCCCGCATACATCGATTGATCGGGTTGTCATTCAATACCGTGGTAAAGGCAAGTTTTCGATTGCCGGTCTGTAAGGCGTAAACCGAGTTCTTAACAGCCTCCTGAACCTGTGCGCCCATTTTGGCGACTCGGTCGTGCAGATCTTTGAGGTCTCGTTCTAATCGTTCTTCAAGATGGGACATTGATTAATGCTCCGTAGTAGACCGTTTATTATTTTGTTTATGCCATACATGCCGGATTGGTTGGTCTGACAGCTTGGCAATCAGGCTACCAACCAATCCGGAATTCTGCTGAGTCGGATCTGAGAATCAGTTACAACTCACATCTCTGGTCGGGGCGTAGCCTTTTTTCTTCAGGATACACTGGCCCACATCACTCTTTACCCAGTCCATGTACTCTTTGATTTTTCCTGCAGGCTCACCATTGGTGTACATCAGCAGGGGACGGGCAATCGGGTAGCTGCGATCGCTGGCGGTTGCAACGCTGGGGTTGACACAGGTATCCCCCGCCTGCTTTGCGATACAGGCCATTTTGATGTGATCAGTTGCGTAGGCCAGACCGCTGTAGCCGATGGCGCATGGGGTTTTCTCTACCAGGTCGACGACATCTTTAGAGCCGTGCATGTCGAGAGTGCCCTGACGGAACTTGCCTTTTTTACCAAGTACAGCTTTTTTGAAATAGGCGTAGGTACCGGAGTTGTTCTGCCGGCTGACGACCACAATTTTATCGCTCTTGCAGCCCGGTACACTCAGGCCGATGTCAGACCACTTGGTGGCTTTTCCGCCACGGGCAAATACCGCTTTCAGTTGATCATAATTGAATTCAGTTGCTGGATTGTTGCTGTGTATGAAGACAGCCAGGGCATCGTAGCCGACCACGTGTTCCATGGGCTTCTGGCCTTTCTTCTCAGCCAGCTTGATCTCTTTCGATTTCATCTTTCGGCTGGCATTGGCGATATCGACAGTGCCGTTGATCATCGCGGCAATACCGGTGCCCGATCCACCACCGGATACGGCAATCGCCACATTGGCATCGACTTTTCCGTACTCTTCGGCCCACGCCTGGGCGACATTCACGAGCGTATCTGAACCTTTGTTCTGAACAACAGTACGATCAGCTGCATTGACTGCTTGTGCAGAGAACAATAAGAGAGCGGCTGCCATGGGTAGGGCAGTGGATCTTAGAATCTTCATATTTCCCCTCAGACGGTTGGTTTGTTTTTTGAAATACGAGCTTTTTCAGAAAGCTTCTTTTTATTTTCACTGTAACGGTTGTCTGTTAGGACAGGACCCACTTTGAATTTCCTATAGGAAGAGGGTGCGACTGTGATAACAATTATTACAGAATGATGACAATAGTATGCTAGAAATATTACAGCTTTATGACATATTGAAAATAAAATGCTGCCCGAGGTGCTCTTAATCTCCAGTAAATTATGAATATAACTCTCTATCTATATGTAATAATAGGGAAAATATTGTTATCAGCAATAGTTTTCCTCTGTTTTATATGATTTCCGTGTCATGAAACCACAGCTTTGCAAAGCGAATTGATTTGACCTAACGGGCTGTTTCATGAAATTAAAATAAGTACCGTTTGAGGTTAGCCGACTGGTAGAAGCTGATGGAAATCCAAGATAAAAAAACAGAGCACCACATTGGGTATGACAGGTCGCTATGAGTATCAGGAAAGGGTTGGAAAAATGGAATGGCAAATCCGTTGATGATATCAGCAGATTATATGGCTTAAATCGAACTGATGAAGCCTTTGTCAATGTTGTTATTTCTCTGTTCAAACAGCCGGATTGTGAATCCGGAGCAACCTGGTTGTTGAAACGCTACCTGGAGGATCATAAACGTATCGATGATTCACATCTGGATGAGGTTTTTAAAAGTCTTGCCGGTTTGAATCACTGGCAGTCGAAATTACACTTGCTTCAATGCTTGAGCTATTTCAAAATATCGAAATCAAATAAGAGAAGGTTGGAGCTGTTTTTAAGAGAATGTTTAACGAGCAGCAATAAATTTGTCAGAGCCTGGGCCTATAACGGATTTTATGAATTGACGATTCAGCATCCTCAATATATGGATGAGACAAAATCCTTTTTTGAAATGGCCATGCGGGATGAGGCGCCATCGGTAAAGGCCAGAATCAGAAACATCATGAAACAGGGATTCTAGATTGGATTAGTGTTAACAGGCCCTAGAAAACCCGATAAACAGACTGACTCTGCGAGTTGTCCCCAACGATATGGAGCATCCTTGCTCCATTCCATGCAATAAAATCATGCGCCAATTGCGATGGGTTCATAACCGGCCTGCAGCGCACCGATTTCATGTAAGTAGGAGAGTAGCTGGTTAACTGCCTCAGAGACACTGATCTGATCGGCTTGAATATGGACCTCCGGTTTTTCAGGGACTTCGTAAGGGCTGTCGACCCCGGTAAACTGTTTTATTTCGCCCCGTTGGGCTCTGGCGTATAAACCTTTGGGGTCACGTGCCTGACAAACCTCAAGATTGGCATCCACATAAACTTCGATGAATTGACCCTCTGGAAGGATCTCCCTGACCAGCCGGCGGTCATTCCGGAAGGGTGAGATGAATGCTGCGAGGGTGATCAAACCGGCATCCGCCATCAATTTTGCCACTTCACCTACCCGACGGATATTCTCCTGGCGGTCGTGATCACTGAAGCCCAGATCGTTGCACAGGCCATGCCGTACATTGTCGCCATCAAGCAGATAGGTGTGGTAGTTCTGGCCGGTCAGGATCTGTTCCAGGGCGCCGGCGATGGTCGATTTTCCAGATGCACTCAGACCGGTAAACCAGATAACCAGAGGTCGCTGGGATTTCTGATCGGATCGGGTTTGCTGATCCACGAGGTGTGAGTGCCAGACGACATTACTGTTACTCATTGGCTGTTCTCCATAGGTTGGTATTCATATCTGGAATCTCTGTTTGATCCCTCAAGGCAGTCATTACTGTCTTCATGTGGTTGCTCTCACAGGATCCCGGTATTCACCGGAATGATGTAAAAATGATCAGAGATTCCTTGTTTGTTCAATTGTCTTATGGCGGTGGTGAATTCGATCGTTCTGTCGGATTATTCGTGAATCCCACACTCCCGCTTCAATCCGAAAAACCGGGTCTCTTCCTCTTGCATGCCCAGTTTCATTGGTTGGCTGGTGTGTCTATCACCGACGGAGGCGTATCCCTGTTCCCACAAAGGGTGGTATGGCAGGTCATATTTCCGCAGATAGCGATGTACATCTCGGTTATGCCAATCGATGATCGGATGGACTTTGAAACGCCCATCCTGAATTCGTACCACCGACAGGGAGGATCTGCTGGTCGATTGTTGACGGCGCAATCCGGCAAACCAACTGCCTACATCAAGATGGTTCAATGCACGTTGCAAAGGTTCGACTTTGTTGATCCGGTTGTAGTGCTGGATGCCTGAAAGTCCCTGTTCCCAAAGACGACCATAACGGCGCTCCTGCCAGGCAGGAGAATGAATCGGGCGGTAGATTTGCAGGTTTAACTTCAGCCGCTCTGTCAGTTGATCGATGAAGCTGTAGGTCTCCGCAAAGAGATAACCGGTATCCACGAGAACCACTGGAATATCCGCTTGAATCTCTGTAGCCATATGCAGCATCAGTGCCGACTGAATGCCAAAACTCGAGGTCAGCACATAATTTCCCGGCAGATAATTCAAGGCCCATTCCAGGCGACTCTCAGCGGTTCGCTTTTCGAGTTGATGGTTGAGGTGTTGCAGATATTTTTCATCAACCATCTCCGGGGTGGTAATCGAGTCAAGGCGTGTCATGGTAGTCCTCAGCAGGATTGATCACCGGTTTGACTAAGCCGTAGCGGATCGTAAAGTCACCGAAACCTTCATTGGCCAAGCGCTTTTCAGCATAGAGCTTGAACAGGTGATCCAGAGTTTTCAGCAGTTCATGCTCATTGAGGTTTTTACGATAGAGACGATTCAGCCTCAATCCGGTACCGTCCCCACCCAATTGCAGATTGTAACGGCCAGGACCTTTGCCGATCAGACCTATCTCAGCCACATAGGGGCGAGCGCAACCATTGGGGCAGCCAGTCATGCGCATCACAATGGTACTTTGCTCGATGCCATAGGTAGCGGTGATCTGCTCGATTCGGTTCATCAAGTCTGGAAAATAGCGCTCTCCCTCAGCCATTGCCTGGGGACAGGTTGGTAGTGCAACACAGGTGATGCTGGCAAGACGGGTTGGACTTCGACGATAACTCAGTAGACCGTGCTGGTTGGCCAATTGCTCTATACGATCTTTTTGCGTTTCAGGCACGCTGGCAACGATCAGGTTCTGGTTCGGGGTGATGCGAAAGTCCCCCTGGTGTATGCCGGCAATCTCTCTTAAGCCACTCATCAGGTTTGCCTCAGGGGTGTCGGCAATGCGTCCATTCTCAATGTAGAGGGTCAAATGCCATTGGCTGCTACTGTCTTTCACCCAACCATAACGATCACCCTGACTGGTAAAGCTCACCGGTTTCGCTGCTTCGAAATGGATACCAGCGCGTTTCTCCACTTCCGCCTTGAAGGCGCTCACTCCCATGCGTTCAATAGTGTATTTGAGTCGGGCGTGACGACGGCTGATACGATCACCGAAGTCACGCTGCACCGCCACTACGGCTTCCGCTACCGCCAGAGTATGCTCCGATGCAATAAAACCCAGTTCATCGGCCAGACGGGGAAAGGTGGTGTTATCGTCATGGGTTGCGCCCATACCACCTCCCGCCAGAACATTAAATCCAAGTAGATGATCAGCCTTGGCAATGGCGACAAAGCCAAGATCATTGGTATAGACATCCACATCGTTGTGCGGTGGTATCGCAATGGCGGTTTTGAATTTGCGGGGCAGGTAGGTTTCACCATAGAGCGGTTCGGTTTCACCACCAGCCACTGCCTCACCATCAAGCCAGATTTCATGATAAGCCCTGGTTTTTGGGAGCAGTTGCTCACTGATCCGTTTTGCCCATTGGTGTACTTGCTGATGCAAAGAGGAGTCATGGGGGTTGGGATTGCAGAGCACATTGCGATTCACGTCGCCGCAACCGCCGATGGAGTCGATCATCACCTGATTGATTCGTTTGATCAGGGGTTTCAGGTTGGCTTTCAGAATACCGTGGTACTGAAAAGTCTGGCGAGTGGTGAGGCGAATGGTACCGTTAGCCAGGTCCCGCCCGACAGTATCGATGGTCAGCCACTGCTGTGGTGTGCAGACGCCACCGGGAAGGCGTGCCCTTAACATGAAGCTGTAGTAGGGTTCGAGAAACTGTTGCTGTCTCGACAGCCGCAGATCGCGGTTGTCCTGCTCATAGAAGCCGTGAAATTTACTGACTTGGGCATCATCCGCTGACAGGGCGCCGGTTGCCTGATCCGCCATGCTCTCCTTCAAAGTACCACGCAGGTAGCGGCTGTTCGCCTTGATCAGTTCATTGGGGTTGAGCTTGATATCCATCAGTAGACGTCTCTCTGGTAGCGTCCCTGCGTGCGCAGGGATTCAATGTAATCTGCAGCCGACGCTTCATCATGTCCGCCATGGGTTTGGGCTACCGCGAGCAGGGAGTGGTAGACCCCTCGCTCCATCTCAACACCACCACAGACATAGAGATGGGCTCCCTCCTGCAGCCAGTGGTAGAGTTCGGCTCCCTCTTCATAGAGTCGCGCCTGGACATAGGTACGTTCCTGGTTATCCCGGGAGAAGGCCAGGCTAATACGCTCCAACAGGCCTGATTTGCGATAGTTGAGCCAGTCGGTCTGGTAAAGAAAATCCTGGTGAAAGTGGCGATTTCCGAAAACCAGCCAGTTGCGACTGTGAGTCCCAAGGCTCTCCTGCTGCTGCAGAAATGCCCGATAGGGGGCGATACCGGTACCTGAGCCAACCATGATCATGGGTGTGTCAGGTGAAACGGGCAGTCTGAAACTTGGGTTCTCTACAACATAAACTCCGACCCGGTTTGTCGCCTCGACCCGACGGGTCAGATCCCCTGACGCACCACCCAGGTGGTTGCGGCTATGACTCCGATACTGCAGCGTGGAAACTGTCAGATGTATCTCATCTTCAATCGCGCGCTGACTGGAGGCAATGGAGTAGAGTCGGGATTGCTGATGGTGCAGGAGTTTTACCAGGCTTTGTTCATCCACTTCTGCCGGGAAGCTGGCTACCAGATCGATCAACTGACGATCGCTGACAAACTCCCGTAGCTGTTCAATATTCTCACTCAGGTCATGCAGGCGATGGTCATCAGTCAGAGATGACCAGGCTCTCACCACACTGGGATGGAGCTGGGTCAGTTCGAGTCGTTCAATCAGTGCCTGGTTCAAGCTCATCGCATCACTGCCCAGCGTCACCTTTACCTCGCCGGACAGGCCAGTGATTGAGAGTAGCTCGTCGATCATGGCCGGGTCATTGCGAAAGTAGAGACCCAAGGCGTCACCGGGTTGAAACTGGATCAGTTGCGGGTCGATCTCAAGACTCAGGTGGTGGACCTCAGACAGGGCGTCGTCAGTGGTGATACGGCGGCGCTCAAGCAACTCAGCCTGGTAAGGATTGTTGCGGTCATATCGGACCGGGGCAGATCGTTGCAGTGGAATGATCAATGCCTGATCTTCCGGTTGATGCTGTTTCACCACAGTATGGATCTGTTGCTGCCAACTGTCGGCTTCTTGCTGAAAGTCCACATCCGCATCGACTCTGTCGAGAAGACGCTTAGCGCCGTGTTCATCGAGCAGCCCCTCGAGTGTTATACCGGCCTGGCAGTATTGATCGTAACTGGAATCACCCAGGCCGAATATGGCGTAGTGCAGATCTGACAATGAAGAAGATTTTTTACTCTGCAGATAGCTGAACAGGCCATACGCACTCTCGGGTGGATCGCCTTCCCCCTGAGTGCTGATCACAACGATCAGTAATTTCTCTTTGGCCAGATCGCGGGGACGGTAGTTTTCGGCTGAGACCATTCGAGGCGCGTAGCCGGATGCTTGCAACCGATCCGCAAGCTGTTCCGCCACACTCCGTGCATTACCACTCTGGGTGGCATACAACAGGGTCAGGGCTGGTGACTCATTGGCAGCTTGTTTTAGTTTGGGCTGATAGGCGGCCAAAGCTGCCAGATATCCACTGGCCCAAACCAGCTGTTCACTGTTGAGGCCTTCAATCGCCTGTTGCAGACGGGTGAGCTGTAGATCATCCAGTGGATGTGCGGGAAAACGCTCTCTGTTTTGAACTGCGACTTCCATCAGGATGTCTCCAATATCTGATTTTCGGGGCTATTGGGAAATAATATTGGAAGAGATATGTTATCTTTGGAAGTGATAAAATATGATAAACAATCAAAAAATCAGATATAAGACTCGGGTTCCTGTTTGCCTCAGCACCTTGTTGATGGAATGACATCAATGCGGTATTCAGCTTGTGCAATCGGTCCAGATTCGTGGCTGAAGAGTATTGGCACGATTCTCGACGCGATGATCTGTAATATGCTGTTATCATCAAGTTGGAATAGAAATGAATAAATTAGTATAAAACACTGTTATATATATTTTTAATGCCTATTTTTGGGGGTGATTTGGATCTGGAGAAACAATCGGGGAGAGTCAGGCTGACGCCTACCATGGCTGTTCTGTGGCTGCGAATGCAGCGCATCTGTAACTGACTATGCTGATTGAAAACCCTACCTTGCCAATACCAATGATCTGTGTTGATGACAGGTCTGGGATTGAGTGACGGAGTAAAGCTGTTCAAACTCAATGTAACA
Source organism: Candidatus Thiodiazotropha sp. AKAK2 (assembly GCF_058244685.1). Taxonomy (NCBI): domain Bacteria; kingdom Pseudomonadati; phylum Pseudomonadota; class Gammaproteobacteria; order Chromatiales; family Sedimenticolaceae; genus Candidatus Thiodiazotropha; species Candidatus Thiodiazotropha sp. AKAK2. The sequence continues at coordinate 138,995 of NZ_JBSYOP010000017.1, read as the reverse complement.
AGCAGAGGAAGCCTGTGTAGGGATTGGTAATGACCCTGGTGACATACCAGTGTCATAATCCACTCTGGGGAGATGCAGCGACGATGGCAGAGGTTGTGGTAGAGATAAATCTGCCGGTAATGATCCAAGGTCAACCAAGGTGTTGGTGTATATCGATTATGTTTACACAGATCCGAGTGATTGGATGAAGCAAAAAAATATCAATAAAAGTAACGAATCGATTACCAAGCGTACTGATTTGGCTATCAATGGAGCTGAACCGGCGTTTAGCGAGCCTTTGCATGTGGGTCGACCCAATATCGGTAATCGCGAGCTGTTTCTGCAGTACACCGAGCAGATACTCGACAGCCGATGGCTGACCAACAATGGTCCCGTCGTACGGGAACTTGAAGAGAAAATTGCGGAATACCACAGTGTGGCGCACTGTGTCGCCATGTGCAGCGGCACGATCGCGTTGGAGATAGCCATCCGCGCCTTGAAGCTTAAAGGCGAGGTGATTCTTCCATCCTATACCTATATTGCCACAGCTCATGCGCTTCATTGGCAGGGAATCAGGCCGGTGTTTGCCGATATTGATCCGCAAACCCATAACCTGGACCCGGATGCCGTAAGGCAGGCCGTGAACAGTAGAACAACAGGCATCATCGGGGTGCATCTCTGGGGCAGAACCGCAGCGGTTGAAGCGTTGCAGGAGATCGCCAATGAACATGAGTTAAAACTGATATTCGATGCGGCACACGCGTTCGGCTGCTCTCACCAGGGTAGAAAAATTGGCGCTTTCGGTGATTGCGAAGTTCTGAGCTTTCACGCCACCAAGTTTTTTCACACGTTCGAGGGTGGGGCGGTATTGACCAATAATGCCCGCTTGGCTGAAAAGATGCGTTTGATGCGTAATTTCGGATTTGCCGGTGTTGATAATGTTATCTATCCGGGTACCAACGGTAAGATGACAGAGATTTCTGCCGCCATGGGAGTGTCGAACCTGCAGGCTATCGACAAGGTGATAAAGCACAATCATCTCATCCACCAAGCCTATCAGCAGGCACTAGCGGGGATTCCATCCTTGAGGCTGCTCGAGTTTGATCAGAACGAGTCGAACAACTATCAGTATGTGATAGTGGAGACTACCGAGGATTGTCCTGTCACTCGGGATCATTTGGTCGAGATGCTGCATGCAGAGAACATTCTTGCCAGACGCTATTTCTGGCCGGGTTGCCACAATATGAAACCCTATCGGGATCTCTATCCGGAATCGACTAGTAATCTTTCTTCCACTGAGCAGGTTTCTGAGCGGGTGATTGTGCTGCCGAATGGATCCTGTATGGATAGAGCGAGTGTCGAAATAGTGGCAGCAGTCCTTCAAGTTGCGCTTGAAGTACCTATAGCCGATCAAACTTCAATTTGATCTATGAGCTGTTCCAAACTGCCTGTAGACATTATTGAGCGCTTCAATTTCATCACTGACAGGTCCATTGCTGTTGCTAAAGCCGGGTGTTCCAGGATACTGGCTCGGTAATTCATATTGTTGACTGGACAGCTTAGCGGCTAATTCACGATAGATCTGTTGAGGCTCCGTGCAGAAATGCTCATAGTCCACGTTCATCCAGCGATTATCAGATATTTTGTCAAAGGATTTTGAGATTGCTCTGCGGGTAAAAAAAATCTGTGCTGCAACCTCTTCCTCAGGGGAAGAGAATTTCAAGTGCTCGAATTCCGGTGTTTTGAATCCCCACCAGAGCTTTCGATCTCCCCTGAAGCGTGCTCTTGCGTTCAGTATGGATTTCATCTGATACGCGGGCTCACGACGGACGTGTATAAACAGGGCTTTTTCAAATAGTTGGTCAATAAACTCAAGATTCCAATTGACTATGATCCCTTTTAACGCAAAGGGCTTGTTAAAAGCCGATTCGATAGCCGCAAGTTCTTTGACAAAGCTTGCAGTGTCCGCGCTTTGTTGCTGTGCTTCATTCAGGTATGGACAATCGGCGAATTTGAAAAAGCGCCGCCAAAAGTACCAGAATACATTGGGTGCTGAAGCACCGATGGTTTTACCCAGATCGGATTCAAAACGGCTTTTCAGTGTGAAGGGAAGCAGATCAGAAAAGTCATCCTTATATTGGTAGTCAGGATTGAACATCATTTCATGGATCAGGGCGCCGATGTAAGGTGCACGGTAAAAGCGAGCCATCAGATTGGATGGATAGCCAAACAGGCCGCTCGATGCCAGCCACTGCATCATCAGGGTGGTGCCTGACCTGGGTCCACCAACGATGAAAATTGACGGATATTTTGGTGAATCAAAAAGCGCCGACTGTTTACTGCTGGCGTCGTGTAAGATCTCATTGAGTTGTTGCAGAAGGGATTCGAGACGATCATTTCTGCGAAAGGGTTCTGTGCGTACTTCGTTGCGCAACTCGTAGGACATGGGTCAGCCTTCTTCTTCCCCGGTGGGTTGTGCCGGATTTATAGTTATACCAGATTAAGGCCAGTAAGCCATAAAGCCATCACAGATTTTCCAATCCTGCTCTGAGGCCAATCCTGGGTATCGTTTAAGCAATGTCGCTTTTGAAGCTTTGAACCATAACCATAAACGGGAATCGACTGCATAGAGGGAACTGGAAAAACCCCATTCCTGAAACAGTATTCGCATGGCTTGATTGGTAAAAAAGATGGTGTGAACCGGCAGCAGATAGAACCATGAAGGATCTCTCGGTATCTCACCACGAACCAGGGTATGCAGGGCAAATGTGCCGTCCTCTGTGATGAGATTGATGATCGCATCCATTTCGGCACGGCTTCTCAAGTGCTCAAATAGAGCGGTGTTTATAACAACAGGATAGCTGCCGGGCAGCAATTGAGATTTATCGACAGAGTGCTCTTTTTGCCAGTAGCGGTCATAGCAATCCACCCGTACACCCTGTTGCCCAAGTAATCCAGACAGTTCACCCTCACCGCATCCATAGTCCAACCAACGATGCTGTTCAGGCAGCAGACCCATTTTGCTCATGGTGAACAAAAAATCGCTTTGAGACTGCAATCGTTGACGCCAATTTGGGTCATCGGGATTTTCATCCCCAATACGATAGTGGCCATGATATCGGACGCACAGAGATTGCCACTCATCTTCCGGCAGTTGCAGCAAGCTGGTGGCAAATACGGCTCCACAGTGACTGCAGCGCTCATACTCGACCTTGCCAAGGCCAAAGTCAGCGAACTGCTTGGTGAAGAAGTAGTGTGTGTAAGCGTTGCAGATGAGGCAGTGCATCGTTAAACATTCAGCCTGAAAAGCACTGATCCTAAATCCGCAGTGGAGTACGGTTTTCCAGGGTGTATGGTTGGCGATGACAAGGCAGACTCCATCTCAATAGTAATAACAGGTTCTGCTGGTTCAGCGAATCAGAACCGATTCAGAATTGTACCAATTTTCAGCATAAATAGTTGGTCGATACTCAATAAGTATGAGAAAGTATTGGAACATTTCCAGGTTGTCATAAAGCACGATCCAGCATGCATCGAAACGACGATTACTATTGGGATAAGGTACGGGAAACACGCCCGGCCGAACAGCGTCAGAGTCTGATATTTCAACGACTCAAAGCCCAATTGGACTATGTCTACGAAGAGATCCCTTTCTATCGGCAACTCTATCAGGCTCACGGCGTTGAGCCCAGGCAGATTGACAGTCTCGATAGCTTCAGTCGCAGAATACCGGTGGTGACCAAGGCGATGCTGAGACAGTCTCAACGGGATCATCCACCATTCGGCAACTATCTTGGGGTCGACTTCAAAGAGGTGGTACGCATTCAAGGGACATCAGGGACTACAGGAGAGCCTACCCTGTTTGCCATTTCGGCCCAGGACTGGGATGAGATATCTGAAGCTCAGGCCATGCAGTGCTGGGCAGCTGGACTTCGTCCAGATGATATTGTGCAAATTGTTTTTCCTCTGAGTCTCTATGTCGGTGGCTGGGGGCTGCTGGGTGCAGCAGAAAAAATCGGTGCCAAGGTCCTGCCGATGGCCGGCGGTAATACCGAACGTCAGATCATGCTGATGCAGCAGGTTGGTTCAACCGTGATATGTGGCACCCCCAGTTTCTGTCTGCACATTTTGGAAAAGGCCCGGCAGATGGGTGTTGATCTGGCGGCAGGTCCATTGCGGCTGGGTTTTTTTGGTGGTGAACCGGGTGCCGGTATCGCTGGGGTTAAACAGCGACTCGAAAGTGGATTTGGCATCAAGGCCATCGACTTCGGCAATGTTGCAGAACTCCACCCCTGTTCCAACATGGAGTGCGAGCAGAGAACTGGCATGCATGTCTATCAGGATATCGATTATACCGAAGTGGTGGATCCATCCGATCCAAATATACCATTGGGCTACAATCGGAAAGGTGCGGTTGTGTATACCCATCTATGGCGTAAATCCCAGCCCATGATTCGTTACTTTCCCGGTGATGAGACGATCATCACCGATGAGCCTTGCCCTTGTGGCCGGAGCTATCCACGAATGCCCAACGGCATTATCGGACGACTTGACGACATGTTGATCATACGTGGTGTTAAGTTCTATCCTTCCGATATCGAGGAGATTCTACGTTCCATAAGCTGGTTGGGCACCGAGTTCAGGATTGTGATAGAGCAGAAGGGGGCGTTACAAGAAGTGACGGTTGAAGTGGAACTGGAGCGAGCTGTTGCACCTGCGGATCATCAATCCCTGGTCGAACAGAAACTGCAGGCCAACCTGGGCTTGAGAGTCTCTGTGATTGCCAAACAGCCAGGTACGTTTCCCCGTACCGCTTTTAAAGCGAGGCGGGTGATTGATCGTCGTACAGGTAACCAGGATGAGTAGTCAACGGCCAATCAAACCCATGGTAATCATCGGCAGTGGTGGTCACGCCTTTTGTCTGCGGGAAATCGCTGCATTGGCCGGATTCAATGTCATCGGTGCAATTGACAGAACCGCAACCGACATACAACAGGTGAATGGTCTGCCGATACTGGGTGGTGATGATCTGCTACTGGACAGCTCATTCATTCAGGATCATCAATTCGCCGTCGGTATCGGTAACCCGGTGGCCAGAAATCGTTATGGTGATCTGTTGTTGCGGCAGGGAGCGGATTGCCCACCGATTATCAATCCTTCATCCTATGTCTCTGCCGACGCCAGCCTGGGTGCTGGCGTATTGTTGATGGGGATGAATGCCGTCAATCATGGTGCACGGCTAGATGATTTCGTTGCATTGGACTGGCAAGTGACCGTGGGACATGGCTCACACCTCGGTCGGGCTGTGTTCGCCGGGCCAGGCAGTCGTGTTGCCGGTGATGTGGAATGTGGCAAAGAGAGCTATCTGGGGTTGGGATGCCAGGTGATTGAGAAGGTGAGCATTGGTGAACACTCGGTCATTGGCGCCGGTGCAACCGTCACGCGGAATATTCCAGCGAACGTTGTCGCTGTTGGATCTCCTGCGAAAGTCATCAAGGAGAATCCTCTTAACACCGACCATTCACTGGGGCCTAAGTTGAGCGGTTAGTTACTCGTCACTGCCATCCGGTGTAACCGTTCCCACAACTTTTTCGGCAGCGAGATCAATCCCTGATCTTGACTGTTACGTAAGCTGGTCTCCCCATGTACGCCGGGTATCGCGTGCCAATCGGTCTGTTGCACGATCTGTTCAATCTTATTGGTAACCGCATCCGGATGCAGCCCTTCGAATTGTCCAGGGTCGATGGCGGCCATTACCAGGGAGCCCCGAGGGTTGCTGCCGGCAAGCAGGGTAGTCAATAGCTCAATGCCCAGGGTGAGGGCGTACTGACGTCTTTGTGGTGGTGTCTCCAACTGCTGAACGATCTTGCCGGTCAAGCGAATGCGATCGTCAAACAGATCCTCGACAGTTTTCGGCGACTCTCCTGCTCGGGTGGTTACATCCAGCTGGTCCAGGTTGCCGGGAAAACCGTATAGCATGGAGAGCAGCTGGCCGAATGTAGCTGGGGCAGGACTCACATCGGCGACAAACGGCGGATGCCCTTCACAGGAAGGTAAAGCGATACAAATGGGATTGGTCCCCAGCAGGGGGGATTTACCGGGCGGCAGGGTGACCAGAGGAGGACTGGTTGCAAAGCCTACAGCCAGCCTACCGGATTCGGCCAATGGGCGAAGATAGTCTCCGATCACCCCGGTTGGAAATGCATTCGCACAGACTGCCACGCCAAAAGGGTGGTTTGCCAAAGTCTCTAGCAACTTCGTCTGTGCCTCTCGGGCGGCAATGTAACCAATGCTCTTGCTGCATTCAAAGCGACTGAACCAGGGTAGAATCTGAATGCCTTCCGGTGTGTGATGGCTGACCTCGCCGAGACGCTCATAAATCCATGGAATCCGAACCAGACCATGAGAGTGTTTACCTCTCAGTTCCGCATCAAGCAGCTGTTTGAAAACCTCTTCAGCGGCAGGCTCCGGTGTTATGAAACAGGTCAGTGCTGAGCGGCAGACTTCGCTCACCTCATCCAGATTGAGCTCTAACATCTCCTGTTTGGATGTGTTCAAGTGGAACCTCTGTGCTGATCGGTCAACAGACCTTCCAGACCATCGACAAAATCTGCCAATCTCTGGCTCTCTTCACCTGCTGCAGAAGCAAGTGCATCGGTCAGACCGCTACAGCGATCGCTGAAGGCAGGTCCGATCACATCATCCAGACAGGCGTTTTCAAAGATCGTCTTAACCAGACTGGCGCCGAACAGGGAGGCACCGGTCAGATCGGCATCACTCAATACAGCCTGATTCAGGCGTGCATACACCATCAATGCCCCATTCAATTTGGCACCAGTCAGATCTCCGGCAATGTACGCCTGTACCAGGGTGGACTCGGACAGATCGGCGCCCATCATGGACATGGATTTCGGTGGATCCCCGGTGATCATGGCACGATAGAGGTAGGCCTTGTGTAACGAGGCATGGGCAAGATTACAGTCCCGGAAATGGGCGCATCGGGCAGTAAATCGATTCATGTTCGCCGCTTGAAAGGAGGACTCTCTCACCGACAGATTCTCACCCATGGCACCTGAAAAATCGCTCTGGTTGGCCATGCAGTTAGCCATCAGGGCTCCATCAAGTTTGGCGCCGCTGAAGTTGCTGTTTTCAAGGCTAACATTCGACAGACGGGCATACTCAAGATCGGCGCACGCGAAATCGGCAGCCGGCATGGAAACAGCAGCGAGATCGGCCTCTCTAGCGGCCAGGTGTGAGGCATTCAGTTTTGATAGGGTACTGTTTCGAATTCTCAATCCTGGCAGGTTGCTGCGGGCAAGGGTTAAACCGTCCGCATCCAACAGACGTTGCAGTACAAGCCCCTCACCGCTGGTGTCCGATAAGATGGCACTACGCAGATTGCATTTCGTGATTGTCAGCTGAGAGAGTTGCGCACCGGAAAACTCCGCCTCGCCAAGATGGCATTCGTTGATCGTCGAGCCTTGAAGATTACTGCGACTGAAATCGACCCGATCCATGATGCATTGATAAAAGCTGGTGCCGGCGATTGCCGAACCGGACAGGTTCACACCTTCCATGAAACAGCCATGGAATAGACTGCCAGTGGCATCGGTCAGATTGCTCATGTCGGCACCGGTAAAGTCACACACCTGAGCCGCAAAGGCGTGCATATAGACGCCGCTGAGATTGGCACCTTTGAGGATCGTCCGCTCCATACCGGCACAGACAATCGAAGCACCTGACAGATTGGCATGGCTCAGATTGGTGCCATGCAAAACTGCACGGTTCAGGACAGCAAGACGTAGATTGAATCCGGAAAGATTCAGCCCGCGTAGATCGGCTTCACGCAATACCATGCCGCGCCCACTGCGTTCGATCAGCTGTTCGGTATAGGCATCCACTTCTTTTGCGGCAAGCTGTCGGTCAGCCGCGTTGGCCCATCTGCGTAGTCTGGACAATGTGTCCAATTCCGGGATAGTCGCCTCGATTGAATCAACTTTCTCTGACATGTTCATGTTTTCAGGGTACTCCAAATTGATGTGGCAGTGGTCGAGGTGATCGTTATTAGCTGTTGTTGTTTTGATCTTTAGCGTTTTCCTCGCATAGATTATTCCATCCGGTCAGTAGTGCCGATTCGATATCTTCTGCAAGGTGTCGATAGTCCATTAAACTGGAATTCTGAACCTCCTGTCGTAAATTCTTTCGCAGCCTACTCAAGTTCTCCTTGTCCTGGGCCAGCCCCAGTGCGATATCCACATACTGTTCAAAGTCCTCTGCCAGCCAGGCTCGTTTATCGATGGCATTCAGGATGCGCCTTGAGTAATTACTGGCCACCGATTTACCACAGCAGGAGACTAGAGGTAAACCCATCAGCAGGGCATTGAAACTGGTGGTTTGACCATGATAAGGGTAAGGATCCAGTGTGATATCCACTTCGTTATGGGAAGCCATGTAGTCTAACAGCGCCAGACTCGGTTTGAGTTCAACTCTTGAGCGATCCACTCCATGCTGGGCAAATATCTCGTAAATGTGTTCTCGCATCGTGGCGTTATTATAGTCCTCGATGACCATTCTGATACGTGATTCCGGGAGTTTAAGAACTATTTTCGCCCAGGTCTCCATGATGCGTTGGTTGATTTTTCTTAAACCGTTGAATGAGCCAAAGGTGACGTAACCATTGTCAATGCAGGGAGGCTCACTCAATGGAGGCAGTTCGGATATCGGGTTGTAGAAAGTCAGGTTCTCAACCGGCAGCATCTTTTCCGAAGCGTTCTGATCGAGCTGACAGGCGTCAATGGTGAGTTGATCCTTCAGTGCATAATCCATGCAGTCAAGGCCGGTTGTTATCGGCAGTCCCATCCAGGAAACCTGCATTGGAGCCGGTCGTTGGGTGAATGCCAGAAGCCGGTTTCCCACCGTATGGTTGGATAGATCGATGAGAATATCGACCTTATCCTGACGAATCAGACTGACCAGTTCCCGGTCATCCAGGTGGGCTGTCTCCCGCCACTGATCGGCATGTGCTTTTATCGCGTGGGTCGTCTCGTCATAGACATGATTGTTATAGTAGAAATTGAGCGAAAACCTCTTCCGATCCAGACACTCCAGTATTGGCTTGAAATAGTGTGAGATCGCATGATGACGCAGATCGGCAGAGACGAAACCAACGCTCAGTCGACGCTCTGGATTACAGTCAGGCGCGCCGGGAAAGACAGCTTTCGAAGCCTTGTTGATTGAGTTGGTGAGTTTACGCACCTCACTGTATATCTTCTGTTGGTCGTCCTCCGTGTAGAGTAGTTGCACCAGATAGTTCTGTATGGCGATGGTGTTGTCCGGATCGAGCTCCAGTGCTTTCTGATTACAGGTCAGTGCCTCATCCTGGCGTCCCTGATGGGAGAGGGCATGACTCAAATTGATATAGACTTCCGGGGATTCAAAGTTCAGTTGTAGACACTGATCGAGTGCCTGCAGGGCCTCCTCATATCGCTCCTGCAGAATATAGAGTCTGCTGAGTGCCATATAGGCGATCGCGGCATCGGGCTTTTTGCTGATCAGTTTGCTGAGGTAGATCTCCGCCTTGCTATAGTTTTTGGTGATATTGATGTTGAAGTTGCCGATCATGTAATACATTCGCTCATTATTGCAACCGGCCATCTCGGCAAGCCGGTAGGATTTTTCCGCATCAGCGTACTGACCTTTTCTTTCAAGCGCCACGCCACACATCACATACCAACAGGGCTCGGCCTGATTGCTGGAGACAGCCTTCATCAGGTAGCTGATCGACTCATCGGTACGATTCTGCAGTAGCAGTGTTTCACCAATCAGATACTGTGCTTTCAGATTATCGGGCTCTTTCTTCAGTGCCCGGACGAGCAGCTTGTGTGCCTCGCCCAATTTGCCCTGTTTGAGTTTGCGTTCAGCATTGATAAGAGGGTTAGACATATTGGTTGTGAAAACTCTAATTAACGGGGCAAATGGATTGTTATGGTTGATGAGTGATTATAACCATAAATTATATTTAATACAGTATGATATATGGTATTTATAATGTAAGAGATGAAGCGTTGTAACAACAGGATTAGCAGTTACTGAGCTGGCGAATCCGTGTAGTTCAATCAGAGCACCTGGGTTGTCTGCTGTCAATGAGAATGACTGAGGTGGAGGGGCCGATCCGCCTGCCATGCCGAAACTGTTGTAGCTGCTCGACTGTTAAATTCCTGAGCCGGTTTATGGGCAGACCGGATAGTAATATCGAACGAGCAGTATTATCATATTATCTAATCCATTTAGATTTATAATCATGAAATAAGATATGGAACTGAGACAACTAACTTCGCTGGTTGCCCTGGAAGAGTCGGGTTTTAACGTCACCCAGGCTGCCAAGCAGCTGTTTTTGGTGCAGTCAGCCGTCTCCCAGCATCTCGCACAGCTGGAGCAGGAGTTGGGTACTCAGCTGTTTATGCGCAAAGGCAAGCGCTTGATCGGGCTCACCGCAGCAGGCGAGGAGGTGCTCAACTATGCCCGCCAGGCACTGGCCATTCGTGAGAACATTCTGGATGTCGGACGGGAGCATGTGGAAGAGGGCAGTGGTCTATTACGCATCGGTACCACCCATACTCAGGCCTGCTATGTTCTGCCAGCTGTCATCCGGGCATTTCGCAAGCTGTTCCCACAGGTCAATCTGCAGATAAATCAGGGCACACCTCAACAGCTGGTTGAATTGGTTGTTACTGACCGGGTCGATTTCTCGATCTGCACGGAAGAGCTGGGGGAACACTCAACTCTTACCTCGATCCCCTGCTATCGCTGGAACCGGAGTCTGATCGCCTTAAAGGGGCATCCGGTGTTGTCAGAAAAACCGCTCTCTCTAGAGCGTATCTGTAACTATCCTCTGATTACCTATACGTTTGGCTTTACCGGTGCCAACCATATGCAGACAACCTTCGCCCGGGCAGGGCTGCAACCCAATGTGGTGCTGACTGCGGCCGATACCGATGTGATTAAGACCTATGTTCGGGAGGGAATGGGGGTTGGACTGATTGCCAGTATGGCTTACTCTCCTGAGCTCGATCCTGATCTGGAAACAAGGGACTTGAGCCACATGCTGCCCTGGGAGACCACCTGGGTGGCCTACCATAAAGACAAATATCTACGCCGCTACCAGAGAAAATTCATCGACCTGTTGGAGCAGATGATTTTGGATAATGGAGCCACTAGATCTGAAGACTAGTGCAGTACCTGGGCAAGCTGTACTCAGTAGTGTTAACAGGCCCTAGTTCATTCAATCCTCTTTCATATGAATTGCCGGGGTGGGCGACAAGTAGGCTCATACTGACGATAAATACCACAATGTTCGAAATTGTTGTCGAACTTGCAGCAGATAAAAAAAATGCCCTTCATGACTTGGGGAAAGTCATGAGGTGGGCATTAAGGGTGGAGGAACTGAATGTTTACGGCTTATTCAATAGGCGCTATCTGTTCGATTGCTTAAAAGGACATGAAAGCGCCGACATTGAAACTGTTGGATTCATCCGAACCAGCGGTTAGCTCACTTTCCAGTGAAGAGAATTCAGCAAGCAGAGTCAGATTGGCAGTCAAGCTGTGGTACGCCCCAACAGTGATGCGGGTATTTTCAACTTCAACCAGTTCATCACTCTCGCTGAATGAGTAGTTCAGGCCCAGTTTGGTTTTATTCAGTGTATAGGTACCTTGCAACATATAGCCCTGAGACTCTTCCGGGGTACCGTCTGTTGCATCGAAACCTGGCAGAACCAATCCGCCAAGTGCAAGCGTACTCATGCCTTCACCACTGAAGAAGGAACCTGCCACGCCAATATCACCGACGGCGATTTTACCGAATAGATCGAAACCGGTAATCGATTCAGACGTGCCTGCATCAGTAACGATATCTTGAGTAAGAAAGGTTGCAGAGACGCTTCCGGGTACGGATCCTTTCCAGCCATAAGAGACCTTGCCGTGGATACCAGGGTTGCTTCCGCTATTGCCGCCATTGGCATCCATTGGTTGAAAGATACCGATGGTGCCGGTCACACCGTTAACTGATGGAGTTGTATAATTGATCTGTGTGAGACGGTCGGCATACACGTATCCGAAGCCTAAACCGCCGAGGGTGGTATGTCCTGGCTCAGCAGGTGTGAACCCGGCGCCGATGCCGATCAAAGACATGTCTGCGAGTATGGCGTCGATACCAAAAAGACCGAAATCACGACCGAATTTAAAGCTTCCCATACCCTCATTACCGAAGGTGAGAAAGACCTGACGGGCATCAACCGTCGAAAATCCCAGGGCTTCATTACTGTTGGTGCCGTAATAGACACCGACGGTTGCATTCAGATCATAACCTTCTTGATTCGTGCCAGCGCTGAATACCAATGCGGCGGGCAGAAGACCATTCTGTACAGAAGATACGTCATCGGGATTCCCATCTTCATCTGCCGCACCAGCGCATTGAAGACTCGTTAAAGTAGTGCCACCACTCTGAAGATCGCCGGCATCACACGTGGTATAGACATAATGCGCATTTACATTGCCTGCGAGAGCCAGTTTCCAATCCCCTGAATCCCATGTAACTGCCTGGGCAGAGAGTGAAAAGGCTGTTAGCGTTGTACTGCTCAATATGAGTGAAATTTTCTTGCTGGTCACGTTCTCTTCTCCGGAAATGTTGGTGATTTACAACGCCACAATCAGCGATTTTTTTTGGCGTATTTCATTCCGAAGGCAGATTATGGGCCAACCCAGGTTAAATCCTCATAACATATTGTAATTAAAGTATTTAATCTTTACTTTGAATTGCGAATTTTCAGTTGTTCCACGATCTGTTGTAACTAAGCTGAAAAACTGTAACAGAAATGCCACAACTGTTTTTTTTGTCTCATGTTTACACTTTTCCATCGTCTGTTTATCCCGCAGCAACCTGAATTGCACAGAATTTGAACTCGGGGATTTTGGCGGATGGATCGAGTGCTTCATTGGTCAACAGATTGGCTGCAGCCTCGTGGTAACAGAAGGGTAGAAATACCTGTCCTTTGGACATGCCGTGGTCTGCACGGGCAAACGCCGTCACCGTGCCGCGTCTTGATTGAAGCTTGATCCGACTGCCTGGCGCGATAGCCAGTCGTGAAAGCTCGTCGGGATGCAGGCTGGCCACTGGAACCGGTTCGATCTTATCCAACATCGCAGCTCGACGGGTCATCGCACCGGTATGCCAATGCTCCAATTGTCGGCCTGTGATCAGCACCCAGGGGTACTCCTGGTCCGGTAACTCGTCGGCATTGGTAAATGGCGCGGGGGTAAAGCTCGCTTTGCCGGATGGTGTGGGAAAGGTGTCTGTGAAAATTACCGCCTGGCCTGGGTCATCCTCATCGACACAGGGATAGGTGACCGCGCCATTCTGTTGTAGGCGCTGCCAGCTGATACCGGCGATACTTGGCATCGCCTGGCGCAGCTCATCGAACACCTGTTTTGGATGGTCATAGTGCCAGTCGAGCCCCATTCTGTTCGCTATCTCTTGAATGATCTCCAGATCCTGTCGCGCTTCCCCCGGTGGCTCAACGGCCTGTTGGCCGAGTTGAACCCGTCGGTCCGTATTGGTAAAACTGCCGGTTTTCTCTGCGAAGGCGGAGGCGGGAAGAATCACATCGGCATACCAGGCCGTCTCCGTCATGAAGATATCCTGTACAACCAGATGCTGGAGCGTTGCCAGTGCTTTCCGCGCATGATTCAGGTTGGGATCCGACATGGCAGGGTTTTCACCCATGATGTACATCCCCCTGATGGATTGATCGGTAATCGCATGCATGATCTCAACCACAGTCAAACCAGGTTTTGGGTCCAGGGATGTCTGCCAAAGCTTTTCAAATTTTTGTCGGATTTCAGGCTTGTCGACTCGCTGGTAATCGGGAAACACCATCGGGATCAGTCCAACATCAGAGGCACCCTGTACATTATTCTGACCACGCAGTGGGTGGAGTCCGGTGCCGGGCCTGCCGATCTGTCCGGTCATCAGTGCCAAAGAGATCAGTGCTCGTGCATTGTCTGTTCCGTGTACATGCTGTGAAACACCCATACCCCATAAGATGATCGAAGCTTTGGATGTGGCATAGAGTTTCGCTATCTGGCGAATGGTCTCAGCATCAATACCGCATATCGATGCCATCACTTCCGGCGTAAAGTCGCGTAGGTGAGCTTCCAGCTCCTGGTAGCCTGAGGTCCGCTGCTCGATAAAGGCATGATCCACCAGATCCTCATCAATAACCGCGTGCATGATGGCATTCAGCAATGCGACATCGGTATCGGGTTTGAATTGCAGATAATGGCTGGCATGGCGGGCGATGGTGGTACGCCGGGGATCCATCACGATCAGTGTCTTACCTGCCTTAACCTGGTTCTTGATAAACGTGGCGGCAACCGGATGATTCTCAGTGGTATTGGAACCGATGATCAAGATAACTTCCGCATTCTCCACATCCTCAACCGGATTTGATACGGCTCCGGAACCGATCATCTCCAGCAACGCCGCAACCGATGAGGCGTGACAGAGGCGGGTACAGTGATCGACATTGTTGGTACCGAAGCCGGTCCGAATCAGTTTCTGAAACAGATAAGCCTCCTCATTTGAACCTTTTGCTGAACCGAATCCGGCCAGAGCGGAAGGACCCTGGGTATCACGGAGTTTGCGTAAACCCCGTGCGGCATAGGAGAGGGCCTCCTCCCAGCTGGCCACACGAAAACCAGCAAAAGGATTCTCATGATCAAGTGCCAGAGTGGCCTGTTTTGGCGCATCATCGCGTCGGATCAACGGAACAGTCAGGCGATGTTTGTGGTGGATGTAATCAAATCCATAACGTCCTTTGACACAGAGTCGGTTTTTATTCGCAGGACCATCGCGGCCACTGACAAAGCAGATGCGATTATCGTCTACATGGTAGGTGAGTTGGCAGCCAACGCCACAATAGGGGCAGATGGAATCAACCTGATTTTCCGTCTCGACCTTGCCCGCCTCCTTAGCCGGCATCAAGGCGCCAGTGGGGCAGGCCTGGACGCATTCGCCACAGGCAACACAGCTACTGTTGGACAAAGCTTCTTCACTATCGAAGACAATGGTTGAAGCGGAACCGCGCCGGGCATAACCGATGACGTTGTTGACCTGAATCTCACGACAGGCACGCAAGCATCTGGTGCACTGTATGCAGGCATCAAGATTTACAGCAATGGCTGGATGGGAGTGATCACTGAGTGGTTGTTGTCGAGCAGGAAAGCGGGGGTTCCCAACCTGCAGTGCTTGCAACCAATGGTCGAGCTCATTGTTGGGTGTGTAGTCTCTCTCTCCGATATCCGATTTCAATAGTTCCAGCACCAGTTTTTGGGCATTGCGAGGTCGTTTAGTTTGACTATTGATCACCATGCCCTCAGTGGGTGTTCTGCAGCATGAGGCAGCCAGGGTTCGTTCGCCTTCAATCTCAACCACACAGGCACGGCAATTTCCGTCGGCTCTCAAGCCATCCTTATAACAGAGGTGTGGTATCTCGATACCCGCCCGCCGGGCCGCATTCAGCACCGTTTCCCCAGGCATGGCATTGATGGAATTGCCGTCGAGCGTAAAGGTTACTGAGGCTGGTGCCGTGTTAGAGTCACTCGCCATGTTGCAACTCCTGGGGAAAATATTTCAAGACACTCAACAGGGGGTTGGGTGCGGCCTGTCCAAGACCGCATATCGAAGCGTCGATCATGACTGATGAGAGCGCTTCCAGCAGGTCGCGATCCCATATTTGCTGCTCCATCAAGTGAACCGCTTTCTCTGTGCCAACCCGGCAGGGTGTGCACTGGCCACAGGATTCGTGGGCGAAAAAACGCATCGCATTCAATGCCGCATCTCGTACGCTATCCTGTTGCGATAAGACGATGATAGCGGCGGACCCGATAAAGCAGCCATGGGGTTGCAGTGTATCGAAATCAAGCGGAACGTCAGCCAGGTAAGCGGGCAGAATCCCCCCCGAGGCACCGCCGGGAAAATAGGCGTAGAGCTGATGACCCTCAAGCATACCGCCACAGTACTCATCGATCAGCTGCTGCAGGGTGATGCCGGCGGGCGCCAGATAGACACCGGGCTTTTTAACACGACCGCTGACTGAAAAACTACGCAGGCCATGCCGGCCATTTCGACCCTGCCGGGTAAACCAGTCGGCACCTTTCTCCAACAGCTCACGCACCCAGTAGAGGGTTTCCAGGTTGTGTTCCAATGTCGGTCGACCAAACAGCCCAATCTGTGCAACATAGGGAGGGCGCTGGCGGGGCATGCCTCGCTTACCCTCGATCGACTCGATCATTGCCGACTCTTCCCCACAGATGTAGGCTCCGGCACCCCGACGCAGATGAATCGGTGGTAACGCACAGGGTGGTTCTGACTGCAGTGCGGATAATTCCCGTACCAACATGCTACGGATGGCGGCATATTCATCCCTGAGATAGATGTAGACCTCACTGATGCCGACAACCTTGGCCGCAATCAGAGCGCCTTCTAGAAATCTGTGGGGATCCTTCTCCAGATAGTATCGATCTTTAAATGTACCGGGCTCTCCCTCATCGATATTCACTGCCAGCAACCGGGGGGCTGGCTGATCTCGGAGAATTCGCCATTTCCGGCCGGCAGGAAAGCCAGCGCCACCCAGGCCTCTCAGGTTGGCGCCCTCCAGTGTCACCAGAACCTGCTCCATGGATATCGAATCGGTTTCATCACAGCTGGTATCGCTGCTTTGAATCTGTTGCAGAAGTTGGTAACCACCTTGAGCACAATAGGCTTTGTAGTCCAGGTACCCTTCGGGCAGGTCGGGTTCAGTCTGGCCAGCTTCAATCAGTTGTGTGACTATACTCAGATCAGCCTGGGAAACGGGCCGCTTGCCGACGACTGCAACCGGTGCATTCTGACATCTTCCGACACAGGGAACCCGCTGGATTCTCAGTTTGTCACCCAGTGCCTGACTCAGCTCATGAATCAGATTTTCTGCGCCTGCAAGATCACATGAAATGGACTCACAGACCCGGACTGTGAGGGCAGGAGGGAGTTGCTGGCTCTCATCGAGCAGATCAAAGTGGTGGTAGAAGCTGGCCACTTCATAGACTTCAGCGCTGGAGAGATTCATCTCATCAGCGAGTGCATAGAGCAGATCCTTTGAGATATAACCTAGATGATCCTGTAACTTGTGTAGTGCCTCGATGAGCAAATCTGGACGACGCGGTATGTTCTCCAACAGTCGGCGCACAGTTTGCGAGGCAGCCGGATCGATTTGATGCCCCTTGCTTTGACCAAAGCGTCGCTGTCGAGTTTTAGCTGAAGATCTCAAAGGTGTTTACTCTTCGTGTGATCACTGATTTTATCAACCAGTATAAGCAATACTTTTGTCATTTGATTGATACCTGTAGCAGCCAATCGAACACTCTGGCTGACGCTTTGAACTCTTTTTAACTCGAATGTAGCTGAATCTCCATTTAGAAAATAAGTGAACCTGGAAATCTATGAAATTATCGATATAAGTGCTTAAACAGTGCTTTTTTCTCCGCATACTGCCGATTGACCGCAGTCTCTTCCCGACGTTGGTCCCGCGTCAGGTCTACCGGCGTCTCACCGATCACTTTGGCGGGAGACGTTGAAAGAAAAAGAATGCGGTCAGCAAGCTGGGTGGCTTCATGGAGATCATGGGTGACAAAAATTACTGTTGTGCGCTTGACGGTCAGGATTTCCAGCAGCAGTTCTCTGAGCTGGGCAGCAGTAGGTCGATCCAGTGAGACAAACGGCTCATCCATAATCAATAGAGAAGGTTCGATGACAAAGGCGCGTGCCAGAGCTGCTCGTCTCTGCATACCGATGGAAAGTTGAGCCGGGTGGTAAGTTGTGAATGCACTGAGGCCGGTCGCCGCAAGCAGCGAGTCAATCTGCGCCTGCTTGGCAAGTGGATTATCCAACACCAGAGCAATGTTGTCGTAGAGATTGAGCCAGGGAAGTAATCTGGGATTCTGGAAAACATACCCCAGCCTGGCTGAATGCTGGCTGGTACCATTCTTCCAGCTGATCTTCCCTTCAAAATCCCTATCGAGTCCCGAGATGATCTGTAATAGCGTGCTTTTACCACAACCGGACGGGCCTACGAGTGCAATAAATTCCCCCTCGTTGAGCTGGATTCGTATATCAGTCAGGACTGAGAGCGGGGTCTCTGAGCCTGATTGAGTGAAACTTTTGTTTCTGACTTGGATATCTAACATAGACCTATCCGCGCCAACGATTGATCTTACGCTCCAAGGGCTGTAGAAGCGTGTATTCAATGGTCAACATGATGAGGATAAAAGAGAAGCTGTAGGCCATGATGCCGGTAACATCAAACAGCTGGAAATAGAGATGTAACTGAAAACCTACCCCGTTACTGCGGCCCAACAACTCCACGACCAGTACAATTTTCCATATCAATGCAATTCCGGAACGGGCCGCAACGGCGAAAAACGGCAGTAACTGGGGCAGGGTGATGTAAATGAGTATCTTGCGCTTGCTGAGATTGAAGCTGTGGGCCATCTGATCGTAGTCTTCATTCAAGGTGCGAGCACCTTCACGCATGGTTACGATCACATTGGGTATCTTATTGATTGCAATTGCAAATATTGCGGTAAGTTCCGCCAGACCAAACCACACATAGGCGAGGATGATGACCACAAGAGCGGGTATATTGAGAAACACAATCAGCCAAGGATCCAGAAACTGATCCGTGATTTTTGATCGGCCCATCAGGATACCAATTATGCTACCGATCAACATGGCAATGATAAATGAGATCAGTACCCGCAATAGGGTTGCACTGAGGTGAAACCAGAGCTGACCACTGAGCATCTCCTGCCAGATCAGCTGAACAACCGAGCTTGGGGGAGGCAGCATGCTGTTTTGCCAGAGTATGGCGGTGATATGCCAGACCAACAGCAGCAGTATGATGGAAGAGAACTGTCGTATGTATACGGTAAAATTCAAAATCCTACTCTACACTGTTTGACCAGAAGGTGCCCTCTGCAAGTTGAGTGGTGTTGCCAACGAGCTTTTTTCCACCCAGTTTGAAAAGTATATCAAACAGTTGTTTAGCATCATTTTGTTCAGCGGCCCCCCACTGACTGGGAATGCCCGCTCTGAATCCCTCGCGTAACGCAATAAATGTGGCTTCATCCGGGACTTTCATCAAGGGTCTCAGCTGCTCCCACTCCGGATCGGAATTGAGCATGATCTGTTTCGCTTGGTTGGTTGCGCGGATAAACCCCTGAATGAGGTGTTTATTCTGCTTCGCCCACTGCTCATCAAAAACATAACCGACGAAGGGAACCTGATTCCGGATACCCAACCCCTGGGATACCTCCTGTACACTGATCAGCTGCCGCATACCGATCGCTTCAAGCCTGGCAACATAGGGCCAGAAGTTAAGAACCGCTTCGATGCGTTTCTGCTTCAATTGCTGATTCAGCAGTGGCGGGGCGGCAAACACAGGGATTAGTGTTTTATCGAGTTCTATCCCGGATTGATGAAAAGCCAGGGCCTGTAACAGCAGCCAGCTCTTGTCCAACGGCCCTCCGGCGATACCCAGGCGTAATCCTTGCAGGTCCTTGATTTGTGTAATTGGCGAGTCCTGGGGAACCACAAGCGCGCCGAGCGCTGTGGAGTAGGGGACAAAGGTAAATGCTTTGCCCTCATTACGTTGTCTTGATACCCAGATCCAATCGCTGACGGCAATATCGACCGATTCCGCCTGAAGGGCAACCATGGTTGCCTGTTTGCCCGCCATTTCTAACACTTCAAGGTTGAAACCCTGCTGACGATCCAGACCGTGCCGTTTTATAACATCAAGTTCCCAGTTAACTGTTCCAAACTTTAACACTGCCATCTTTATGTTGTCGGCTGCAAAACTGTAAGGAGTATGCAGCAGAAGGATTAAGGCAAGAATAAATGATTCTTTAACCGCAATGATCTGGGCGCTTTTACCGCCTATTAATCTCTTATCACGATGCATTTATTCCTCCAACAGGTTGAATTGTTATTTATTGCTATCGTTGCTGGAAATGAAACAAGTTGTCGTAACTCGTCAAGACCGCATTTCGATACCTTATTTCTATACTTTCTTACTACAGCATCGCAAAAAATATGCCAATCCTAATCAGCTTAATGTGTAGGCTAATAGGTTATGCGTAAACAGGCCCTATTTCTCGGGATAATATCCCTTCGTATCTTTCTAACCATTAGACTATGATGAGGCAATCGGTGATCTATTCGTTCTGTTGGCGCTGCTGATCTCTATACTATCCATGGTATAAAACTTGCAAAAAGTGGTGACAGAGCTTTAGCAAAGTATGGAGATGCTTTGAGAAACCCCTTTTCAAATAAGATTAATATTCAATGCAGCTTATTGAGTGTTGTTTGGGCTGTTTTACTACTGGGGATGTCTCTGGGATCTCTACATGCTGATACGCTTGATATACCCATTGGATTGATTACGGAAGAGGAGGGGCGCCATATCCCCTTGTCACTCCTTCAACCGGTAATCGAGGATATCGGTGAAGCCGGTGCACTACAGGGTATTCATGACAACAATACAACCGGGCGATTCACCGGTCAGTCGTTTACGCTCACCGTGGAGAAAGTCAACCCGGAAGAGCCGGCCACCCAGGCATTCAGAAAACTGCACGGGCAGGGTATTCGACTTTTTTTACTCAATTTACCTGCTAAAAAGCTACTCAAAGTAGCCGATCAGCCAGAAGCAAAAACGAGCTTGTTATTCAATATTGGTGCTACGGATGACTATCTAAGGCAGAACGAGTGTCGAGCAAATCTGTTACACACCATGCCAAGCCGGGCAATGCTGGCAGATGCACTCGCCCAATATTTAGCCTGGAAACGCTGGACAAAGTGGTTTTTAGTGGTAGGTCGGCATCCTCAGGACAAAGCTTATGCCAAGGCTCTGAAACGTGCCGCCAAGCGTTTTGGTCACAAAATCGTTGAGCAGAAACAGTGGGATTTCGAACCAGGTGCGAGACGCACAGACTCAGGCCATAACCGGGAACAGCAAGTGGTGAATGAGTACAGCCAGGTAGGCGATTACGATATTCTGATTGTTGCCGACGAGTCAGACGAATTTGGAGAATTCCTGATCTACCGTACCTATCGACCCAGACCTGTTGGTGGCACCCATGGCCTTTCGCCTGTTGCCTGGAGTGGGGTTCATGAGCAGTGGGGAGCAACGCAATTTCAGCGTCGCTTCAATGAACAGCATGCTCGCTGGATGACTGATCGCGACTTCTCTGCATGGTTGGCGGTACGCAGTATCGGGGAAGCCGCTACGCGTACAGCCAGTGGTCAGGTGGATCGGCTTCATCCTTACATTATCGGACCCGCGTTCAATCTCGCTGCTTTCAAAGGTCGACCGGTCAGCTTTCGTGACTGGAGCAACCAGCTCAGGCAACCCCTGTTGATCACCTCAGCCAGGTTAACGATTTCAGTCTCCCCTCAGAAGGGATTTCTTCATCAGTTTACAACCCTCGATACATTGGGTTACGACCGCCCTGAGAGTGACTGTGTGAACTAGGGCCTGTTAACAGGCCCTAGTCCTTTGCCTGTCCAGCCTGAATAAAACGATAAACCGGGAGTGATCCAATGCGACTCAAGTATCCTCAAAACAGACTTTCAATATTGTTATTACTCCAACGATTGTTAGGATCGATATTGTTCATGCTGTTGAGTACGCCGCTCTTCGCTTACACAATCTATGTCAGCAGTGAGAAAGACAACCAGATAACGGTCATCGATGGCAAATCCCTAAAGGTTGTTGATGAGGTTTCTGTTGGTGAGCGTCCACGTGGTATCGCCCTGAGCAAAGACAACAAAACCCTCTATATCTGTACCAGTGATGCTGATCGAATTGAAGTACTCGATCTGCAAACGATGAAGATTACTCACACACTTCCATCCGGGCCGGATCCGGAACTCCTGGTCATTGGACCACAGGGTAAGTATCTCTATGCGGCCAATGAAGATGACAATATGGTAACCATGGTGGATATCGAAAAGAGGGCGAAGGTCACTGAGATTCAGGTCGGGGTTGAGCCTGAAGGGATGGGGATAAGCCCCGATGGCAAATGGCTGGTTAACACCTCTGAGACCACCAACATGGCTCACTTCATCAACCTGCAGAACATGAAAGTGGAAGATAACGTGCTCGTGGATCAGCGACCCAGGGTGGCAGAATTCTCAAGTGATGGGAAACAGGTTTGGGTTTCATCAGAGATTGGCGGTACGGTCAGTGTTATCGATACCGAGAGCAGGAAGGTCCTGAAAAAAATCGCATTTAAAATTCCTGGAATTCACAAAGATCTGATCCAGCCGGTGGGGATTAAAATCGCCACTGATGGCAAACAGGCGTTTGTAGCCTTGGGTCCGGCGGCCAGGGTCGCGGTAATTGATACGACTTCCTATGAGGTTGAAAAATATCTACTTGTCGGTCAAAGGGTTTGGAATCTGGCGTTTTCTCCAGGTGAGAAATTTGTCTTTACCACCAATGGGGCGAGTAACGATGTTTCAGTCATTGATGTCGAACGATTAAAGGTGAAGAAGTCGATCAGAGTGGGGCGGCTGCCTTGGGGAATCACGGTAGGCGAATGAGCGAAGCAGCACTTAGATTGTCGGACGTCAGCTTTTCCTACACCAAGCGTCAGGTGTTGGATGAAGTCAGCTTTACGCTGAATCCCGGTGAGTTCTGCGTCCTGCTAGGCGTCAATGGGGCGGGCAAGACAACGCTGTTCTCATTGATCACCCGACTGTTTATCAGTGGTGGTGGTTCCATCGATATTTATGGGTATGACTTGAAACGCCAGAGTCGCAAAGCACTTGCCCAGCTTGGGGTGGTTTTTCAGCAGCCAACCCTGGATCTGGACCTGTCACTGACACAAAATCTCCACTACCACTGCGCTCTTCAGGGTATCAATCCCAACAAAATTGGCGATCGGATCGAGATGGCAATGGAGGAGGTCGGCCTGGCAGACCGTATGGCAGATCGCGTTCGAGCCTTAAGCGGTGGGCAAAGGCGACGGGTTGAACTGGTTAGAGCGCTGCTGCATCAACCACGGTTACTGTTGGCTGACGAACCGACCGTCGGGCTTGATATACACAGTCGTCAGGCGATTCTCAAGCAGGTAAGAGAGCGCTGTCAGCAGGATGGTATTGGGGTTTTGTGGGCGACGCATCTGGTTGACGAAGTAGAACCGGAGGATCAGGTGGTAATACTTCACGACGGTAAAGTCCTTGCCAGTGATAAGGCAAATCAGATTATGCAGCAAACTGAAACGGATAGTGTGAAACAGGCATTCAACCAGCTTACAGGTAGTGACTCAGCATGAAGGCGGGTCAATATTTCCGTTGCTTGTGGGGCATTTTCCTTAGGGAAGGATTGCGCTTTCTACATCAGCGAGAACGGTTTTTCGGCGCTTTGGTTCGACCATTGGTCTGGTTGTTTATCTTTGCTGCAGGTTTTCGCTCGGTTTTGGGCGTCTCGATCATTCCCCCCTATGAGACCTACATTCTTTATGAAGAGTATATTGTTCCGGGTTTGGCCGCGATGATACTGCTGTTCAGTGGCATGCAGAGTTCACTCTCGATGGTTTATGACAGGGAAATGGGCAGTATGCGTATGTTGATGGTCAGTCCCTTTCCCCGTTGGTATCTTCTGCTCTGCAAGTTGACTGCCGGAACACTGGTTGCGATTGCTCAGGTCTATGTTTTTCTCGGTATCGCCTGGTTTTGGGATGTTCAACCGCCGTTGATGGGCTATCTGCTGGCATTTCCTGCTCTGTTATTATCCGGGCTGATGTTGGGAGCCCTGGGTTTGTTACTCTCATCTGCCATAAAACAGTTGGAAAATTTTGCTGGGGTTATGAATTTTGTCATTTTCCCTATGTTTTTCGCCTCCTCAGCCCTCTATCCACTCTGGAGAATCAAGGATTCCAGCCTGTTTCTCTATGAGATCTGTCGTTTTAATCCCTTTACACACGCAGTTGAATTGATCAGATTCTCACTCTACGGTCAGATCGGATGGACAGCTCTTTT
This sequence comes from Candidatus Thiodiazotropha sp. AKAK2, assembly GCF_058244685.1. Classification (NCBI taxonomy): domain Bacteria; kingdom Pseudomonadati; phylum Pseudomonadota; class Gammaproteobacteria; order Chromatiales; family Sedimenticolaceae; genus Candidatus Thiodiazotropha; species Candidatus Thiodiazotropha sp. AKAK2. The sequence continues at coordinate 114,883 of NZ_JBSYOP010000017.1, read as the reverse complement.
TGTTGTAGTCGGCTCTTTATTGCTTTTTCTGGCCGGCGCGCTCTATGGATATGATCCGGCAAGAGGTCTGATGAGTCGGAAGCAGGGAGGAGGTTGAAAATTGATTACCCTGTCACTGAAAGGATATATAATCGGTGATCCCAGGATGGTTAGGACGGATGCGACACGGTAGAAGCAGTCAGGCTTGGTAACGAGATTTCAAGGTTGCCGGGCAACCTTTGAGTGGTGCGGTTTCGTGGCTGGAGACCTGGTGGATCTGTTTCCTGACCCGATAACAGCTGAGAGATTGCTGATTGAATCCATGACACACTGTTTTCTACTTGTGGTAAACCTTCCATCTATCGTGGAGTGGGGCAGTGCCCCGGCCCTTGCTCCTGAGGATTATCAGTGCGCATTGAGGTAACCATCTTTCCCTACCGGCAGGATAGCGCGGAATTGTTCGAAACCATCGCCCACCTGCCATGGGCTGCATTTCTCGACAGCTGTCATCCCTACTCTGAACAGGGTCGTTACGACATCCTCTCAGCCGACCCCCGGAGTGTGTTGATCACTCAAGGTGAGCAGACCCGGATTCTGGGGAGAGGTGGATCTATGTCACTTTCAACTGACGATCCATTTCAGCTGGTAAGCGATGCACTTGGAACAATCCAGCCGGGTGCTCAGGACCTGCCCTTTTGCGGCGGTGCTATCGGCTATTTTGGTTATGATCTGGGGCGTCGTCTGGAGAGCTTGCCCTCATTGGCGGAAGATCGGGAGCAGCTACCGGAAATGGCGGTCGGCATCTACGATTGGGCCTTGGTTGTGGATCATCAGCAACAGCGTAGCTGGTTGGTTGGACAAAGCACTGCCAGGCTGGAGAGCCTCCGCCAGCAGCTACTGAGTACTGGAGAACCTGCGGCAAAACCGACAAGTCACTCCCCCTATCGGGTGCTCGGCGAGATATCCTCCAATATGAATCGGGATGAATATCTGGCCTCTCTGAGTAAAATCAAGCAGTACATTCTGGATGGTGATTGCTATCAGGTGAATTTTTCGCAGCGGTTTTCAGTCTCGGCAAAGGGTGATCCCTGGCAGGTGTACAAGGGACTCAGACAGCTCAACGCTGCCCCCTTTGCGGCTTACCTGAATACCCCGAACTGTCAGATAATGAGCTCTTCTCCGGAGCGTTTTCTGCAGCTTCGCAACGGCCAGGTAGAATCGAAACCGATCAAAGGTACCGCACCCAGAGCAGAGGATCCGATTGAGGATAAGATGCTGGCTGAAATGTTAAAAAACAGCCCTAAAGATCAGGCAGAGAATCTGATGATCGTCGATCTGTTGCGCAATGATCTGGGCAAGGTATGCGCCACCGGCAGCGTTAGTGTACCTGAGCTTTTCAAATTGGAGAGCTTTGCCAGGGTACACCATCTGGTGAGCAAGGTGTGTGGCAAGTTGGCTACGGGTGAAAATGCGCTCTCTCTGCTAAGGGCCTGCTTTCCGGGTGGCTCGATAACCGGTGCGCCGAAGTTACGTGCCATGGAGATTATCGAAGAGCTTGAACCCCACAGACGAGGGATCTACTGTGGATCGATCGGCTATATCAGTTTCGATGGTGATATGGACACCAACATAGCCATCAGGACCATGGTGCATGCCCAGGGCATCACCCGGCTCTGGGCTGGTGGGGGGATAGTTGCCGACTCTGATAGCGAAGCAGAGTATCAGGAGACCTGCCACAAGGCATCCGCCTTACTCGATCTGCTAAGACGCAAGGAACAGATAAACGCCGAATATGGGTAGTTGAATTGCTTTTACTCTACTTGTTGCGGACAATCTGATAAGCGGTCGGCCGCTTGTGGTCACCGGTTTAAGGAATCCTCAGCCACCGAAATCATAACGAAGTGTCAGGCCCGCATAGATATCCCGGTCTGGTGCAGGTTCGAAATATCGACCACCGAATGCATTGATGCGCACATTGCCGTTGTATTGTTTGTCAAAAAGATTGTTTACGCCAATGAACGGCGAGAGTTCCCAGGGACCGAAAAATCGGCTGTAACCAATTCGAAGATCAGCCAGGGCATAGGAGTTATTGGTCACCGTGTTGGCATTGTTCGCATAGATTTCATCCACGTAGAGTGCTGTCAACTGACTGTAAAATCCATTTGGGTGGGTATAGGAGAAATCGGCACTGAACAGGTTTTCAGGAACGCCTGGTATTGTATTGCCACTGAAATCATTACCGTTGTCATCGATGAATTTATCAAATTCAAAGTCTGAATAGGTGTAGGCGAGGGTGGTGATCAGATGGTCAAACAGCTCAAATACAAGCTGAGCCTCCAGACCGTTGCGGCGGGATTCGCCGGCATTTTCATAATAGGTGATATCATCGATTTCAAACGGAACCAATTCGTCAGTGACATCCATGGTGAACAGGGCCAGATCGTAGCGGACTCTGTTATCCAGATACCCTTTAACACCGATTTCATAGCCTGTGGCTATTTGCGGTTCCAGATCCTGATTGAAACCGGCGCCATCCGGGTCACGCAACTCCACTGCGGTGGGTGATTCAAAGGAGCGGGACAGATTGACGTATAGGTTGATATCCTGTCTTGGGGAATAGCGAAATCCAAGGGATGGACTGAACTTGCTGAAGCTGCGGTCATCTGAATCGTCCCCGTTGCTGAGGAAATCATCTTCCACCTCGAAATCGAGTCGGTCATAGCGCCCGCCAAGGGTCAACTCCATCATGTCACTGATACTGTATTCGTTCTGCAGATAGAGACCGATACTATCGACCTGTTCATCCTGATCCTGGATCTTGGTTCCGAGATCGTCTCCAGCTAGCAGATAGCGTTTCCGGTCATCCTCTTGTCTATCCAGATCCAGTCCGATGGTGAATCGATTGGCATGATTGTAGAGCGGGGCACTGTGGGTGTATTGGATTCCTCCACCATAGGCAAATCGATCGAGTACGATACCATGGCCCGTTGCTCCAATCGGTAGACGATTGGCAAGATCACGCCATACATAGTAGTTGCGCACTCTGAGATCGCCTTGTTCCCCGATCGGGTTTTCATAGACAAATCCCACTCTTGTCTGCTCCAGCTCCTCTCCGGAGTCGAGGGATTCATTCCTTGTCCAGGCCGCTGTGGGATCATCGTCTGCCAGTTGTTCGGTCAAACCACCAGGATCGTCTGCTTGGGGAGAGTCGGTATAGTTGAGTACCGTATTGAAGCGACCGCCTCCATCCAGGTCGATGCCGAACTTGCTATTTAACGAACTGTGTTCTGTTGTACTTTGATCCCGATAACCGTCGTAACTCATGTCAGACAGATTGACCAAATAGTCAAAGGAGTCAGCCTGACCGCCAAATTTGATCTGGTGTTTTTGAAAACCGTCTTCACCAAAGGTAGGGCGTAGAGAGATAAAGGGAATTTCCGGAGCCTGTTCTGACTCGATTAAAATAGCACCTCCGGAGGCATTGCCATAGAGCGCAGAGACCGGCCCACGGATTACCTGTATGTTGCCGATTGAACCGATATCGATACTGTCCACATTGGCTTGTCCGTCCGGCAGTGTTTCGGGAATTCCATCAACAACCACCTTGATACCCCGGATACCGAATGCGGAACGGGCACCGAAACCACGAATTGATACCCGCAGGTCTTGTGCGAAATTGTAACGGTTCTGCATGAATATCCCGGGAATCTGGGTCAACGATTCATCCAGGCCTAACTGAGGTTCTGCAAACTGGATTGTCTGTTGCTGCACTATGCCCACCGCAGCAGGTACAGTCTGTAGCGGTTTTTCAACACGGGTTGCGGTCACAGAAATATCATCGAGCGTGGTTGGCTGCCCTGTATCCTCTGCCGTGGAATAACTACTGAGTGGGACCAGTATCAAGGTAGTGACAATTGACAGGGTTTGACGATTTGACGGTAACATGATTCACTCCGGATGAGAAACTGCTCAAAAAAGTTGTATTGATTGATGACTCTATCGAAGTACAAAGAGTGAAATAGTACGACAATGATTCGGGGCGCCCTACATTAGCAGTTTATAATTTATATACTGTATTAACCGATCACAAACTCTCATCAAGCACATGAATGAGTATCAATCAGCGTAAACTCAAGCAAAAACTAATCCACTATGCACAGCGATGTCATGGGAATATTTCCCGAAGTTGTAATGAGTGTAAGTTGAGGAACCGAACCTAGATGACACTGACAGGCCGCTTACTGATTCTGGTCATCTTAATCGTTACAACGATGCTGATCAGTGGTGCCTATCTGGCATTGGGTGTGGCCAGAGATAACATTAACAATGAAGTGGAATCGAGCGCCCGGCTCACCATGCAGTTACTAACGGCAGCTCTGATCAGTGGCCATACTGAAGACCAGGTAAAGGCTCAGCAGATTCTCATAACCCATTTGCAAAGTCTGGATGATACCCGCCATCTACAGATTGCTGTCATTCGCGGCGATGGAAGGATTATCTATCCGAACAGCGAACAGAAAACCGCATCCTCAAAAGCGGTTCCCCAGTGGTTTTATCAACTGGTCAAACCGGCGCCTGCTGAATATCGTAAACGCATTGCCAGCCCGTTATTTGGCAGCAGCGAGATTGTAATACTGGCTGATCCGATCGACGAGATCAAAGAGGTCTGGCTGGAAGCAAAATCCGTCTTTACCTTGATCATTACCTTCACTGTGATCTGTCTGTTTCTGATGGCTTTCACCATTCGCCACGCCTTACGACCTGTGAATAAGATCAGTAAAGGCTTAGGGGTAATTCAAACAGGAGACTACGCCGCGCGACTGCCCCGTTTCAATCTTCCTGAACTCAATCGACTGTCTCAGCAATTCAACCATATGGCACAGGTACTGGAAGCTCAACAGCTTGAGAATAGACAACTCAACAGGCGTCTGATCTCTGTCCAGGAGTCAGAGCGTCGCCACCTGTCAAGAGAGTTGCATGATGAGCTGGGTCAGTCGATCAGTGCGATCAAGGCGATGTCCGTCAACCTTCGACAACACCCGGACAATATGCAGGATGGCACCAATGCAATCATCGGTGTCTGTAATACCATGTATAGCGTGGTCCGGGACATGATGAACCGTCTACGCCCGGTCGCCCTGGAAGAGCTGGGTGTCGAGACTGCGATTGAGCGACTGGTTGATGGCTGGAATGACCACCAGGAAGAGAGCTTTTGTGCCCTGATGATCAGCGGTAACTTCGACAGTGTGGATGATGATACCGCGATGACTCTCTATCGTATCGTTCAGGAGGCATTGACCAACGTGGCCAAACACGCCTCGGCAGAGAAGGTGGAAATAACGATCAAACGTCAATCGGATGGTTTGATAGAAGCCTATATCAGCGATAACGGCAAGGGTATCAATCAAAACAATCCCCATAAAGGTATGGGGCTGCTGGGTATGCGGGAGCGGGTCGAGGCGTTGAATGGGAAAATATCCCTTGCCAGTAATCGACCACAGGGTGTAACAATTGACATTACGATTCCTTCCCAAGATGATGCAGGCTGATCGCTAATGAGTAATATTCAGGTACTGCTGGTTGATGATCACGCTGTCGTACGAGCCGGTTACCGTACACTGCTCGATGGTACACCTGATATCAAAGTCGTCGCCGAGGCAGAGCGGGGTGAAGAGGCATGCCAGCGCTATGCCGAGCTTCAGCCCGATCTAGTGGTGATGGATCTCTCCCTGCCCGGTATCGGTGGGTTGGAAGCGATCCGCCGGATTATCGCCCGGGATCATCAGGCATCTATTCTGGTGTTCAGTATGCACGATGATACAGCCTTCGTTGAAAAGGCTCTCTCTGCCGGTGCCAGAGGCTATATCACTAAGAACAGCGCAGCAGAAATCATGGTGGATGCAATTCGCACCATCGCTTCCGGGCAGGCCTATATCGATCATGAACTTGCACAAAATCTGGCGCTGCATAAGGCGGCTGGCGGACGGGAGATATTTGCCTGTCTGACAACACGGGAATTTCAGATATTCAATCTGCTTGCCCATGGCCTGACACCATCTGAAACCGCCAACGAGCTCGCATTGAGCTATAAAACGGTGGCCAATTACACCACCCAGATCAAATCCAAACTCAACGTAAAGAGCACTACCGAACTGGTCCACCTGGCGATCAGACACGGTGTGATCGATCCGATCAGCGAATAGCGCTCTGTCAACATGCCCAGTTGTTCAATTGTCACACGTGACACTGTGCAAAATTGCTCAATTTTGGTACGGGAAAATTTCCCGGATCACTAAGTAAAAGTTCCCCTACACATCGGGCATCTATGTCGTTATAAATTCAGTTATGCAACTGAAAAACACATTCTTTACTCTGAAAGAATAATGGAAAGCCATATGCCAGATATTTTTCCCAGACGACTTAAACCCAATCGCTTACTCCTTGGTATTGCCCTGATACCGCCAGGCATTGGGCTAAGCTATGCAGCTGAGACATTGGCACCCATAGAGGTCATCAGCACCACGCCATTGCATGGAGTGAGTATTCAAAGAGACCGCTTACCCATGCACACCGAAGTGGCGACCGATGAGGACCTGGAGAATCAACAGACTCTCGACCTTTCTGAGTTTCTCAATCAACGTTTCGGCAGTGTCTTTGTCAATGAAGCGCAAAACAATCCTCTGCAACCGGATGTCTTGTATCGCGGGTTTGTTGCTTCGCCATTGATCGGCTTGCCTCAGGGCATGTCCGTCTACATGGATGGTGTCAGAATCAATGAACCCTTCGGAGATACGGTCAACTGGTCTGTGATTCCGGAATCGGCAATTGCCGGTATCAATCTCATGTCTGGCTCTAATCCCCTGTTTGGTCTGAACACGCTGGGCGGGGCACTCTCGGTTCAAACCAAAAACGGCTTCACTCATCCTGGTGGTGAGGTTGAAATATCAGCTGGATCATTTGAGCGGGTGACCACCCAGGCGAGTATCGGTGGCAGTGCGGACGATCTGGCCTACTTCATCACCGGCAACTATTTCGAAGAGGATGGCTGGCGTGACTATTCACCTTCAGAATCAAAACAGCTGTTCGGGAATCTGGCATGGAAGGGTGATTTCAGCTCACTGGATGTGAGCCTGAGTGTCAGCGATAGTGACTTGATCGGAAATGGCGCACTACCGGAAGAGCTGCTTGAAGAGGATAGGGAGGCGATATTTACCCGGCCCGATCAGACTGAGCAGGAGGCACAGCTGCTACGTTTTGGGGGAGAACACTATGTGAATGATGAGTTTGTTCTTGAGGGCACACTCTTTTATCGAAACAGCGAGGTCAAAACCCTGAATGGTGACGATTCCGATTTTGAAGCGTGTGAAGAGGAAGAAAATGAAGGCTTCATCTGCGAGGAGGATGATGAAGAGGAAGAGGTCGTTATCGATCAGAATGGCAATCCGGTTGTTGCCGATGATGATCTGGAAGGTGGTACGATCAATCGTTCAAAGAGTGATCAGGATACTCTGGGACTCAGCTTACAAACCGCTTTTCTGCAACCCCTGGCCGGTAGAGACAATCAGCTGATTGTTGGTTTTGCCACGGATCGCAGTGAAGTCGATTTCTCATCAAGTACCGAACTGGGTGCATTGGATGAGACTCGACGGGCGATCGGCAGTGGTATTCTGGTCGAAGAGAGCTTTACCGAAGTCGAAACCAAGAGCAAGAATCTCTCTTTCTATCTTACAGACACCTGGTCGGTTACTCAGCAGCTCTCCCTGACCTTGTCAGGTCGCTGGAATAAGACTGAGATCGAGTTGCGCGATCAACTGGGTACGGCATTGAACGGGGATCACAGTTTTACCCGCTTCAACCCGGCAGCTGGTGTGGCTTACGATGTGACTGAGCAGATCAATTTCTATACAGGTTACAGTGAATCGAATCGAGCTCCCACCGCAATGGAGTTGACCTGCGCGGACCCCGATGATCCCTGTCGCTTGCCGAAAGCCTTTCTTTCCGATCCTCCATTGGAGCAGGTTGTAGCCAAAAGTTGGGAAGCTGGCATCCGTGGCTCGCAACCAGGCTTCGATTGGCATTTAGGACTTTTCCATACCACCAATGAAGATGACATCATTTTCATCAGTGCTGGTGCTCTGACCAATGAGGGGTATTTCGATAATGTTGGTAATACCAGCAGGCAGGGTATCGAAATGAGTTTCAGTGGAAATGCCTATGACGAGCGGCTCGACTGGTTTGTCAGTTATACCCATTTGAAGGCCACCTTTGAAGATGATCTGACCGTTGCTAGCCCAAACAATCCATTTGCGGTAGATGGGGAGGTCAACGTCAGCTCGGGTGATAGAATTCCAGGTCTCCCTGAAAACCTTTTGAAAGCCGGTGTGACTTATCGATTTACCAACAAGCTGGCAATTGGCCTTGATCTTCACTATAGCTCCAGTGTCGTATTGCGAGGGGATGAAGCCAATCTTGATGATGAGATTGATGGCTATGCCCTGGTCCATCTGCGTGGTGAGTATCAGGCAACAGACAGATTCAAGCTGTTTGCCAAAGTGGATAACCTGTTTGATGAGGAGTACGAAACTTTCGGACTTTATGGTGAAGCGGATGAAGTACTTGGCGATGACTATGAAGAGAGCCGTTTTCTCTCTCCGGGCTCTCCGAGGGCAATCTGGGCAGGTATTCGATATGAGTTTCTGTGATGTGTTACATAGATTGCGGGCAGTCAGTAGAGAATCCAGACAGGAGTGAATCTACATCCACAGATCCTTTAATCCCAGGCCATTCATACCTGACTCAACAGACCGGGCCTGGGATGACCGGCAGAAATCTTTGTTTAGGGGTCGGCGGATTGGATTGATCGGACTGTGAGACCGATTTCAGGCAATACCTATATCGAATCCCGGCCCTTTTTTTGTCTTTTTATCTCCCCCTCAATTGACCTCTGTCCAAGTCACGGGGCACAAAAACAGACCCAGCCCCCACTTTAATATCAATATAGGGGGCTGCGCCTGCAAAAGCGCCACGAATCGTTGCTCGTTGCTCATTTGGAACAACCAATCTACGCTCCTCGCGCCTCGATTGGCGATTTTTCAGGCACAACAGGACATATTGAATTAGAGTTAACAGGCCCCAGTAGCCTAAGTTACTAATAATTATAAGCTTGTTGAATTTGACAGCGATATTTCCCTGTTTCTGGTGATCAGTTTGTTTACTCTATGCCAGACTGGTCTCAATATGCGCCATGAGATCATATACAATAGATCAAAAGGGAATCCCAAATATACATCGCTATTTTTAAAGCTAAAGGACAGTGTAGAGTAGAATGATCAATAGAATCATGCTGGTTGATGGTTCCACCGCTTCGCGGGAGGTGCTCATTCGACGCCTGCAGGTTGCTATGCCTGAAATCCATATAGCAAGTTGCGCCACGGCAAACGAGGCTCTGGCCCGCATCGCAGAAGAGCGCTTTTCACTGATCACAACGGCCTTGCTGCTACCCGATATGGATGGCCTCGATTTATGCCGCAAAATTCGCAGCAGTAAACGATATCGTTATACCCCCGTGATCGTGGTCTCGTCGGATGCCGATCAGCGCCTGTTGCATGAAGGCTACAATGCCGGTGTTACCGACTATTTTGATAAGGCCCGCGGTTTTATGGCTTTTGGTCAATTTATAAAATCGATTCTGGCGCGCAATGCAGAACTCTATGGTCGGATACTCTATCTGGAAGACAGTAAAACAGCCATTGCCTCGACACGACAAATGCTGGAAGAGCATGGTATGGAAGTGGTACATGCCAGCTCTGTGGAAGAGGCATTGACTCTACTGGAAAAATCCTGTCAGACCGATGAAAAGAGTTTTGACCTTGTGATTACAGATTTTCATTTACAGGGTCAAATGACCGGTGGGGATCTGCTTTACTCGATTCGCGTCCGACAACACTACTCACAACAGGAGCTGCCGGTGCTCGTTACCACCGGAAAAGAAGATAGCAAAACCCAGGTTGCGGTGTTCCATGCCGGTGCCAACGACTTTGTCAACAAGCCTCTGGTGGAAGAGGTGGTGATGGCCCGGGTACACGCCCTGCTACTGGTGAAATTCCAATACGATACCCTGCGCCGGCAAGCAGCAAATCTAGAACAAATGGCCAAGACAGATGCGCTGACCCAGACCCATAACCGACTCTATCTGGTCGAATCGGGGGAAACATTCCTCACCGAGCGAAACGACGGATGGGTGGTCATCATAGACCTTGACCATTTCAAGAGGATCAACGATACGCAAGGCCATCTGATCGGCGACCAGGTTTTGATTGCGATGGGTAAATTATTGAATCAATCGTTTCAGGATGGTCTGCCGGTGCGCTTTGGCGGGGAGGAATTTGTCGTCTTGGCCCACGGCGAGTCGATACCCGGTCGTTGTGAAGCGATGCGCAAAGCCGCCGAAGCACTCAAACCGGGTGGCGTAGCGGTGACGGTAAGTATCGGTCTGGTAGCCGTCGAGGATCAGCCTGGAAAAGATTTGAACAGCTTGCTCGGTCTGGCTGACAAAGCCCTGTATGCGGCTAAGGACGCTGGCAGAAACCGCCTCTACCTCTACGACGTGGATGGTCATGCCGTGCCTTACTCAAGCTTTGACTCAGCTTAAAATAAGCTTCTGATTGCTTTGAAATGGAGCACTAACAGACTCAAATTTGATACATGTATGCCTATTGAGTGTCCGTTAATGTGACAGTTAAGTTATTGCTGGACTTAATGAAATTAGGACACTATCCTAGGGCCTGTTAACACGAATCCAATACGTCCTGTTGTGCCCAGCGGCGTTATCATTCGCTCATGTAGAATAACTACACGACGCTCATTCTGCCTTGCTGGACGATAAAACAGTCCCAGCAGGGCGTATTGGATTCGTGTTAACAGGCCCTAACTCTATCCATCGCTGGCCCACTTGTCAGCAATCCGTATGATGCTGCCAGTATCCTCGATGAATACCTTTCTGTATTGAGATGAGATTGGAACAGTTCTGCTTCCTGACAAAAACTCAATCGCTGCACGTTCAAATTAAATTTGGAGCCACTGATGTTGGAATCACCGAAAATCGTTGTTGTTGGCGGCGGTGCTGCCGGTCTCGAACTCGCAACCCATCTTGGCAGACGTTTAGGCAAGCATGACAGGGCACAGGTAACCCTGATTGATGCCACCCGTACTCATGTATGGAAGCCGCTGCTCCACCAAGTGGCTGCCGGTACTTTTGATCCGGCACAACATGCACTTGGGTATCTGGCGCATGCCCGCTGGAACCACTATCGATTCCGTCTTGGCGTCATGCAGGATCTGGATCGGATAAAGCGTGAGATTATTCTGGCGCCATTGCACAACGAAACGGGTGAGGAGCTGATTCCCAGTCGCACTTTCTCCTATGACTACCTGGTCTTCGCTGTCGGCAGTGTAAGTAACGATTTTGCTATTCCCGGTGTTCAGGAGCACTGCTTGATGCTGGATACAAAATCTCAGGCAAGCAATTTTCAGCAGCAGTTATTGGAAGCACTGATCAAGGCCAATACCCAAACAGAGGCACTGCAGGATGGCCAGTTGGATGTGGCCATTGTGGGTGCCGGTGCGACCGGTGTTGAACTGGCAGCTCAGCTCCATCAGGTAACCCGGCAGATCGCCCAATACGGATTTGAGACCATTGAGCCGGATCGCCATATCCATCTGCATATCTTGGATGCCGGGCCAAGCATACTGCCGGCCCTACCGGAAAAACTCTCCAGCCAAGTACAAAAAGAGCTGGAGAGCCTGGGTATCCAGGTGCATGTCTCGGAAATGGTCACTAAAGTAACCGAGGATGCTGTTCATACAGACTCTGGTCTGGTGATACCTGCCGCTATCAAGGTATGGGCGGCCGGCATCAAAGGCCCCGATTTTCTTGCCCAGCTCGATCTGAGCGTCAATCGCATCAATCAACTCAAAGTTCATGGTGACCTGACCCTGGAGGATGATGAGCGTATCTATGCGATTGGAGACTGTGCCGCCTGCGTGATGAATGAGCAGGGGGAACTGGTGCCACCCAGAGCTCAGGCTGCACATCAGCAGGCCTCATTTGTCGCCAAAGCGTTGCTCAAAAGGATAAAGGGACAGAGATTTGACAAGCGCTACATCTACCGTGATTACGGCTCACTGGTAACGCTGGGTCGATACAGCACTGTCGGCAATCTGATGGGTGCCATTACCGGCAGTGTCAGAGTCAGTGGATGGATCGCCAGATGGGTCTATTTGTCTTTGTACAAAATGCATCAGTTGACTCTGTTCGGTTGGTGGAGAACCGGTTTAACCACATTAGCCAGGATGCTAAGACGAAGTATTGATCCTGCGATAAAACTGCATTAATCGCAAAAAAGAGAAATAGTGCGTTAAATATGGGCCCATTGAGGGTCTAATAGACAGAATTATCGGCAATTGCCAGGGTAAAACTGTAAAACAATTGTGGTTTCGTTGAAATAATTCGTACTTTTTGCAGGTTTTTAGCACTTAGATCGAGCCCAGCCTGTCATTTGTGTACAAACTCTCTGGAGTGTTGTGATAAATTAATCATGCAACTGAATGGAGGGGCCCTCAATATGCAGACCGTCATGCCCATTCTGGCGCTGGACCAGGCCGGCAATCCAAGTCGCTGGCTTAACCAGGAAAAGGCAATACACCTGATTGCAACCGATCGGGTATTGGCTCCTTTGGGCCAGCAAACCCGTGTTGTCCGAGGTGGCATCAACGCTTTGACTGGTCTGCAATCCTGCATCGAGGTCTCGTCCATTCTGCTTACCCGTTCGAAGGTGCAGCCCCATCTCTGGTCCGAATCCTATCAACCACCTTTGAGCAATCGGGCTCTGTTTGCCCGAGACGGTCATCTCTGTCTCTACTGTGGAAATCAGTTTCCGAACAGTGAACTGACAAGAGATCATGTGATACCGAAAAGTCGGGGTGGCACCGATGCCTGGTCCAATGTAGTCAGCTGCTGTTATCGCTGTAATCACCTGAAAGGGGCCAGAACACCGGGCGAATGGGGGGTTGAACTGCTGGCAATACCCTATGCTCCCTGCTATGCAGAACACCTCATGTTACGCGGAAAGAATATTCTGGTCGATCAGGCCGAGTTCCTGCTTGCACGAGTTCGACGGGCTTCTTAGAACTGTTTACGCCAATCTATTCAGCTTGCCGCTTTTTCAGCTGCGAAAGGGCGCATTAGATGTGTGTTATCGTTAGACTTATTCCTGAATTTTTTTCAGCGACAGGGCATTGATGCAGTAGCGTAATCCGGTTGGCGGAGGCCCATCGGGAAACACGTGCCCTAAATGAGCGTCGCAGGTATTGCAGAGTGCCTCGACCCGCTGCATGCCATGGGAGTTATCCGCATGATAGGCAATGGCATTGATCTCTGCTGGCTGTGTGAAAGAGGGCCAGCCTGTACCGGAATCAAATTTCTGTTGTGCATCAAACAGCAGAGTGCCACAGCAGGCGCAGGCGTAACGACCGGGTTCAAACAGGCCGCACATCTCTGAACTGAATGGTCTCTCCGTTCCTTTTTGACGGGTAACGTGAAAGGTCTCTGGAGAGAGCGTTTCCCGCCATTCTGTGTCGCTTTTGACAACCTTGCGGTCTGGTGCCGGATTGCCCTGATTGGCAAATTCCAGGATTTTCTGCCAAGTTATCATTTTTCTTCATAACTCCGGACGATTTCAGATACCGTTCACAACCAGCTTCTTGAAATGCTTAAGCGTAACCAGCCACGCTCACTGATTGCTCTCTTGGATGTCATTCATCTTGCTCGCTGTATATCCACAACAACTACTTAATATCTATACAAAACTTATTGTTATGTATGCTCTAGCTATCGTGAGTGTTGTTGATTGATCAGCTTCACGCCCCTGCTTGGGACTATTTGATTAAGTATATTCGAGAATTTGGTTTTACCAATGTAAATTTCGTATCTTTTCTGTGCGAATTGTTTGAGGACCTGTATTACAAACCTCTCCGGATCCATCTTAGTTTCATTAACTCTGTACTGGATCTCAAGCGTTATACCATTTCTGGGATAATCTGATGTACGACTATACCGAGGTACCGATACTGGGCCCTGAATGAATAACTATTGTTAGCGGCCTTTGACACAGAATAACTGGGCACACTGCTTTTTCGCGACAATACCCAGTGTTGAACCCATTGCAAAAAAGAACGGGTCAATCACGGCAACATTTCAGGCCGATTCCTTGAGGAGGAGAAATCAGCTGGGCCACTGTTATCCTGAAAACTGATCCCACCTTGAGGGCAATGGCATCGACCTCTGTTACTGAAGCTTCGCAGATTGAGCTGCTCACATTCCGAGGGATTGCCCACTGCGGGTATCACTAAGGGTTGTTTGCTGAACTTGTTATAGTCCGCCGGAGTATGCAGGTGGCAGGTAACCTCCTTGGCCTGAAGCGGATAGCAGAATAGCACGCTGCACAGGCTTGCACCTGTAAGCAGACGAGCCTGGCTACTCATCGTATGGCGCGACTTCTTCTGCCTGCAGTTGATAGCCGGCTGTGGCGAGATCACTGTCGAAGGACTTGGCGCTGAGAACCCCGGTAACCCAGACTGTGTCGAATGCCTGGCGGATCTTTGCATCTCTCGTTGGTACCTTTACATAGACGGTCTGGTTGGCTGGTGGGGGTGGTACGTGAATGCAGGCGCCATAGTAGGGTACCAGGAGAAATTCGCTCAGTTTCTTCCCGTCTCCTTCAAGCGGCACTACAAAGCCCGGTATCCTGACCCGTTTTCCATCCAGACTCTCGACCACAGGCGCCACCTTCCAGGCCGCCTCAAGTTCATCCATGATTTTTTGCGCCCTGGGGTCATTATCATCAAGCTCACTGATATCCCCAAACTGATTCATGATCTTATCAGGTCGATAGTCCTCTGGGATCATTGCATCCCACTCCAGCTCCTTGGCCGTTTCCGCCTGTAAAGATCCCAGGGAGAGTAGAAATGCAGAAAAAATCAGACTCCCAAACCAGTTCTTCATCTGTTGACCTCAAGTGTACTTTTTAACCGAGCGATCAGATAGTTAACAACATGTCAGATACGCATGCTCATACCATCTGATAAGGAGTAGCGATAGGCACGATAACCGGGAATTAGGCCAATGATCAAACTGGAAGTTCCAATCAGGCCCAGGATAATCCACTCCCGCAGTGCGGGAATGCCGATTGGCAAGTGTAAGCCATAGCGACTTTCGATGGCAGGCTGTCCGAGTAGCAGGCCGGTATAGAGCAGCAGCAAGCCAAGCGCGATCCCGAGCAGGCTAAGCAACAGGCTCTCGCCGGTGACCAGTAGCAGGATATGGCCCGGGCGGGCCCCCACCGAACGCAGTATCGCCATCTCCCGGCGCCGCTCATTGAGACCGGCAAGCATCACAGTGAGCATTCCGATCAGGCCCACAAACACCACCAGGACCGTGACGACCAGTAGTGCATTCTCTGCCACTCCCATCATGTCCCAGAGTTGCTGCAGCGCCACCCCAGGGAGGATTGCCAGCAGAGGTTCCTTACGGTAATCGTTGATCTCACGCTGAATCCGAAAGGTGGCGATTTTACTTTTCAGTCCTACCAGAAAGGCGGTGATCACCTTCGGTGTCAGATTCTTTTCCAGCGCCTCCTCGGCACTGATCTGAAGCCCGGCAACCTGTCTCCCGGCTATCCAGTCTTTATGGATCGCCTCAATGCCTTCCAGGGGAACATGGACGGTACGATCGACCGGTGTGCCGGTGGGTTCGAGTATGCCCACCACCTCGAACGGTTTGTCATCATGCCGTGTGAAACTGGTCTTGCCGGCACCGTGGGCGATGACGATCTTCTCACCGACTTGATAGCCGAGCTTGCGGGCCACCTCCTGTCCCAATACGGCTTGATAGACCTGTTTGAAAGGCTGTCCCTGGTTGAGGGTCAGGCTTTTTTTGTGGCCATATTTGTAATATCGAAAATAGTCCTGATTGGTGCCCATCACCCGATAACCCTTGTGCGAATCCCCCAGAGAGATGGGAATGGTCCACTTCACCAGATCGTGTTCGGCAAACTTTTGATAGCTCTTCCAGGAGATGTTGTTGGTGGCATCACCGATACGGAATATCGAGTAGAGCAACAGGTTGATCGAGCCACTGCGGGCGCCAACCACCAGATCCGTGCCAGAAATGGTGTGCGCAAAGCTGTTGCGTGATTCCACCCGTAAACGCTCGACAGCCAGCAGAAGTGAGACACTCAGGGCGATGCTGATCAGGATCAGCCCGGCCGTGTATCGGCGATTGAACAGGCTTTTGAAGGCAAGTGAAAGGATCGCCATCACCGCCCCTCCTGATCGGCCTGGTTGAGCTCATCCAGCGCGATATGGCGCTCGAACAGGGACGCGAGCTGTCGATCGTGGCTGACAAACAGCAGGGTCGATCCGGTCTCGTCACACTCCTGGAACAACAACCTTAGAAAGGCCTGTCGCATATCGCTGTCGAGGGCGGAGGTGGGTTCATCGGCGATGATGATCTCTGGGGCGCCGATCAAGGCTCGGGCCGTAGCAACCCGTTGCTGTTGTCCGACACTCAGTTCAGTCACCGGGCGATGGATGAGACTCTCGTGGGCCATATCCAGGTGCGTCAGCAGGCGCATCGCTTCGGAATGAAGATCGCCACCCGATTCGGTGGCCTTCTGCCTGCGTAGCTGTGAGAAACGGCAGGGCAGGGTGACATTCTCCAACACGGACAGGTAGGGGATGAGATTGAACAGCTGGAAGACAAATCCGATGTGATCGGAGCGGAAATGGTCCCGCCTGGCGCCGCTGAGACGGTTGATCGTCTCACCGAGGACCGTCACCTCACCACGGGTTGGCAGATTGACCCCGGCGAGTAGCGCCAACAGGGTGCTCTTGCCGCTACCACTGGCGCCTCCAATGAAGATTCGCTCGCCACGGGGTACTTCAAGTTCCGGTATGTGCAGTACCTCAGGCAGGTTCTTACGCCAACCAAAACGAAGATCTTTTAACAGTATGGCAGCGGTTTGCGGCATCAAATATCTCAGAATTCCAGGGTACTGTTTCCGGGAGTTAAGTCTATCTTCTGCTGCCCCTTTTTAGAAATACTCTGTACCTCAAGCTGTTCTGTACCTGGAAAGCGTTTAAAGAGGTCAAATTCAATCTTATCCAGCCGTGAGGGTTGCTCACATCGAAAACTGTAATGCGCGGTGAAGTCACTATGGCTCTCTACTTCGTGCTCATGGTCATGGTCATCAGTGTGGCCGTGCCCGTCATTCTTGGACAGGGGAGACTTCACTTCGATCGACACAGGATTGCATTGGGCGGCTGAAGAGAGGGTGAATATCAGATCGGCCTGTTTCAGGGTCTCTATTGCGGCCTCTACCGCCTTGACCTGATTCTCGGTTTTCGGTTGATGCTCAAAACCCACAATATTCATTGCAGGAGACTGAAACTCGAGTTCAAGGGTTGAGCCGTCCAGGGCAATCAGCAACTGCGCTTCGCCATGGACATGGGCTTGATGCTGTTCGTGGTCTGAATCAGCCGCTTGGAGCTGGTTGGAAGCGGCTAACAGTGAGCAGGAAAGAAAAATGAGTCCCTGATTGGTCTTGGTCATGGCGCTTTGATCTCCTGATAAAACAATTTAAAATGTTATAACATAACATTATCAAAAAGTATTGAGTCGAACACACATTTCAACGATTGACTTGCGGAAACTGTCAAAGCTGGAATTCCACTTTCGGAACCTTGCCGGTAATCCCCGTAAATTGAAATTGATCCCACCGACATTGTCAGGTCTCGCACTTTCAAACCCCCTTCAGGGCTCAAGCTTCGGTATGCATGAAACACAAACAACTACTTTGCGATGAGAGAATTTTTGGACCACTAAAAGTAAAGGGCAGGGTAGCCATACCTAACTGAAATACGGTGAGATAAAGTCAGTCTTAAAGATTGGAGGTGGTAAGAAAACGCATACGGTCAAGTTAGTGATTTTTTACCAATAGCAAAGTTTCTAAACAGCTATACTGGATACAGCTAATCAGGAAAAAATAACAACGAACATGAAGAGGATATCAGGATGTTTGTCGTGACCAATCGTGAAGTGATTCAGAATGCAAACGGCCTCGATCAGTTTGGTAAAAGGCCGAATGCAAAAGGCCCCAATGAGCTGCGTTTGGCTGAAGTTAAAAAGAAAGGAACGGGCTGGTCTGTTAACTATCTTAATGACGAACTTAAGAAAGCTGAAGTTGAAAAGTTAAAAAAAGAGTTCCGCTTAACTGTAAATACCAGTGAGCCACACTATGCCAGCCTACGAGTTGCCTGTGAGCTTACCCGAAGAGCGCGTAAAAATCGTCGTCATATCCTTTTCTTCATCCATGGTTTCAACAATGACCTGCAGGATGTGATAGAGACTGCCAGCTATCTGGAAAAGCATTACGGTGTTGAAGTATTCACATTCTCTTGGCCAGCCAACGGTGGTGGTGTTTCCGGTGTCTTGAACTATAAATCAGACAAGCGAGATGCACGTGCATCCGCCGGTGCCTTGGATCGTGTCCTGGCAATCAGTTTTCGTTATTTCAAGCTGCTTACAGAAGCGAGAAGGCTGGAACTCTACGAGATGGCTAAAAAGAAGCATCGGGAGAATGCCGCACAATGTGAGGATCTCTATGTTCGTCTGCTGGAAAAAGAGTGTCCATTCACCGTCAACGCCATGTTTCACAGTATGGGTAACTATCTACTCAAGCAGGTGATTAAAAGTACAAGCAATGAAGGCAACCACCTACTCTTTGATAATGTCATTTTGTGCCAGGCGGATGCCAACAACCTTGAACATGACCATTGGGTTGATCAGATCCGATTTCGTAACCGTCTCTATGTCACTATAAATGAGAACGACTATGCCTTGCGCGCCTCACGAGCAAAGGCCGGATCGGAACAGTTGGCCCGGCTTGGTCACTATGTACGCAATCTATCGAGTCGTGATGCCCATTACATCAATTTTACCGATGCATCCTGGGTCAGATTCTCGCATGCGCCATTTGCCAAGCCGGCTGAGAAAAATGAGAAAGTCAATGAGTTCTTCACTAGTGCTTTCAGTGGAGGTTCACCTGAAGGTGGTTTGCGATACTTTCCGGAAGGTAACTTCTTTTCGGTTGGATAATGTTAAAACTAAATAAAGTGATGGAATCCAACTTGTAAAGATGCACTGACTGAGATGGAAGAGCGTGTCTACGTGAAATCCAGTTGACTTAACAAAGGTAAGCGTGGTGGATTTTACGTAGCACACGATAAAAAAGGGCTATTTTTGGATTAAATCTAGAATGTCGGTTCTACATTAGGATCAGCGCCTGAAAGAACATTATCGATCTGAATCATGGCGTTCATCTTTAATATGATCTCTTCCAGGGTGCTCAGACCTTCGATTGTTTCATAGGTTTGGTCCTTGATTGAGAAACTGATGGAGATATTCAGTTTTTGTTGTTTTTCATCAAAAACAGGCTCAATATCCACATTTCCACCAGAGGCAGCAAAAGCATCCAGTGTGGATTTTAAGTGCTTGGTTGGCTTCATCTTCTGGAACTCATTATAGAGGTCAGCAAATTCGAAGTCGGTTATGTCATATTTACCCTTTAATTCACTGTATTGAGAATCAGAGAGACTGGCATTAACCTCGTGGCTGTTATCGACATATTTCTTGCCTAACTCTTTCTCCATATTTTCCAGATAGAATTTGGCCATTTCAACAACAAGTTCATCGTGCTGTTCTACAAGTAAGTTAGTCATGCTAGATCACATATCCATAAAAGTTGGAATTTGGAAAAGGCGATATTTTACCGATGTTTCAACTGATCACAAAATAATTTCACTATCCTTTCATGGTCTGCTTAGAGCAAGATGGGTACTACGGTCCGAGCGTAGACCTAATCGGTGGCGGTATCTTCATGAATCTAGCCGGGTTTAAGAGACAAAGAATTGGCACGTATTTTATGAACCAATTTGTCTTGTGGGCACGGTAATCGCTTGATGCTGCAGTAAAACCATCACATTACTGGCAAGTGAAGTAAAGCCTGATGAGGCTCGGAATGGACGTATTTTGCGAGGTTTCACCAGGGCTGCTCTGGGGTGTTAAAACCTATAGTGGTTGACGAACTTATCACCGTATCTTCTTGGGAGACAACATATAAAAAATATTCACACAATGTGTTTGCCTATGAGATGCTTGATCAAATAGATACCCTTGAACACAAGCTATTGTGTCTTAACAGGATCAAGATGGGAGGGGTAATCACACCTTCCGGGTCACCTGGTGGACATCTGTGTAGTGGCGTAGTCTTTTCTCTAATCAATCTACTATTCTTGAGAGACGAACTAGCAATGACAGGCTCTCAAATTGCCGATCTCATCCACAATTTATTGTCTCTGTTTTAAATCCGCTATGACCTCGTTTTAAGGCGCTCCAGCCGACTGTCCAGACTCCTCCAGGATCGGGTTAGGGTGAAATCCCCGAAATGCGATGACCATAAATGAATATATCATGCATTCATGAAACGATTGCCAACGTCTGATACCCTGAGGTTGCACAACTCATTAACAGTGATAAAAAAATGGACTATTGAGGCTATGTGGAAATATCTTTTGATCGGCTCATTGGCGCTAGTCATAGGCTGCAGTGATCAGCAGGATCATCAGTCGCCTGACCTGACTGTACTCATGGTCTGGGCACATGCAGGTCAGGCAGCTGAAAGAAAGGTGCTTGAACAACAAGTAAAACGTTTTAATAGCTTACAGACAGAGATACAAGTCCAGCTTACATTTATCCCTGAGCAGTCCTACAATGCTCAGGTGCAAGCAGCTGCAGTCGCTGGCGAACTGCCTGATATGCTTGAATTTGACGGTCCCTTTCTCTACAACTATGTCTGGCAAGGTCACTTGGAACCTTTGGATAAGTTGCTAAGCGCGAAGTTGCAGGAAGAACTTCTGCCGTCAATTCAAAAGCAGGGCCATTATCTTGGCAAATTTTACGCTGTTGGCACTTTTGACTCCGGACTAGGACTATATGCAAGGCGGAGTGCACTCAAGGATTCCGGTGTACAAATTCCATCCGGGCCTGATAATGCCTGGACAGGCGACGAATTTGCCACTGTGCTGGCAGCACTCGCCTCTCGTGATTCTGACGGTAGGGTATTGGACCTGAAGCTTAACTATTCAGGCGAATGGTTTACCTATGCTTTCTCCCCATTACTGCAATCAGCCGGGGGAGATCTTATCGATCGCAACGACTATCAATCTGCGGAGGGGGTTCTGAATAGTCCTCAATCGGTAAGGGCCATGAAGGCTCTGCAGCACTGGTTTACCCGTGGCTACATAGATAGCAATGTGGATGATGCTGCCTTTGTCAGCGGCCGTGTTGCACTTTCGTGGGCCGGACACTGGGAATACTCTCGCTATGCAGAAGCGCTGGGTAGCGATCTTGCCCTTTTACCGCTGCCTGACCTTGGCAAGGGTTCGCGCACAGGCCAGGGTTCTTGGGTATGGGGTATCACAAAGCACAGCAAAAATCCTCAGGCAGTCGTACGATTGCTCGAGTTTCTGCTCCAGCCAAACGAGGTCCTCGTGATGGCTGCAGCCAATGGGGCAGTACCGGCCACTCGCACGGCCATCGCTCGCTCGCCATTGTATGGCGACAAAGGGCCGCTGCAACTGTTTACCCGGCAGTTGCAAGGGGGATTTTCCGTACCACGTCCACAAACGCCTGCTTATCCAGTCATTACATCGGCTTTTCAACAGGCTTTCATCGATATACGAAACGGTGGTGACATACAAAACGCGCTGGATAAGGCGGCGGCTGAGATCGATCAGGACATTCGTGATAACAAAGGTTATCCTCAGGTGGATTGAACAGAGGTCGCCAACCAGATCGTGCCGATTATGAGACAACCGTTATTGGATAGTCGGAATTTTACCGCCGCCTTTATGAGTGCCCCGGCACTAGTAGGCTTGTTGCTGTTTGTTGCGGTGCCATTTCTGTTCGCTGTGGCGCTCAGCTTTACCAACCTCCGACTCGGTTCGCCACTACCCCTCGAATGGATGGGGTTCGAGCAGTATCGCCGTATCTTTTCCGACCCTTCTTTCGTTCGCGCCCTGCTGAATAATCTGGTGTTCGTGGTCGTGGTGGTGCCGTTGCAGACTGTCTTGGCGCTTGTTCTGGCATTACTGCTCAATCGACGCTTCTACGGCACCACATGGTTCCGCACTTTGTTCTTCATGCCCGTAGTGTTCCCACTTTCATTAGTAGCCGTTGTCTGGGTATTGATTTTCGCACCGGGACCCAATGGAATGATGAACGCTTTTCTGGATCTGGTCAGCTTAGGTAGCTGGACCCCACGTGATTTCCTTCATGATCCGTACTTTGCGTTGCCGGCGATCATGTTGACCTCGATCTGGCAGGGTACCGGCTTCCAGATGGTCATCCTGCTTGCCGGCCTACAGGCCGTTCCAGCGGAGCTCTACGAAGCCGCCGCTATTGACGGCGCCGGCCGTCGGCAGCAATTCTGGCATATCACGCTGCCTCAACTTCGCAATACGTTGATCTTCGTCGTGCTGGTGACCACCATTCTTGCCTTCCGGTTATTCGATCAGGTGCAGATCATGACCCAAGGTGGTCCTTATGATGCTTCCACCACTGTGATGTTTGAAACGGTAGAAGCCGCCTTTGCGCGTCAACAGGTGGCGCGAGGCGCAGCCATGACCGTGATCTTGTTTCTGGTGGTGTTGTTGATCACCTGGCTGCAACGCCGAGTCGCTCGCCAGGAACGGGAGGTGACATGACGCACCGTTCGTTCCTCCCAATGATTTATTTGTGCCTTTTGCTCTTTGGGCTGCTGTTTATCAGCCCAATTGGTTTCATGCTGGCCGGCAGTTTGAAGCCGGATGCCCGGGTTTTAGTGGAGGCGGGGGATTGGCGTGCCTTCTGGCCTGCCGGGGTGACGCTGGATAATTATCGGGATGTGTTTGCCCGCGTGGACTTTGCCCGCTACCTGCTTAACTCCCTGTTCATCAACGGGATGATCGTGGGAGCGGGGCTGTTGGTGAATTCCCTGGCCGGATACGCCTTTGCCCGTCTACTATGGCGCGGGCGTGAACTACTATTCGGTCTGGTGTTAGCGGTGATGATTATTCCCCTCGAGGCTATTGCCGTGCCCCTTTTCTACATGGTGTCGCTGGTCGGTTGGCGTGATACGTATATAGTGCAGATCTTGCCGTTCATCGCTAATGCATTCTCCGTCTATCTGTTCTACACCTATTTCATCGGTCTGCCGCGCGAACTAGAGGAGGCGGCGCGTATCGATGGCGCTGGAGTGCTACGCACCTATTTCAGTATTATTCTGCCCAATGCCAAGCCGGTTTTCGCAACCGTTGCAATATTGACCTTCCTTTCCCAGTGGGGCGCCTTTCTCTGGCCGCTGATGGTTACCAGCAGCGAGACCGTGCGACCATTACCGTTGGCCATTGCCACATTTCATAGCCTGCCGCCACTGCAATGGGGGGATATCTTAGCTTTCGGTGTGATGATGGTGCTACCAATTCTGGTGGTGTTCCTGCTGTTTCAGCGTTGGTTCGTTCGCGGTGTTGCCCACACCGGTATAAAAGGGTAAGGGGGGTAGGGCGCTATGGCCGACGTTGAATATCGACATGTTGATAAGATCTTTGAAGAGGGCACAAAAGCCCTCGAGAAGTTCAGTCTAGCAGTCGAAGATGGGGAGATGATGGTGCTGGTGGGGCCGTCGGGTTGTGGTAAGTCGACAGCCTTACGGCTGTTGGCAGGATTAGAAGCAGTGACCAATGGTGAGCTGTTGATCGGTGGCAGGCTTGTGAACGAGTGTTCACCACAACACCGTGATATTGCGATGGTGTTTCAAAATTACGCGCTCTACCCACACATGACCGTACGCCGAAATCTTGAGTTCCCCCTGCGGATGATGAAGCTGTCCAAGTCCGAAATAGCCCGGCGGGTTGAGGATGCCGCCCACTTGTTGACACTCACGGATCTACTGGAAAAGCGGCCTCGGCAGTTATCAGGTGGTCAACGCCAGCGGGTCGCTATGGGGCGTGCCATGGTGCGTCAACCACAGGTGTTCCTCATGGATGAGCCACTCTCCAACCTGGATGCCAAGCTACGTACTCAGATTCGTACGGAGATCATCCGTCTGCAAAAAAGCTCGGGAGTCACGACGATCTACGTCACTCACGATCAGGTTGAAGCAATGACATTGGGCGACCGCATAGCGATACTCAACGCGGGAAAACTACAACAGGTAGGACCACCGCAGGAACTCTATGACCATCCTGCCAACACTTTTGTCGCGGTCTTCCTGGGTAATCCTGGCATGAACATCTTTGATGCGACGCTGAACAGAGATACTGGGATGCTTCAACTCGCCGCCGGTGCTTGGCAGATCCCATTCGAGCCGTTGTTGGCACGTAAACCCTCACTGTCAGAGTACATGGAAGGACCAATGTTGGCGGGCCTGCGTCCGGAAATGTTTTCAACATCGACTTCGGGTGCCGAGGTGACCGTAGAAAGTGTCGAGTCGCTAGGACACGAATGTCTGGTATATTTCACGGCATCATGCGTAGTACCTGGTAGGGATCAGAAAACACAGGTCGCTCGCTTGCCTGGCCCAGCACTTTATGAAACAGGGAATAGCATCCAATTAAGCTTCGACCCGGAACGGCTACACTTCTTTACAGCAGACGGCGATGCAATAGCTTGATAGCTGTAATCGATAAAGACAGAAACCCAGAATAGTGGCCTCCAGACCATCCATTCCGTGTAATAACAGACCAACACCCAATTAAAATCCGCAACTTTATATTCCTTGTATAACAGATGTTTAGAGCCTCTATGGACGTACTCCTACGTGAAATGTAGACACTTCGTGTCAGGGGATAATGGTAGATTTTGCGTAGCGTGACGTTATTATTGCTCTGGTACCATGTCATGTGGTTTTGGAATGAGGGATCATAGCTCTGACGTATAAGGCATTAAAATATACATTAAAAAACAGGGATATATAGAACATACTTAATAAATATAATTAACTATATTCTCCTGAATTAGCAAATTGCATATATGTTCATAATGTATATTACAGTCGTCGAGAATTAGTATGTAAAATATTGATAACTTAGATATTTCCAGTGCATTAGATTTTGGTTTTTCTCTGGCCTTATAACAGTGAGAAAATCGATATGCACGGTACTATATTGACAGTTTGTAATCCCAAAGGCGGTGTGGGTAAGACCACAATAGCTGCCAATCTTGCCGGCCTTCTGGCCGATCTTGGACAACGGGTTTTGCTCATTGATGGCGATACCCAGCCTACCGCATCCAGCTACTATGCCATTGTACAGCGAGCCCCCCAGGGCCTCACAGGCCTAGTACAGATGCCATACACATCCAGTGGCAGTATAGAGCTGGATCAATTCATCTCAAAATCTTCTATCGATCGTCTGGATGTGGTGATCTCAGATGACCCAACTGGAAAACTATCCACCTGGATTCAACAAACCCCCGATGGTCGAACGCGCCTGAGAGCCACCTTACGAAAGGCCACACATAACTACGACATCATCATCATTGACAGCCAGGGCGCAATGACTTCGTTGCTTCAGGCAGCCGTGATAGCCGGTGATATGTTGCTTTCACCGGTTCCCCCCAGACTGATGGACACCCGGGGGTTTACCCGCGGTGCTGTGCAGCTCATGCAAGACTTAGCACCCCTAAAGGACCTCGGGATCCCCATCGGTAACCTCTTTGGTTTGGTCTACCGGGTTGACCGAACTAACGACAGTCGTAATTACGCAAAGATTCTAACCTCCATGGCATGGGAACAATACCGAATTCCAGTTCGGTTTCTTTCAACCCTGGTGCCCGAACGCGTTGTCTACCGAGAGGCCTGTACGGCTCAAACGCCAGTATCCCGTATGGATCCCCATGCACGCGAAATCATGTGTGATCTCGTCACTGAGCTTTGGCCTCATCTGTCGGATACCGCACAAGCACATTCTCAGGGGACGTCGAAATGAGCAAGAAACAGCCCACTCAAGAGGAGTTACTGGACAAGGTTTTAGTCGGTAATTTTTCCAACGAAACGCAAAGCAACCTGATTCCACAGGATGGAGACACACTGATCCTGCATCCTACTCAACTCACCCCCTATGACCGAAACCCCCGTCGGGTACGAAATCGAGAATATGACTCGATCAAGACCCAGCTTTTGACTCAAGGCCTCCAAGAGGTTCTGTCAGTTACACAGCGCCCCGGTATGCCCCCGACTCAATTCATCCCGGCCAGGGGTGCCAATACTCGCGTGGAGATCATCCTGGAGATATTCGAAGAATCGGCAGATGAACGATTTTTGCAGATTCACTGTCGTTACAAAGCTTGGAAATCCGAAGCCGATACGTACACAAGCCACATGGCTGAAAACGAAGTCAAAGGTGACATCACTTTTTTTGATCGTGCCTCTTCAGTCATGAAACTGAAATTGATTCTCGAAGAGGATACAGGTATTCCGTACGGGCCGAGAGAACTGATTAATTACCTGAAAGACGAAGGTATTAAAAAAATAACTCGAGCCGATATCGCCCGCTTCAAATATACCTCAGAACAGCTTCAGCACGCCTTAGTTAAAACCCTATCGTTAGGCTTGGGCCCCCGACAGGTTGATGCCATCAGTAAACTTCATGAAGCCGCATCCATGCTGTGGGAAGACGCCGGCGAAACCGATGATTGGGATCCTCTGTTTCAGGGGATTCTCAAAAAACTGGATCAGCGCGTAAAGACGCTGGATGACTGGTCCTACGACCGGCTGTTTAAGGAGGTCGCCCGGGAACTGGGCAGTAACGATACTCAAGGGATTGAGCGCGCCAAGGCCGGGCTGGAATTCGTGTTCGAGACCGGCCAGCTGCCCGAAAAACGCGAATACAAGCCCTTCAAGGCCCATGATGATGCCGGTACTGGCGAGATCGAACCGCCACAATCGACGACCAAGCCAAGTACGCCTAAATCATCATCAGCACCCAAGCCGTCATCACCATCGAAACCCAAGGTTGAGCCACCTAAAGCACTGGAGCAGACACCACCCAGCGATACCCCGGACATCTCCTTCCTTCTGGAAGAGACGGAAGAGGACCCAGATGATCGGCCGGAGTATTTCGCGGACGATCCCCTCATGCAGATTGCGAACACTGAACTGGAAGATGACGAGGCTTTACGTGGATTGGTGCCGGATGAGGATTTGTACATCGATGAAGACGGCAAAACTCACTATCGGCCCAAATTCCGTGAACTAACTGATGAGGAGGAGGAGGCCAACACCAGAGCCAATCTGGAGGTTTGGCAAAAACATAAAGCGGAAAATCCGGAAGGACCTGAGCTAACGCCAGAGCAGAAGGATCTCATGCGGCGCCGGGAGGCTTGGTTGGAGGGATTGCAACGGGACCGGGAAGAAAGTGGCCGCACCCGATCCACCAGCATGCTGGTCGAACGAGCGATCATGAATTTACGGCATCTCCCCACGGAACGACTGCACCATGACGCTTACGCCTCGGCACGCCGTATCTGTTGTGAATTCTTCAGGCAGGAAATAGCCGACCATCTGGTTCAGCCGTTCAACCGTGGCGTTGGTTTCTTTGTCGCTGACTGGCCCAGGGATCTGCCGTTAAATGAGGAGAACCCTATCCTGGCCTACCTGCAGTTGGCGACCTGGCATTGGTTGGTCGTGGCCAGCGGCCAGCTCAAGATTATTGAGCTGGGTCAGCTCCCACAGGAAATCCTCACATCGCCTTTTGGCCAGATCCTCGATGACGTCTTTGACAAAAACTTCGATGGTGGGGACTTGCTGTTCCAGCGGATTGGCAACGCCATCGCCAAGCGCGTTCAAATTGAGCCGAGCATGTTGCTGATGCATGACCTGATGCTCCATGCCCCGCTCAATTTCAGCCTCGAGCAGATGATCATCAATCGGGCCAATAATGAACTCAACCGGCGTTGTGTGGAGAAATTCGACACGGGGAATTTGTTCCTTTTCGAGTCGAACTGGGATCGACAATACGGCGATCAGAAGATCGATAGCTTAAATCGTTATGAATAGATTTACACGATTTGGTAGGAAGGCGGCAAGGTGGCCGCATAGTGATAGAGGGAGAACCCTATGGGTCATCACATGGAATCTAACAACACAATCGACGACATCAGCCTGTCAAGAGCGGCTTTTGAGATGTTGTTTCGGTATCACAGCAGAGGCGAGGCAGAGAGTTTGGAAAGACTGGGGATTGATCTGGATCTATTGATCAGAGTTAGGGGTCTGTCGAGCGAGTCCTTTCACCGGCTGCTCACTCGAATGGGTAATTTCGTCAAATTTCGCCTGGATAACCAGGTGTTGGATATGCATCTGCAGATAGAAGAGAAACATATGGAAGCCCAAGCACAAGCACGCCAATTGATTATCAGGGGCGCCCCTTTCCCGATGATTCGCGAGCTGTATGGCTGGACGCGGGAAGCTTTCCATTTTGAACGGCGCCTCGCCGGGTTGACCAACCTTCAGTCTCGTGGGCGCCCCCCACTGCCGGCAGACGATATCGGTGACCACATCGCTCAGGCCTGGTATGAGGTCATCGGTAGCGATCGCTCAACCCCACAGTCCGCGCAAGACTGGCTGGCACTGGCAACGGTCAGTGGCACAACCCTTTCAGAAATATGGTTTTGGTATTGCAATGAGCTCAAGGAGATCACCCATGGCTGATGATCGTGTTGATCTGTCGGTTAGGCATTCTGGAATACCCCATCAGGCACTCCCCACGGGGATATTTATCGACCCGACGCTTAAAGCGACGGATCGGAATGTCCTTTGCGTCTTTCGGACGCAGATGAGCGAGGTATCCAAGATGGCCATGCCGACCTACCGAGAGATCAAACGCATGGCCAATATCGGCTCCGATGCGACTGTCTCCCGAGCGATCAGCATCCTTCGACTTACCCGATGGATCATCAAGGTCGGAGATATCCGCGACGACGGTGGCCGAATTGTCCGGACAGCCTACGACATCTGCGACGAACCCGAATGTCTGCAGACCGTCATAAAAAGAGATACAAGATATTTGGGTTTTGTAAAGCGCATGCATTCTCATCACCATCCGGCGGTGGTCCACATAGCGAAATCGGTCCAGGACGGGATTGACCTGTTTAGCGATCTGGTCGCTGATGGAAAGCGATCAGTACGCAGTCTGTCGCCGACGGAAAAACAGGAAATCCGTGAAGAGTCCCATGAGAATCTTAGGCAATTCCAGCAAGGTAAAATCGAGAAGGTTACCTATCACGCTGTTGCATATTCCAACAAGATTAGCACCCTCGATGAGGAGGAATTACCGACAGAAGCCAGACTTCAAAAACTGAAGTCAGGTACAGGAGGGCAGGATTCTGAACCCAGACTTCAGTTTTTGAAGAGCCAAAAATCCCTGACTTCAAAAACTGAAGAGTATTGTAGTAGTAGTAGTTTTAATACAACTACTACTACAACGGGCGAGAATCGAAAAACTTCAGATGCTGAGCTTTTCTGGCCAACTTTGCTGATGTCAGAGCTCAACGACAGTGAACGGGCCTTGATTTTACGCAGATTGAGTCTCGTAGAGGGCCAGGATCAGCAGCCGCTCATCAATCAACTCACCGGACGGATGATGGATTGCCATCAACCTGATCTTGAGGATCCGGTCAAGTACATGTTCTGGCTGATCAAAAAACATCAGGAGGGCGAGGAGGTACTGACCTCTGCCTCTACTCGCGATTACCGAAAACCGTCAGGCGACATTTCAGCGAGGGTGCAGAAGAACGATCTCGAAACGCAACTGCGGGAAGTGAAATCCAGAATCGGATCGTTGAAAACTCTGATGGATGGTCACAGTGCCGGTAAGAACCCAGCGCTTCATCAGCAGCTGTCGCAATCGCTCCAACGGGAGGAGACTGCATTGCAGGCGTTGACCGAAGAGATGCAGCAAATTGCAGAAAATTAACAAGCTGGCCCACCGTGGGCCAGTATGTGAATTATCAACATAATAGCTATGTCACCGACCTAATGACGTAGGTAATTAACAAACTTGCCCATTGTGGGCAAGAGTGAGAGATAACAACACTATGGCACAAAGTATGGGTATGAAGATTCCATTCAGCTTGCTGAAGAAGCGAAGCGACTGTCATCCGAGTAAACGAAAAGATGAAATTGCTAGATTTGGAAATCCTGAATTTCAGATTCAAGTCTGCATTCTCTTGGAGCTTATCTCTGTAAATTACACCGTAAAGATTCTCCAAGATAACAACTTGGCATTGGCAATTGTTCGTGGAGTAGCTATGTATCAATCTTCGAAATCTGATACTGGTGAATGGGTTTTGACAGCAGATCAGTGGGAAGGATTGTCCGGGCTGAAAAGACATCGATTGGATGGGGCCAAAAAGCTCTTGATGGACAACGGAGAGTTACAAGTTGATATCAGGGATTTTCCACCTAAATCCTACTACCAATACTTCTACCCACAAGAAGACCTGGAAGTACAGAGTGAGTTTCAGTATTACCACGAATTGGCGCATCTCCTTGGCCATGATGCAACAGCTTTGTTTGGCTGGTTACTGGAACTCGATAAACAGTCCGAAGCCCAGGGTTACTTCTTCCATCTCAAAATGGCAGATATCCAACAGTCCCTGGGACTCTCCCGGTACCAGGTCGATCAGGCCCGTAAAAAACTCATCGAACATGACCTGCTCAAAGAGCGGTTCTGGGGTATACCCGCCGTGCGGGAATTTCGGTTGCGACTGGATGGCCTGGAGCAGCTGGTAGCCGAGAAGGGAGCGTTGGAATGACTCGCACATTGAGACAACTCAGGTGGAGCGACGGACTGGTGAGGCTGTCCTGGTCGCCAAACAGAGCGACAGCCCCTGCCGTGGCCATGGCAGGAGGTGCTCCGAATTCTTGGCTTCAGAGCGGCGCCGGGTGTGCGTAGAGACTCACATTTAGGCGTGCGTACAAAAGGTACCACCGGTGACAGGACAGACTGCAGTAGATGCCCGATGGCTCACAGTCTGCTGATTTTGGGTCCGACGCTCCACCTGAGTTGTCTCAGAAGTCGGTTTTATTGAATCGATGATATCAATGTTAACAGCGATGGAGAACATACAGCAGCTGCTCCAAATCCATGCCGAAAAAGGCGTGCCGATGGAGATGAGCGTACCGTTCCTGCTTAAACTGGCGGGAAGAGGCGTGGAGGAAACGGCCAATGAGGCAGGGTTCACTCGTACCCATTTCTATCTGACATTGAGAGGAGAAAGAACCCCACCTGAAGGTCTGCGACAGCTACTCGAGAAAAGACTGGGACAGGATCCATGGAAGGTTTACAGAGAGACAGATGATAGAAATTTGGCCCAGTAATCCAACTGCGACAAAAGACAGCCGCTTGGAATCTTTTCTCGGATACCTGGCGCAGTTTTCATGATAAGACGTAGTTGAACGACCGAAATTAGGAGCAATGATCATGGTAGATGCTAGTAAACAAGATCCACAGTCCCCAACCACACTGCAGACCATTGATGCAGACAAACTGGACAAAGCCCGAGTGGGTCGACTGCAGGCGAGCTCAACTCTGAAGTTGGAGACGCTGCAGAGCCAGCTGCTCTTCAATGGGCGTCGCGAAAAAGAGAAAAAAGATCGGATCATTGGGCTGCGTGGATTTGGCTCACTACTGACGGCAGTCTGGCATGGCGCAGTAAAAGACTGCCCTTGGGCATGGGAAAAACTGCTCCAGGTCGAGGAAACACTGAAACGTCAAAAAGCGCTTATTGAGGAGCTGACCCAGACGGCTGATCAGTCATTGGTGTCTGCGCCAGGTCTTAGTCATTCTGAAGCTCATAGCATTGAACCGCTTATCGTCGAAATTCGATTTTCGACACCCTATTCATACATCGGCGCCAGTTTGCTCAGTGAGTACGATCGGCTGGTACGACTGGCGATGCAGGCGCAACATGTAGGTCGATTGGCAGATAAAGAGGCCTTTCGATTGATTCACAAGGGTGGCCGTGCGGTTCGAGGTGCCTTTGAATCGGCATTTGGCTACAAATTCTCTGGCCTAACTACAAACGATCTGCTTCAGGGCAATGCTAAAGCGAAAGAGACTGTAGCAAAGCGAGGCCAAGTGTCTGATGCTATTCTCAGAGGTCTGAAGAGACCGGAATTTACCCCAAAACCTGTGGCAGCCTTCTCCGCCCGTTACTACAGCTACCGGATGCCTGCAGCAAAGACCGAAGAGAATTTGCCGGAAAACCATGACCGACTTGATAACAGGAAGGCCATGACCAATTAGAACTCCCTCCCTTTAAGGGTAAGGGAGGGAACCTCCCTTCAATTCATAGATGTCTGCATCAAGGGTTTTGTGATTGGGAATGACAAATAAGAAAGACTTAAAGTAGTATTCGATAGGTAGATAAATGTTACAAACAATCGCTCCTACAATGGACAACACAATGAAGAACATCACTGGATATGGCAATGATGTCATCTATCCTGAGTCCCAGAGGGACTGGGCGGAGTTGATAGAATACCCATTTCGTACACTTAAAGAGCTCGAAGGCGCGATTGAGGCCGCCGATGCTCAAGTTAAGCATTTGATGGAAGTGGCACGTATCTTTCGAGATCGAGCTAACGTGGAGCTGGTTGGTGTACCAGTTGTTAAAGGCACAAAGGTTCAGGGTAAATATGTCTCCCCTTACTACATCGCTTACTCGTTTGACCGTTCCTACAATATCCTGAAGTGGCGGAATCACCGTACTGATGGTAAAGGCAATCTCCTCAATAATCGCCGTCGTGCTCAATTATCCGATGAGATGTTACTCCAGTGCCCGGAAGAACTTAGAGAGAAGATGCTGAAATTTGAGCGTCGGCGGATCGAGCTTAACTATGTGGCAGGCGTCGTCGCTTTCAAGCGTGCTCGGCTCGAGAAGGTTCTGGAGCAGATCCGATCTGTGAATGCTCTGAAGAGCCTCGTTTAGTCTGAATGTTCTACAAGGAACATTCATCGCGTTTTTCTTGATGGTCGCTGTCGCAAATATTGTCGGCCATCATTGGATCAATAACTTTTACTGTTGAATTCCTGGGCCAAGGTATCTGGTGTTTGCTATTGGAATGCTGCGCCAGGACCTGACAAGCGGGTAATCTGGTTCAGATCGCGGGCGCTCGATTAGGGATCGAGCGCAAAGGGGTGAGCGAGAAAGGGCTTTTCAGCAAAAGGGACATTCGTGTGCTGCGGCAGATCTCAATCGGCTTGGTGCTACAATCTACCTTTGTCAGGATTCCAAGCGCACTGCGACAACATGGCCAGGAGCGTGTTCTGATTCTGAAACAGTTCATACAATACCTTTTCACTGACCTAGATCTCGTTTCAGTAGGCCGAAGGAATGCAGTAAATCCATCACGATTTATTGACTGAATTTCAACTTGTGCTTGACAGATACTGTGGTCATCAGCTACTAATTTAATTGTAAAGCGATTTTCTTACCGACGTATCCCGGTATATGGATACAACTGCAGCACCTGCTGCACCCACCAAGTCATCGCTCCATCAGACTTGGCGCTTTTAAAGCGGGAGTTCTTTCCATATCACTCAACCCTCAGGGGACAAACCATCCCTTGTGGGCATTGGTGCGTCTTCTGATTTTTTTCGATTAATTAGGAGATTCACTATGAGCACTTCCAACAATCTGTATTTTGATCTGCACACTACTGGCCTTGGTTATTTGGGCAGAGCCCGTGAAGTCAAACCAAAAGCAGGCCAACGGTTCACACCGTTTTGGGCGGTATCAATTTCTGCTTTTCATGGTCCTCGTGATGCCATTTCTTATGTTTTCTTTGATGTGAAAGCAACTGGCGCAGAGTCAGAGAAAGTCATCCAGGAATTTGAAGATGTTATTAATGATAAGGAACACAAAGTTCTTGCCGGTTTCAATATTGGTGATATGTACCCAGACGAACCTTACGAAAAGGATGGTAAGTTGCGTGTCACCCTCAAAGGCCGGTTACTTCGGATCATGTGGGTCAAAGTAGATGGAAAAACTGTTTACTCCGCTCCCCAACCATCCGATACTGAAGGAGCGAAGGATGACGACCAAACGCCTGCAGCAGTTTCAGCTGATCAGCAGGAAGCGAGTTCGGAATCCGATAAAGTTGACCAAGCCCATTCAGAGACCACTAGTGGCCCCATAAATGGTAATGCGTACAGCCACTCTCCTGTGACAGACGGACAAGGATTGCCTGGCAGTTATTCTGTTAACATCCAGATGCCGTCTGAGTCATAAACCAATTGGAAATATCATGTTTCCTTGAAGAAAGCCCACACTCTTGAGTGCGGGCTTTTTTTTTGCAGTATTGATCAATATCTTTTTTAGATGGTTCAAGCATTGTCATATCAAGGTTATACTGAACTGGATTTCATACCGCCGCGCCTCGGTATATTGGTGCACCATAGCGGCCTTGCCGCACCCAAGACTGTAACCGCACCCTGAAAATACGGTCGAACCTTCGGGTTGGGTGTTGATACCAGGTATCTCCGACAAGATAATCCTGGTTTATTAAGACGCCCGTGAAGCGTTATCTTCAACGATAAGCACCGGAGGGTTTTTTACCCTTCGGTGCCCCTTACAGCTACGTCCTACGGTCTTCCCGGATGATCTTGTATTGGGGTCATGCGGGAAGACCATAGGTCTTCTTTCAGCAAAGCCGGTCGCCGTGGCCGGAATTTACGCGGCACCCTTTGTACGCAGTTAGCGTGCCTTCTCGATTGATCTGTCCGGCTTAAATCAGATCGAATGCGACTGGGTTGTAGCGAGAACCTTTGCAAAGGCCTTTCTTTAATCGAGCTGACGGCCAATTTAATTCGCATGGCCTGACGTGATTTCCATCCCGGCCAGCCCTTCGCTGGCCTTTTTTCTGCCTGCAATAAATGTTTTTGCCGCAAAAACTTTTTCCAGCGTCTTTTCTGATCTTTTGTGGCAGCCTAACCACGAGACTTGATATCTGGACCTTAGCCATGCGAGTGAATCAATGAGAGTAAACGTTTTGATGCTGTTGTTCGCAGTAATTGTTACACAAGATTGCCTGTCTCACGGATTGGATGACGTCGCTGCTGTAACAGACCGTGACGCTCGGTACACAGGCTATCGGAAAGCCCCGCCTTCTCCTGGCCAGATCAATCCGCTAGAGGCCCCAATGGGGCGTATTGCACCCGACTCTCTAACCGTTGAGCGTGCAATGAAGGATCTGCTTGCCGGTACCAGCTACACCCTGACGCAGGGCTTTACCGCGGATCCAGAAATTCGTGTGTTGCTCGACGCAAGGCTGCCCCAGCACCAACGATCTCTCAAGCATTTCTCTGTTATAGAATCGCTCGCGATCATTGCAGGGAATCCTTGGTTGCTGGTTGTCGATCCTGTTCATAGGATGGTTTCATTTGAATTACCTTATCCCTACCAAGACGATCCTATTGTCACCAAATCTGGGCCACACAATGGCCTGAAACTCCTGGGTTTCGAAGAATCAGAAACGAAGTCTGAACAGATTTATCCGCTCTCTCTCAGTGACAACTGTAAAACCATCTCACGTGATATGACGGTTGCCTGGCCTCAGCGTGTTTATTGGTGTTACCCCCACGCATACAACAAACGAGGCCAGTGTCGTGACTAATTATTTCTCTTCATTTTGCTCGACCTCCACCCGTGCTTTGGCGTTCTTCCTGAGCGCCACTTTTTTTTCGATCGCGTATGGTGATGAGGTCAAACAAACCGGTGTTGAAATATCAAATCTCAACTCTACCGCTGTTAATGCAGAGGCAATGGGGTTTGATGGTTGGGGACTGAGTGAGACCGAGACTGAGCGATATCAGCGCATCATGAAAGGCCCTCGAGGCAATTGGACGCCAAACCTGAGTCCACTGCAGGTACTCGGAATCAATGCTGAGTCAGTTCAGGAGCGTCAACACTATGCTCGACGATTGGCCATCATCGAGCACGATCGACTTGTGCGTGAACGCGCCTTTGAAAAAGCCTACTTGGCTGAGTACGCAAAGCTCTATCCGAATGCGCCTCTTTATGAGGGAGCCCCAGCCTTTGCGAAAACAAAGAAGGTAAAGCACCAAAGAAAGCGGGTTAATATCACGCTTCCCTGCGATATTCAGTCTGTCTGTTACAAGCGAATAGCACCAACCCTGGCAAAGGCGACGTCTAAACCGGTGGATCTTTACTTCTTTGGCGTCGAGTCAGTCGATGACATTCAAACCTGGGCGAGAGAGATCGGTATTGATCCTGATCGGGTGAGGCAAAAGCTCATAACTCTGAATGTTGGCGAAATAATGTCATCGTCTGGCGAATGATGTTTATCTCCTCTACAAAACTAAGATTTATTTTCGCATTGACGATGATGCTTGGGGCGTCGTCTGTCTCATCGAATCAGAGTATCCCCTCGCGAGAGGAACTCAAAACCGTTGCGACGTCAATTGCTAAACACTACGGCCTATCAGCGGATTTGATTCACGCTTTGATAACCGTAGAGTCAGACTGGCAGCCTTCTGTGGTGTCTAAGAAAGGCGCGGTTGGGCTTATGCAGCTTATGCCGGCCACTGCTGAGCGATTTGCAGTCGTGGATTCCTACGACCCTTATCAAAACCTGCAGGGAGGAATGCGATATCTACGTTTTCTGTTCAACAGGTTCCATGGCCGGCTAGACCTTGTCTTGGCAGCATACAATGCCGGTGAGAATGCTGTTGATCGATACAATGGCATACCCCCGTATTCTGAAACACAAGCGTATGTCCATAAAGTTCTAAAACTGTATGGCGCTCCAGCGTTTCCTGTGAGATCAGTACGTCGAATCAGAAGCTATCACCTGATGAGGGTCATGTGATGGCGGTAGGAGGCAATTTCCCGCTTCAATCACTTCTCAGGCCACCTGTGGAGCTCTATACAGCGATGGTAGCTGTACCGATCGGGGGTCTTCTGATTTACAGCCCCTATATCACCTTGTTAACACCCACTACGGCTATGACTTCTGGGGGGTTGATGATACTTGCCGGGTGCTGGCGCGCTATACAGGGATTTAAGGTCATCCGGTACCGAAAACGGTTGACTCGATTGCCTCGATACGCCTTGACCAGTCATAAGATTCCTGTTTCTAAACGAAAGTTGTTCTTGGGGAGAGGCTTTGTATGGAAACAAATGCACGTTCAGAGACTGAGAGATATCCGCCTTTTTGGAGATCAGTACACGCAACTATCTGGTATGAATGCCTGGATACGGTCGCGTCCCATCGCCTGGGAGACTACTTGGCTACTGAAACGCGTTGGTGATGCACTACTCTGGGATAGTCCGTTCAATCCCCGGCGTCCACGACCCGATATCGGCGGAAAACCTGAGATCCATGCGGTTGGCCTGCTGGAAGGTGAGCGGGATCAATACCAAGATCTCTCCGAGCGGGTAGGGCACACCCTGGTGCTGGGTACCACTCGCGTTGGAAAGACTCGTTTGGCCGAGATTCTGATTACTCAGGATATTCACCGAGGGGATGTGGTGATTGTCTTTGACCCCAAAGGGGATGCGGAATTGATGACCCGTACCTTCGTTGAAGCACGCAAGGCCGGCAGGCCTTGCTATATCTTTCATCTCGGATATCCAGACATCAGTGCCAGATACAACGCTGTAGGTAACTTCGAGCGTGTCACAGAGGTGGCGACTCGGATATCTGATCAGCTTCCGAGTCAAGGTAATTCTGCTGCTTTTAAAGAGTTCGCCTGGCGATTTGTCAACATCGTTGCTCGCGCACTTGTCGCCTTGGGTAAACGACCTGATTACAACCTGATATCCAGATACATCTTTAATATCGATCCGTTGTTGGTTGAGTATGGAATGATGTCACTGGGCCTGAATGGTGACAAGGGTTGGGAACAGCATGTTGCAATGCTTGAATCGAATGTTGACGAAAAGAAGCTTCCGCAAGCGCTTAAAGGTCGGAATCATACGGCGATTGCCATCCTTAGGTACACGCAACAGAAAGAAATCTATGATCCTATCTTGGAAGGCCTATTAGGCGCATTTCGATATGATCGAACCTACTACGACAAGATCATTTCGTCTGTGGGTCCCTTACTTGAGAAGCTAACAACTGGCCAGGTCGCAGAACTCATTGCACCGAACTACTTCGATCTCAAGGATGAACGCCCCATCTTTGATTGGTATTCTGTCATACAGCAGCGAGCTGTTGTTTATGTCGGCTTAGATTGTCTTTCCGATGCAATCGTCGGGGGAGCGGTCGGCGCCTCGATGTTTGCCGATTTAACGTCTGTCTCAGGCCGAATCTATAAGCATGGTACTGAATCCCAGCTACCCGATATCGGTGAGGCTGATCCAAAACTTCCTCCACCCAAAATTGCCCTCCATGGTGATGAATTTAATGAGCTTGTGGGATCTCAATTCATCCCAATGATCAATAAAGCCGGTGGATCCGGATTTCAGTTTACCGGTTACACGCAAACCGGTGATGACATTATTGCCGGAATTGGTGATGTGCATAAAGCTGGTGTGATTCAAGGCAACTTTAATACGTTGGTAATGTTGCGTGTAAAAAATAAACAGACCTCAGAATTTTTGACGAATCAACTGCCATCAGTACAAATAAGCCAGCATATGTTGGTCAGTGGTGTCAATGATAGCTCTGACCCAGATTCTGATACTCACTTTACATCTCGCAATGAAGATCGCATCACGACGCAAGATGTGCCGATGCTCGAGCCTGCAGATTTGACGGCTTTGCCAAAAGGCCAGGCCTTTGCCTTTATAGAGGGTGGAAAGCTTCTCAAATTACGTCTACCGCTGCCTGTGAAGGAGAAAGATGATCTCCCGTCGGATATTAAGCGGGTAGCGCAAGCAATGCGAGAAACCTACAAACCAACGACACCTGAACATTGGTACGCAAAAGCGGAGCCAGATTGGTGGGGAGGAGGGCAAATCACCTCAAATAATGATCAGCATTCGTCTGGCGCTAATTTCAGTGGCGCGTTGACTGAGATGGGTAGTGACTCACCTGACGACACCAGTCACAGCAACGATATGATGGGTATCTAATGGCCAGTACAGCAACCGCGTCCAATCATCCTCAGCACAAAAAACGAGAGATCCGTGAGCGTCGGACTGGCGTGATCAGTAATACCTTTAATCTGATCATTTCACTCTTAGGTTGGATGGTGCTTGCCCTAATCTTGAATATTGTTGTTGAAGTGGCGGGCATTGCGTTCAACTGGTGGGAGTTAAGTGGGTCACAACACGCAAGACAAGTGCTGGTTCAAGAGCTGAATTGGCTGAACAGTGACTTCAAGCAGGCCTTAGGTAATCCGCTTTCAATCGCACTCACTGCGAGTAAAGCGTTTTATCAAGTCATTTGGGTTTGGGACGGTGAAGATTTTGGCCAGGCCATACTGGGATCTATTGGCAGTGGTTCCCTTTACGATTATTTCAGAGCTGCCCTATGGACGATTCAAGTCTTTGCCGTCAGGTTGGTGGTAATTCTGTTCTCATTACCGATTTTCATAGCGTTTGGCCTCGTGGCATTGACAGATGGTCTGTTACAACGCGACTTAAGACGATTTGGAGGAGGGAGAGAGTCCGGCTATATCTGGCATCACGCCATGAGAATGCTTAAACCATCGATTATCGCACCGGTGGTCATTTACTTGGGCCTTCCGATTTCAATACACCCCAACCTGGTAGTACTGCCGTTCGCGGTGATCTTTTCCATCTCGCTATGGATTGGTGCCGCTTGGTTTAAAAAATATCTCTAAGGAGTAATCGATGAATCGTTTTGGGATGATTTTAGTGAGTGCATTTTTATCGGTGCCCAGTTGTGCTTTGTTTGCTGATGCTTCAGGAGAAAAAGCATCATTACAAAGGCTTGCTTGGGAAGTTCATGCCATGGAGCAATTGCTGCAAGAAGCAGAAAGCATGGCCGATCCTGCCGCCCGTTATCCATTTCGTTACGACTATTTGCGCCAGGATTTGTTGACGATCAGGCATGGTATCGAGGCCTACATCAGTACACCACAAGACAGGCCTGTGAATCTAAACAAACTGAAAGGAAACTATAGGCGCTAACTCATGGGCAATACCCTTGCTTCAGTTATTACGGCTTTTGAAACCTATGCAGGATCCAGTGCGGCCAGTATTGCTCAATATATTGTGTTTTTTCTAGCGAGCTTGTTTTTTGTTTGGACTGCCTTTCAATTGCTTGGTTATTACAGAACGTGGGTATTAGGAAGTTTTACTTTTTTTGAAATGGCAATGTATCTGTTGAGAAACATGATTCTCTTAGTCATTGTCGTTGCTTTTATTCTTCAATAGACGTTCAGGAGGACTTATACGATGACACATGTAAATAAATTCATTAACTCGATGGTTGGAAATCCAGGAAGCCTTTTCTCAGTGATTTTGATGTTCGTTCTGATCTCTCTGTTGTTTCTAGCACCAGAAGCCATGGCGACTCAACCTGCATTACCCGATATTGGATCGGGTGGTGCGGATGATTTATTGGAACAAAGTGCAGGTACCACCCAACAAGGTATGTTTTATGCCATTTGGGTCGTTGGCATTCTACTGATATTTGTACCGGCGTATTTCCTCATCGGTGCTTTTGCTGATTGGATGAAAGGTCGTAAAGAGCTCGGCGAAGTCGGTGCGGTGATCATTGTCGGGGTTGTGATTGTTGTTGCAGGCATGTGGTTACTATCAACCGCATCGGACCTCACAAACACAGGTATTTAAACAAAACACAAGAACAACAATGGTCGGTTGACTGACCATTGTTGTTCTTAACCTCGGATAGACGCTATGAGAGAAATTCCAGATTTAGCACCAAATCGTATGGACCGCGTTCCGATTGTTGTTATGAGCTGTACTGCCAAAGAAGTGGAGATGGCCTTTGGTGTATCGCTCGTAGCCAGTATCGTACTTGGTTTAATAAGCGGTATTTTTTTTGGAATGGGAATCGGAGTCACGATTGGGGCAGTTATATTCCTTGGTGGATCATTTGGCACGATGCGGATACTGGCCTATGTAAAGCGAGGTAAACCGGAAGGCTATTATCTCCAACAAATGCAGATCTACAAACAGAACATGGGGTTTGGAAAGGCGCCATTTATCTATAGACCTGAGTACTACGAAGGATTTAGAACCGCTTTACAAGGAGATAAAGGATGAAGAATGGATTATTTACATTTGAGAATCCATCGGATAATCAATCCTCCGCCATCCGAATGTTGGGTCGGGCGTTATTTTTACTGCTGATTATCAATGGTGGCAGTATTGCGACGACATTCTATGCGCTTGAAACAATTGAGGTGTCACTCCCACCTGACCCCAGTAAGGGGGCATTACTCAAACGCGGTCAAAAGGATGAGACGGCCATCTACACCTTTGCGCTTTGGTATTTTCAGGATTTACAACACTGGCCTGAAGCAGGGCAGACCGATTATCGTAAAAACATCGACAATCTGATTCCTCTGTTAACGCCTGAATACAAAGGATACCTAGACCGTGATTTCAATCGCCGTAAAACAAAAGGCGAGCTTGCAAATCGAATTCGTCACATCGAACCCTTTGTCGGTATGCACTATGACGAAAAAAGAGTCCAGTCCTTGGGTTCTGGTGAATGGCTTGTCATCGCTGATTATGTCGTCAAAGAGTGGTACTTGGGCCAAGAAATCAAAACCGTACCGCTTCGGTATTATCTTTCAGTCAGTGAATCTTCTGTGATTGATGATAATCGATTTGGACTCAGACTAAACGGATTTTATAAAAACCCAGAAAGTATCGCTGTAAAAGAGGGCCAATCATGATGTATGCCATTTTTAAATCCATCGTCAGCTTAGGGCTCCTGCTTTTGGTGAGTACGGTTTCTGCGCAAACGATCACCCCTGAGCGTGTGATCTATCGTGGAGATCCGCTGCCCATATCATTATCGATAGGACATGAACGGAGAATAACCTTTGATCATCCGATTTATGTGGATGTCCCTGAATCCTTAGCAACGCTTTCGACCCAGATTGTCGGACCCGATCTCTA
Source organism: Candidatus Thiodiazotropha sp. AKAK2 (assembly GCF_058244685.1). Taxonomy (NCBI): domain Bacteria; kingdom Pseudomonadati; phylum Pseudomonadota; class Gammaproteobacteria; order Chromatiales; family Sedimenticolaceae; genus Candidatus Thiodiazotropha; species Candidatus Thiodiazotropha sp. AKAK2. Next base: position 72,657 of record NZ_JBSYOP010000017.1, on the reverse strand, counting down.
TTGGAAAGCCAGCAGCCCGTTTGATTCGGTCAGAATTGTCGTTGGCGAGGAAGGGGGTAACCGGATATACCTCATCAACTTAAATGCCGTGCAACAAGACTATGCTGCGCCTCAATTATTAGTCTCGGATAATCGAGCCGTTAAAAGTGATGACAACAAAAGCATGGAGCAGGAGGTTGCCACGGTATCTGACAACCTATACCCAAAAATCGGTTTTGGCGGTCTGTTTCGTTATTCAGCGAAGCAACTCTACGCACCCCATCGGTTAAGAGAAGCTGGCCAACACAATAACCTCACCAATGCGCCCATACCTGAGGGCCGAATACATCACTTAATTCGAAAACATAAAGTGATCACAGAACCCATTAAAGCCTGGCAGAACGATGCCCATTATGTCACAGCCTTGTTGGTTACTAACACTACTGATCGGCCAATTACCCTGGATCCACGAGAAATCCGAGGTGAGGTTCTTGCGGCACGATTTCAAAGAAACCACTTAGAACCGCTGGGAAGCATGGGTGATGCGACAACGCTTTTCTTAATTAGCAAGAGACCGCTCGCAGAGTCAATCAATGGCCATGCTGTGCGCATTGATTCTCGCTCGATCGACCGTGCTCACCAAGAAGACTGAGGAGAGTATTCGTGAAACTAAGTGGCAACAAGGCGCTTCCAGTACTGGGTGCAGCTACGGTATTAATGGTTGTTCTGTTTATTCTCTATATCAACAGTAACAAGCAAACCACCAACAGGGCCGGTGGTTCGAACATTGATACTGAATTTGGTAATGCGATCGCGGTTTCACCCGATGGGGATTTACCCGAGCATACCCTGAATAAGCTATCCACGGATATGAGTGAGTTTAAGGATTTACTTAAGGGTAATAATGAGCTTGTTACAGAATCCATGGATGAATTCAACCTCATCAAGCGAGAAATCAACCAACTCAGGGCCAGTAATACCCAACTCAAAAAAGATCTCGACAAGGCCAAAAAACGGTCTCGCCAAAACAGTGGTTCTGATACGGACGTTGATCTCGATGAAATAACAAAAAAAGTCATGGCAAAAATCAATCGATCGGAGTCGTCGACACAAGGCCGACAACCTAAATACCCTGTTGCCGGCGCCAGCATGGACCTGACATCAACGAAACGAATCCATGGATTAGACGTGGTTGTGGATAAGAAGGGTGGGGTAAAAAGCATGCTTCCCGAATTCATGAATAAACCGGACCTCAACAATGTCTCTCTGACTAACCCGCGAGGTCATCGAAACGAAGACAAGGGTACCCCTGTCTATACGTTACCAGATCTCAGCATCTTGAATGAAGCCACTGCGGTAACGCATATGATCGGTCGGGTGCCAATCAAAGGCGACGTTACAGACCCTGCGCCTTTCAAGGTGGTGCTCGGCTATGACAACCTGGCCGCAAATGGACACAACATTCCCGGGATCGAGGGGATGTTTATGGAGGGGCACGTCTGGGGTGATGCAACACTCTCGTGTGTCAGGGCCTATGTGGAACGGGCGAGTTTCGTCTTCAAAGACGGTCGTATTGTCAATTACCCAGAAAAAAAGAGCGACAAGAACAAAAAAGGTGGTAGCAAAGAATCCATCGGTTATTTGACGGATGACTACGGTTCGACCTGTATTCCCGGAAAGTACATCACGAATGCACCTCGCACGTTAACGGCCAGGTTTCTCGCAGATCTCGCCACAGGTGCTGCGGATGCTTATTCCAACAAAGAAGCTACCAGTGTCGTCTCTTCTACAGGTGGCATAACAACCGCTGTAACGGGCAATGATGGAAAGTACGTCATGGGTCAAGCCATCGCCAGTGGTTCACACGGCGTTTCCGACTACATCCGGAATCGAAATCTCGATATTTGGGACTCCGTGCTTGTGCGAGCCGGCATGAAAGTAGCGGTTCACCTCCAGGCGGAAATTCCCATCAACTACTCGAAAGAGGCCCGAAAAATATCCTACCTGTCCACGGCAACCGGCAGCATGACCGACTGATAAGAGGAGCGCTCACGATGAATTTAATTTTACCGATGTCCATGATGGCTCTGCTCTCGCTGATCGGCTGTGCCAATCAGCCACCCAAAGACCTCTCAGAAGGCCCCACCATGCGTGAGGTATTGAATCAGCATATCGGGGGCGGGGGTGCGTTAAATGGACCTATTCGCCGTCTCGGGAGGCCTGACACCTATAACATGTCTGGTTACACCCGAACAGCGGCAAACGAAACACGGAATCTCTTCGCTCGATTACCAAATCCAGATCTCTGTTTCTATGTCTATCCACATCTCTCTCAAGAGGGCCTGCCGGTACCGGGATATTCCAGCTGTATCCCCATGTACGAAACCACTCACTACGCGTTACCTGGTGAGATCGGTACACAGCCACTGCTGTCACGGCCACCCGGGGGGGTGCGCTATCAAGACAAGCGGGAGACGGAACAATCACTACTCGACTACTGAGTCAAGGAGCTATCAATGGCAAGAGGCACAATCAATAAAGTCATACTGATCGGTTATTTAGGCCATGATCCAGAAATCCGGTATATGCCAAAAGGCAATCCGGTCGTCAATGTGTCATTGGCGACTACTGAGTCCTGGAAAGATAAGGAGAGCGGCGAACGACGAGAACGAACCGAGTGGCATCGGGTGGTCCTTTTTAACCAACTGGCTGAGATTGCGGCTAAATACCCCAAAAAAGGTTCACAGCTCTATGTCGAGGGGAGTAACCGTACACGTGTGTATAAAAAAGACGGTGAGGATCGATACATCACGGAGATTATCTGTACCGAAATACAGATGTTGGGCAAGAATCCTCAATCTTTATCACCAAATGGTGCCGATGAAACCGGTATCAGTGATTCGGAGCTGGCTCACTATGAGTCCCTTGCCGAAGTGAGTGGCCAGAGCGAACCGCCGTCTGAATAGCTCGTTCTGCTGTCGTGGTGGAGTTAGAGGCCAATTTCCTAACCCATCATACCGTTACTCAAACTGGGTTGACTGCCATTGACACGGTAAAAATCCATTCGTAACGCAGTAGGAATAACTCATCGGAACAATCATGCCTTTACGTCGATTGCAAGAGACTCAAATCAAGATAATTCTGGTGGTGCATCAGGCGTGTTTTATTCCCTTACCACTGAGCGTGAACTTACGCTTTAAGGTGATGAATATGACGCAAAACCTGATTGCCGATAAGGCCGGTGTCGATTAATCCAGGATCTGCAAATCACTGGCAGGGCTACGCACACTACCCGAAAGCCTGAAACGTGAGATGCATAGCGTGCTCGGCATGGACGTATGGGAATACAAACCAAACAACGCAGAAGACAGCTAAACCACTGAGGTATATTGTGAGCAATTTATTGTATGAGACTACCGGTCAAGATCAGGATGCTCAAAACGAGCATGCTGAAGAATTTGCGTCCGTGCGTGAAAAATCGATCGAGGGTGGATTTACGCTTCTCAAACGATTGATCGGTCTATACCCACTCAAAGGCGATATACCGCTTGAAACTCGAGACAGTGACCTCCTGCTCAAGAAGCGCGCCTCGAGGACATTACCTGCCAAATCGTTTCTTTCCTTTGTCCCGTTTCGTTGGTACGACCCGGATTATCAACAGTTTGTCTGTGCGGATCGTCAGCGTCGCGGCCTTGTTTTTGAGCTGATTCCAGCAGACGTAGAGGGCAGGAACGATGAAATCATTGATGAAATGGCCGATAAACTGACAACGGCACTCCAAGCCTTACCCGGCAAAGAACCCGCATGGCTGCTTCAGATCTACATGCAAGATGAGCCAGTTGCCGCACAAGTTCACCGTCTTCGATCCTACATGGTCGAACACTCGCCTTCCAATCGACAAGTCTTTAACGAAGAATTACAAGATACAAAATTGCATCCATACTCTGAGGCCTGGTTAGAGATCATGGATGAGCATCTCAAGCTGACGTCTCGGCAACAAGGTATCTTTCGTGACGATATGGTCGGTGGTACGGCCTGGCGTGCCCGAGCAAGAACGGTCAGATGTGTGCTCACAAAAGCACCCGGCTCCAAAGTAGATCCGGATGAGCTGAATGGTGTACTGGAGCGGTTTCGTCAGACTTTAGTCGAAGGCGGGGTCAAGATCCACCTGTTAGATGGTGAGTCCCTCAGGGACTGGTTATTACCCTGGTATACCGGCGATGGAATCGATGCCTATCAATGGATCGAGAAGAACCCTTATCCAAAGGAAGATGAAGCAACTGGTGAATTACCCCCTGAATGGGATTTGGGTGAAGCCTGCATCAGAGGCCGCCTCAGCTTGGCGGATGAGTCTAATTTTTGCTGGCGACATGGGGATCGGTTTAATCGGTTTGTCACCTTACAGCCGCTACGGCATAAACCGAGAGCAGGCGTATGGACGCGTGAAACCACCGGGGGACAATCATCACCCTTTGATCGTCTGCCAGATGGCTCGATACTGGCCATCACAATCGTTTTTGATGCTCAAGATCTGATCGATGAGCGTATCTCTAAACTGTTGACGGTCTCAATCGGTGATGGTGCCGATGCCTCACTGACTGCAGAAGAGTGCAAATTATCACAAAGTTGGATAGCGAAAGGCCATCGGATGATATCTGTTTGTTCTGGTGTCTATTTATCCGCCGATAGCATTGAAGACTTGGAACTCAATACCAATAAGGTTGTTGCGGCGTGTTCGTCTGCAGGGTTTGATGCCATAGAACCCGGTGATGATCTTCTCTCGATTGATACCTATGTGAGAATGCTGCCGTTTTCTTGGAATCCGAAGGTAGACCGTAAGTTCATTCGAAGAGGTCGATTACAATGGGATTCCCATTTATCCCGCATCGTGCCATTTCTCGGTCGCGGCACTGGAACAGGTCACCCGGGTATTTTCGCATTTAACCGCATCGGTGTACCTCTGACCTTTGATCCACTCAACAGTCAGGATCGATCTAAGAATGCTCATATGTTAGTGCTTGGTCCGACTGGATCAGGAAAAACAGCAACTCTTGTCTCCATGCTGATGCATACCATGGCTGTGCACCGTCCAAGGCTTTTTCTTATCACGGCATTACCCACCTTTGGACTATTGGGCGCATGGTTTGAGCGTCATGGTTTTAGTGTTTTACACAAACACATCAAAAAAACCGAAGATATCTCATTACCACCCTTTGCTGACATCACAGAACTTGCAAAAGACGATGAAATTGATCAGGCGAGCGAGCAGAGTGAACGCGATATATTAGGTGAAGCCGTACTTGCTGCAAAACTGATGATCACAGGCGGCCGTAAACAAGACGAAGAGGCTTTGAAACAAGAAGATATCACTATGATCGGTAGTGCAATTATCAAAGCGGGTAAAAAAGCTGCTGCTGAGGATCGTCAAGCGCTAACGGAAGATGTGGTACAAGCATTTCGTGATTTATCACAGGGTGAAGGTAACTATACCCACAATCAACGCGAAAAAATGCTTGGAATGGCGGTTGCCATGGAAAAGTATACGCAGCACTGGGATGGTCAACTCTTCAATCGACCTGGCGAAAACTGGCCAGATGTTGACGTTACCATCGTGGAATTGGGTATGCTGGCACGGACTGGGTACGAATCACAATTGGCGTTGGCAATGACCGGATTGATGGGCCGTATCAATGATCGAGTTGAGCATAATCAATACTCAGGCCGTCCTAATATCACGTTGATCGATGAGGCGCACTTACTTATCCAGAATCCTCTGGTTGGCCCCTACATCAATAAAATCTCGGCTATGTGGCGAACATTTGGTGGTTGGTTGTGGATCGCCACACAAAATCTACGCCAAATCCCAGAATCATCGAAACAGCTGTTGAACCAACCCGAATGGTGGCTGGCACTCTCATCCGACCAGGATGAGGTGGATGAAATCAGTAAATTTAAGGATCTTTCGCCAGAAGAGAAAACGCTGCTGAAACAGGCCAGAAAAGAACCCGGCAAATACGTTGAAGGTGTGGTGATGTCCAAAAAGCTGCTGTCGCTCTTCCGTAATGTGCCACCGACACTAGCGCTTGCGATTGCTCAAACCGAGCAAAATGAAAAACAACAACGGCATCAAATCATGAAAGAGTTGGGGCTTTCAGAGGAGTTGGATGCCGCCATAGAAATCGCTAAACGTATTGAAGCCGGTAGAAGGGAATTCAGACTATGAAGATCATCATTTATTCAATGCTGTTGACGCTGCTGTTTTGCTCATCGGTTTATGCAGAAAGCGACACGATCAAAGCCCATGTGTTTGTATTGGATAGAGATCAGCAATATGCGTTGGCGGGTAAAACTCAAGCAGAGGAAAGATTACACCTGGTGTGGCACTACTGGAGCGATGTGGATCTGATTGAAGATGAAATGGGTAAAGCGTTACCCAACGATCAGAAAAAAGCACTTATGGTATTGAAACAACGTATCGCGTCCATGACTGATCAAGATAAGACGATGTTGGCTAAGTCATGGCGTGGTCGACATATGGCCAGCGATCTTAGTATTAATCCCGGAAATATGCCTGCCGTATGGGCGGATGGGCGCATCTTTACTCATGTAGAGGATCTGCGTCATGTCTTCTCAGGAATCAAATAAAAACGATCAAGCGTCAACAGGTACATCAGATGACATTGAGTGTATATGGTGCGGTATTTCGCGTCGGTTATTTCCGGATCTGGATATTCAATGGGCTGTTGTGGATAAAGACAAGCGAGTTGGCATATGCACAGAGTGCTGGAATGTCCTACCTGAGGAAGATAAACAACTCAAGCCAGCTACCCATGTAGATGAGAAGGGAGTCGTTGAATGAAATCCAAACTAATAATCTGCTTCATGATACTCGTACTGATCGTGTCTACCCCGGCCAAATCCGATGAATTTGGCATTGACGATCTTGTTCAAGGTTTTACAGCAGATGAGTGTCTTGATTACTGCATTGTTGGTGTTTGCTTTTGGTTGGTCGGGATCTGCCCATTTTGTGAGATTGAAACGACGGCAAAAATACAGCATCGATTACCTGATCTCATCGTTAGCGCCTATAAACTCCCAGGTGAAAACCCCTGGACCGAAGCAAGAAATGTGTATGGAGAATTTGCCCTGGATGCGCTGAGAAGCATCCAAGGTGATCACGCAGATGGGTCCGCGACCGTCTATTCAACCATGTACCACGACAGTGAAGAAAAATCGTCAGTTGCCTTTAATGAAGTGCAGGTTATCGGAAATCCAGTCGCTTACGTGAGTGAGTCAACGGACTATCTGTGTGACACGGAATCCGATCCCATTCCCTATTTTATGTCAGAAGTCGATGCAGCAGCTTGGAGGAACCCATATTCTGAGGGCCATCACCCAGAAAGCTACATACCAGGTATGCGTGAAATCTGGCCTATGGGAGGCAGTGTGTTTCCAAGAGTCGGTTACCTGAAGTCATACGACCCGCCAAAAGCGGCAGCCGTCATGGCGCAACGAGCCATCGATATCACACTACAAACCTGGCAACTACCCCATCTCTATATTCCATTTGGCTACGGTAAGATCAATCCAGATCTTGATAATGTTGTCAGTGATCCATCAAGCACAGACACAGGTCCTGATGGATTGGAATGTGCGGGTACTGATTCGGAGACGGGCTTGTGGTCGTATAGTGTTGAGTCTGTGACACCCGAATTCATCGAGTATATGAACTCGCTTGTTCAAACAGGCGGAGAAGGGGCGGGTAGTGAAGAACTCACGCGCATGCGTGGTGATCCCTGTGCAGACAATCAAGCCGATTGTAGTTCAAGCGGAGGATTTTGGGACGGGCTTTCCTGTCAATTGCAACAATACGTTTATTGGCTGGAGCCAGGCTTAGAAAGAGAAAGAGCTTGGCAAATGATCTCGCCCGTTCAACAAAATTACTGTGAGTCTTTCATCGAAGTACCTGATGACTGGTCGGATGATAAACAGACCGATGAATACACCTTTGGCTGGCAATATTGGCGTAAATACAAATGCTGTGTACCCACAGCAGGCATTTTCTTGGGGTCAGTCGAGTTTTCACCCATTTGTGTGATTGGATCGAACGATTACTAGCATCAACATTATTGTAGGGATACCCAGATGAACAAGTACTTATACATCGTTGTTACACTTTGTATGCTTTCTCCCATCAACGCTGTCCGTGCTGATATGCCCCCACCGGGTGAAAGTGAGCTCTTTTACGAAATCGGTGGTGGTCTAAATATACCTACGGATCTTGGTGGCAGAGATTATGTTCCCTTTAGTGCAGACATTAGCGCATCCTTGTTTGGTGCCTGCGGACAGTTCGACCCTCATTATTCTGTTCAGCAAATGATCAATGATTTCTCAGATGCATTCACGCAACTTGGCAGTTATTTTACTGCGATGCTCGGTGGATTACCGGGTTATATTTTCTGCCGATCGAATCCATTAGCGTGTCAGCTGCAGGAAAATATTACGGCACGTATGGAAGGGTTTTATAAAACGGGTATGGACTTTTGCCAAGAGTTTCAATCGAGTGTTGCATCGGATACGGACCAAACAAGAGGTTGGCTAAAATCGATTCAAGCTGAGGAATGGGAAGATAACGCAGGAAACGATGAAAACCCGGAAGAAACCAGTCGTGAAGTGAGTCAAGTTGACGGCTCATCGGGCGTCACCTGGATTGGAGGTGTACGTGCCGGCGGCCATGGCCAACCCCCCTTACGGGTTGTTGCAGATACGGTGAAAGCGGGTTACAACCTACAGTTTGGTCGGAATGTATTGAATAGCTCGGTCCTTAATCTGTCTAATGAAGATGCTGCCAATAATCCGATCGCCAGATATTGGCGTACTCCTGAAGAGGCCGCTAAGTGGGTGACTGAAGTCATCGGGGAAATACGTCCTGATATTGATGAGAGTGCATCAGGTATATCACCCATAGGCATCGGCTCAACAGATACCAGAGATTCCGATGGTGATCACGGCGAAGGGGGCGAGGATGTTGTTGTGACTCATGAGTTTCTCACGGCAGACAACAACTCGCCAGCGCTTGGCTTGTTACCTAAGGTTCATATTGAAGAGCAACCCATCAGAGATCTAATTGAGGAGTACATCAATACGGGTATTATGCCTTCTAACGATGATCTTCAATCTATATCGGGTACCAGCTCCACCGCCGTTCTGACTCCGGAACTACTGAGAGCACTTCGAGCCTCACCAATGCGGGATGTCCTTGGGGCTCGCCTAGCGAGAGAAATAGCGATCGCTAACGTTGCACAGATGGCGATGGCCGCCAGGCGTGCATTGATTGCTGGATACAGTGAACCCAATATCTCTTCCTATGAACCAGCACGTCAGCAACTCGCTTATCGTCAGGATCTCATGGACAAAGAGATTCAAATGTTACTCACTGAGAAAGATGTCAGTCGTATGTTGGTCTCAGATACGGCTCTAACCCTGTTACGCAATTTCAGATCAAGGCGGCAATCCGGACCCGGTGAAAGTAGCAACTCAGGACCGTTTATGCAGGGCGGTTCAGTCACTCAGTGAGTATGTGTTTGCCTGTCAGCAACTTGAATGAGGGGTAACCTATGGAAGCCGGTAGTGTATTTGGCTCTTATACCTTCCTATTCGGATGGTACATCTTCGATATGCTTGTGGGTGTACTCCAAGCTACCGCCTTGTGGTTAGTGCCATTCTTTGTGGTCTTTTTTGAATCGACAATAGGCCAAGCAGGGGCAGGTAGTTATCGAGGATTTCATGAACGGTCGCTTGGTACGATGGAAGTCGGCGTCTATGTTAAAGCGGTCGTCATCGCCTTTTCGTTATTGCCCCTTGTTTCTGTGAATTCATCCTCATTCACCTATTCGGATGAGACAAGCACCTATACGCCAGGCAATACCAACACCACGTTTGATAACACACTCACATCGCTACCGCCTCAAGTACAGGTCCCCTTACTTTGGTACACGGTAAGCTCATTGGCGGGTGGTATCAATGCCGCCATCGAGGCTATTCTTCCAGATCAGGAAGATATCCGGAGCTTGATGCACAGCATGGGTCAACTATCGATCCATGACCCTGCGCTACAAGCGGAAGTGAGACGATTCAACCGAGATTGCTATCAACCTTCGATATCCGCCATTCGATCATTCAATTTAGGCGGTGATTCAAGTGCTCAAGCGCCCGTTCAAATGGTCACAGACTTCAATACAGCACAAAATCTCTATGAGGGTGAGATCTACGGTGATCTAAGTTACATCGGGGCAAGACAGCTGCTCAATACACGTGGGTTATATCGACTGTGTAATAGCCCAGCGGATTGCCCTCATCAAGATGCGATAGGACCCTATTCACCGGTATCTGGCTGGGAGACGATCTACGATTTCTCCTCGCCGGCCAGGTCAGGACCGAGCTGTGCAGACTGGTGGTCGAGTCCAGCGAGAGGTTTGAAGCAAAAACTGATTACCTACATGGAATCAGAGCGTTCGGACATAACAGACTCAATTGCGGATAGCTTTACGGCCTGGGGCGCCACTATCGGTGTGGTGAATGCCGAAGATCGAGGTGACGCAATTATCCAGCGCGCCTTATCAAATACCGGTAGCCTGATCTATGGTAGCAACTCGGCTGAAGGCCATAACTCTGTTACAAACTTCAAAGATTTTATCGATTGGGTGGTGGGGACATTTTCCGCCGTAACAGGCAACGGCATTCTGTCTCTGCTCAACGGGGTCATTGTGGACAGTCTTCCGCTACTGCAAGGCTATTTGGTTCTAATTATTGCCGCTCTTTTACCTTTGGTGATGTTGGTGACACTCTACAGCCCAAAACCAGTAATCACTCTGGCCTTTTTTATGATGGCTGTCCTGTTATGGCCTGGGATGTGGTCGATCGCCCGTTGGATTGACAATGTATTATTAGAATCGATATTTGACGGCTACTCAATCCTGGGGATGCAGCTCAATGCGCCAGCAGCGATTCTCTCTATCATTGCGATGTTAGGATATATCGGGATACCAGTTGTTTTCAGTAAAATGCTTGTTGCAGCTGGAAATGAAGCAGGAAACCATGTAATGGGTGCTGTTGGTAATCTGCAACAAGGCTCGCAGAGTACGATTAGTCAAGGTGCCGGCACAGTTGCAGGGGGGGGCAAGAAGATCTCAGGAATGGCGGCTAAGGACGCACGTAGCAATCTCAAATAACAATGAGTGCGAGATACTATGTGACTGATAGAGACTACGGACGATTAAGGTGGATCGCAAGGAGTTCCATATTTATCAGTCCACTTACCAGTATAAGAATCACGACAATAGGGTATGCCAGCTTCATTAGCTTGCCAAGGATCATCCTCTTCATCCTTGTTGCTGGCCTTACTGGCTGCTTCAAGACCCGACATCAGTGCAACGAAGGCCTCAAGCAGCACAACCCCAACCGCCCAGAAAAAACGACTGGTCTTGACCCACGTTGGGGTCTGCCGGAAGGCATTGAGTTTGGCCAACAGACCAGTAAGTTTCGTTGGCCTTTTTTCGTGGGTTGCGGTGTAGGTCTTCATGTCTGGAATCCCTGTGTGTTAAAGTCAGTCCCTTACAAGGATAAGTATATGATCGGCCGAGGATTGTTTCAACAATCATTCCCTGACTCTTCAGGTCTTTTATACCCAATCCTTCGTTTTTTCTTTCTCGGACATTTGATTAATGTCTCGTTACTCAATCGCTTAACATCATTCAGTTTTTAGATAAGGCGTTTAATTATAGCTGACAAGGAGCGTTACTATGAATTTGTTACTTTCTAAATCACTACCCTTGGCTCTTTTGTTTTCCTTGTTTGTTGGCTGCGGGGGAGGGGGTGGACAATCTGATTCTTCATCAAATAATGAGGATTCGGATGCAGATGACATTGATCTCGATATCACTACATTCGAGTATATGGGTAACGAATCACCTACCATTGTGACAAGTTCGAATCTTGTTCAATTGGCATATGCCGTAGCACAGACCGTCAAAAATCTTGGGTTGTATGATGTCATTCTTCAAACTGAAATGCTGAGAACAACCCGTCCATTTCCGTCAGATGCTACCAGCTCACTATCCTTAACGAGCGACCCACACTGTGTCCCTACTGGATCATCGACTTCTGAACACAATGTGTCAGGCACGATCAGTAAGTATTCATTTACCGATTGTGGCACCAACGGGAGAGATCGTAATGGGACCTACTATGTGTCTGGCTATAATACGATTGTCCATGAAGATTCCCTGGCTGGTCCATTTGTGAGTATTCTTGATGGCGAAGTGCTCGATGAAAAGGGGTACTCAGCACGCATACATCGCACATTGAGATGTGATTTCGATAGTTGTGTCTTCGTGGTCGATTATTTTAGCGATGACGACTTTGTCTATAGGATGACCGATATTTATCGTACCAGCAGAAGCCGTAATACCGGAATACAGGTAAGTGGCCGTGCCTACCATCCAGATCTGGGTTATGTGGAGTTCGAAACAGATTCTGACTTGAGGATCGATTTGAACTGTGAGAGCACGCACCCAAGTGTTGGGAGGGTCGTCTTTTCTGGCAGTAATAATTTACAAGGTTCAATCGATTTTATCAGCTGTACGCAGTATGTCGTTTCAAATGGCTCGTCAAGCTATGTCATGAATTGGTAGTGCACTATCAATGACTAATATTTTTCTTCATCATTGATTAATAAGGTCAATATGTTATCTACTACCAACGCTCAAAACGCTTCATTATTTGTTGATCTACCATCGATATCTATTTCGAGTGGTTCATTGGAGTTTTTAAAGTGGTTTGCCTTTTTGGCAATGATTGCTGATCACATTGACGTGTTTCTCTTCAATCGACAAATGCCATTTCTGTATGAGATAGGTAGATTGGCTATGCCTATTTTTATGATGGTTCTTGTCTATAATTTAGCTCAATCGGCTATTGATAATCATCAGAGTTATTGGAGAGTGGCTTGTCGATTGTTCGTCTACGGACTCATTTCTATTCCAATCATTTATCTCCTGAGACAAAATGCTGGTCTATCTGAGACATTTCCGCTCAATATCTTGTTTACGTTGCTTGTTGTAACGCTATTCTGTCAATTATGGGAAGGTGGAACAACTCGGGATTATACGCTAGCCATCCTGTTTCTACTTGCTGGTGGCATCTTTGTGGAGTATTTCTGGCCTGGTCTCTTATTTGGGGTATCTGTCTGGACCTACTTTCGATATAGGAACTGGTATTTCTTCCTGGGTGTTGGCATACCTGCTCTGGGATTGATTTGTTTATTTAACGGCAATCTGTGGGCGATTGTGTCAATACCCATCATATTGGTTTTATCTAAAATACGAATAAAAATCCCACGATTTCGCCACATCTTCTATGTGCTTTACCCATTACACCTTGGGCTACTACTTGCTGTTCAATTATTGATTCAGAATTAATTAAGCTTCATGCTCACGGAATTCATACCCGTGGTAGTAATCCTGGTCATAAAGTTGTCCGGTCTTCTGATAGAGCTCTGCTCTTAATGAGCGAACCGATTGATCCAACCAATAGATGGACATGATGTCGCCAGGTGTATGGCCTGATCCTACTGGACTCCATATTTTTCCTTTTCGGATCTTCCAGCCTTCCCATCCATTATGGATGAGATATCCGGCACGGCAGAGTATGAGTCTGTAAACAGACACCTTTACATCTATTGTACCCCGTTCCATTTTTCTGTAGTAACTTTCCTCGATACCGCAGAGTTCAGCGGCTTCTCCATAATTAATACCAGCTAAATGTCTTGCTGTCCGTAGCATATCCTTCGTTGGATTAGGGTTTAAAAAATCCATGCCCTCTGCATCTGGGCTGATATTACTCATATCTAATATCCTCTATTTGGTCATTTGCAATGACACACAGTATTTTGATTTAATGTTTAAGCTTAGAACTTCTGGTGGTTCATGATTAGTCACTTAACATTATATGACATGGAGTCATTGTTATCGACAAGCACTTTTTGTGTATAAAAGGGATTTTTGGTGTATGAGTGGGTTGATTATTACTTTTCTCACCTAATGGTGGAGCGTAGGCTTCCGCCGAACACAATAGCTTCTTATAAACGAGATCTGGCTTCTTTTACTGGTTGGATCCGTTGGCGAAGTATTGCTCAATGGTCTGAGGTTAGTGATATACAAATAACTAAATATATAGGGTTTCGCAGTCGTGATGGTATGTCCATTGCTACTTTGCAGCGAGAGCTCTCTTGTATTCGATCATTCTTTAAGTACTTGATGGCAGAAGGGGTTGTACAGACGAATCCTGGTAAGTTGGTTCGTCTCAAAAGACAGCCCAGAAAGCTACCCTATACATTGAGTCAGGAAGAGATTAAAAAACTACTCGATGCGGATTTTGATCATCGATCACCTACCGATATTCGTGATCATGCAATTTTAGAATTACTCTACTCGTCTGGGATCAGGCTCCAAGAACTCGTACAGCTCTCCCTGGTAGATATCGATTTTGATGAGAGGGTTCTTATTGTCACAGGAAAAGGATTAAAAGACCGATACGTGCCTTTTGGGAGCATTGCGGCAAAAGCTATCGAATTATGGATGTCCGTTCGATCGCTACTTGCGAATGAAAATGAAATTGCTCTGTTTGTCGGTGCAAGAGGAAAGCGCATATCACGATCTGTTGTTAGAAAATCATTAAGTGATTTATCAGATGAGGTGTTACATAAGCACGTTTACCCTCACTTGCTCCGTCACAGTTTTGCAACTCATTTATTAGAGTCTCGGTGCGACCTGAGGGGTATACAGGAATTGCTGGGCCATGAAAACATCAACACAACCCAAATTTATACGCACCTGGATATTAAAGCGATCGAGGATGTATACAGGGAGTCTCATCCTCGCGCTAAGTTGAAAAGGTGATCGTTCTAATTTAGCTTCGATAATTTCTTATCTTAGAGATACCATTTAATATACTCAGGCCAATACTTTCTTTTTTACGATTTCAGATTGTACATGGCCATGATGGCGATCGAGGCAACCCCAGCTACATGTCAACTTCCATTCACTGAATAGATCTTTCAGCAGATGTGCTCTGTAATAATGCCTCTTGGATGATTGATCCATACTAGATTCACCATTAACCCACTAGCTCTTTTTTCAGAAGCGGGTCAGCTTGCTTAATGTGTCCGAACCGGCAAGTGCTTTGCTGTCATCATAATAGTCAAACCAGGGCAGGCTGGCTTCTGTATAATCCTTGGCAGTCGTAGGTTTATGTGGTGGTTGATGCCCGGTAATCATCTGGTATTGCTCACTGTTGGTCAGATGGATGAAGCACCGGAAACCGTTGTCCTGATCCCATGCGTCAATACCGTATTCGTCCTCATAAATCTCCTGCCGCATCAAGCCGCCTGGTGCCAGACCCATATCCGGGGCAGCCGATTCGCAGACCAAACGACTGAACATCGGCATATCAAGGTAGTCCATGTCTGCTTCCACGGTGCGCTCGAAATGTTCGACGTAATAATCATGCTTCATCGGGTAGACAATAATCTGGAGTCCGCCATGTTCAGCCGTACCGGTAATCTGCTCCTCGGCTGTGAAGCCTTCACCCAGGGGCATGACAACAAACTGTCGAATGAAATCTTCCGAGACATTGAATCCATCCAGCCAGGACTGTTCCGGAATCACCGCATAGTCCTGCGGACCGGCCGAAAGCCCATTGCTCCAGGGTTCCCCGGATACGGCATTGATCTTGCCGGCGGCGATCTTGAAGGCGCAGGGGTAGTCACCGGAGAAATTGATCCACAGTGCCTCTGACTGATACATGGGTATGAAGACGCCACCGTGTGTCCGCCAGGTATCAGGCAAATTGTCTGCGAAGTCATCCACGTGCTCCACCGGGAAACGACCCAGGCCGGGGGGAGAGGGTATTCCCGGTTGTCATCCGGGATTCGCAGGGTGCGCTGGAAGTCGATGCTGCACGTCGCTTTTTGGTGGACCTCCGGAAACAGGAAGGTCAGTTGGTTGATCATTAGTTCGATCATTGTCTTTTCTCCCCTGAGTCACTATTCAGGTGTTACCAGTCGCCATCACGGACATCCCGGGCAATACGTAACAGAGCGTGATCCGGTGCGGATTCGAGCTGGCGGATCAGATCCGCGAACAGTTGCGGGCGCTTACGAATGATCTCCTGCAAATCCGACGATACCTTCCCGGCCATAGCCAGCAGCACATCCGGGTCTTCGCCGAGTTCCTCGGCCAATGCCCGGATTTTTGCCTCGGACGGCGGCGCCACATCCCCGCGCTCTATCTTGCTGAGGTAGGCGGGCTCCACACCAATTCGCTGAGCGACCTGCCGGACGGAAAATCGCCGATCCTGTGACTTCAGGGCCTCGCGATGTTCACGGATGTGCTCTCCAAATGTCATGTGTAGTATATAGTATACATCTGATTCCAAGGCAAGCTTTCTGTGTGATGTCGGTCTAATTAATTGCTAATGTGGGGTAGCTTATGAAAACGGGGCCTTGATCTACGCCGCTATCAGAGACGACCTACTAGAGGCAGTGAACGACTGGTTAGCGCGTCCAGCGCCAAATGACTGAGATATGCGGCGCCGCCAACCAACAGGATGCCCCTTAGAACTTTGTCGAAATCATCCTGCGGTTCCCAATGGTAGATCTTATGCATTCCAGTAGCCAATAAAACAAGCACCACGATGCTATGGAAGAACTGTCGATGGTTAGGGTTACCAAGGGCGGGTTCGATCATATCTGGAAGTTTCCCTAAGAGCGCACCAATGGGAATGGCGGCAGCAGGATGATGTAGTGCGCCAGATTTTTCTGACGCGTCATTTTGAGTTATAACGAATGCTGCGACTGCGCCTGCTAACTGGTGGGTGGGACCATTCATTGCTTCTCCTTCAATTATTTTAATTTTTCTTTACAGCCTCAATCAGGCTGTCACAGCATCCCGAAACCTCGAATTTCAGTGAATCGAGATTACGGCCTTTGACGTTGATTTTGGGTTTCTGACCATGTTCAGGGCAACGTGTGGATCCAACCGCTTTGGTAATCGAGTCTTGCACTGATTGAAGCATGCTTGACTCGAGTGCATCACCGATATTTCGTGGAGACACCTTCCTGCCGTTTATTTCAAAAGAAATGTCAATCATATAAGTGCCCTCAACTGAACGTATATTCTTGCCAGGGGATGCGACTCGGATGGACCTTCCTCAAGAAATTCACGATGTCATTCCGCCCCCAGTAGGTTGGAGTTCCGCGAGAGTCTTGCCCCATCAGCACAATTGGCATGCCCGGAAACAGTGGCTGGACGGATTGAACTGCCTGCTGGCATTGCATCTGCGACCTCAAAATATGTTTTTTCACAACCGTGATCGCAAAAGTCACGCCTTGTTCTTTGATTACTGCACCTTGGAGTTTAATCATCAGGTAGTCTCCGTTTTCGATAATCTGGCAGGCCCCCGGAACCACTGGGAGCAAACCACTACTTTTCTTTCTTTACGCCCTTGAACGGGGACTTATCAGACGTTTTCACATCCATAAACTGACCGGTTGCGGTATCGCGCTTAACCCAGTTGCCAGCTGGGGTCCTAGTCTGTGAGCGCTGCCTGGCGGCGCCATTTCGGTGTCCATCGCCTTTCGGAGGGTTGGTGGCCATAGCTGAACTCCATTGCAAAATGAAAGAGCAGGCAGAGCAGGTCTCTAGCTAGCATGCTACTATCATCAAAATGATGATGTCAAGTGGTATTAATGATCGTAGCATGAAAAAAGAGTACTACAAGTCGTCATATTAGGGCAGAATACTTCACTATTTGGAGCTTGGGAGATGATTTACGGTGCTTCTTTCAGAAATAAGCCAGGTACAAAAAGAACGGTTATCCCATATAGATTTCAGGGCGTATTTCCTGGGGGGAATCGGTCGAAGCGACCTTGTGTCCCGGTTTGGCATTGGGGAGGCGGCGGCCACAAGAGACATAACCCTATATAGAGAGCTGGCGCCGAAAAATCTCGAGTACGACACACAAGTCAGGTCGTATCTTAAGTCCGAGGCGTTCAAACCTCTGTTTGATTACTCGCCCGCACAGGTTCTGGCCGCGCTTTCGCATGGCTTCGGCGAGGATTTCGTCGGTAGTCACAAGGCGATGATTCCATGCGCGACGCCGGCCGAACTGAACAAACCTATATTACCTGTCCTTGCCGTTCTCACTCGGGCTATTCATCGCAAGAGGGTGGTCCGCATTCAGTATCGTTCAATTGATTCCGGCCTGAGCACTCGTGAAATTGTTCCATTTGTTCTGGTCGATAATGGCCTGCGCTGGCATGTGCGCGCATATGACCGAAAGCGGGAAGCCTTCATAGATTTTGTGATAACTCGTATCACGGATCCAGTCATTACCGACAGCGAACCACAAGAGCATGAAACACGCGAGGCGGATATCCAGTGGAATCGCATCGTAGAGATGGAGTTGGTGGCTCACCCGAAGTTGCTGCACCCGGAAACCATCGAAATGGATTATGCCATGCAGGATGGTGTACTGAAGGTCAACGTACGAGCTGCCGTTGCGGGCTATGTGTTGAGACGGTGGAACGTAGACTGCACGGAAGATCATAGCCTAAGGGGGACGGGAAACAACAGCCAGAAAGGGGCAGAGTATCACCTCTGGCTTCGAAACAGGCAGGCACTATACGGCGTTCAGAATCTGGTGCTGGCGCCAGGCTACATGACTGAAACAGCCTCCGGTAAACAATAACGAGTAAGTATCAGGGAAGTGCTAGACAACAATGATTACTGATTACCATGCCAAGATTTTCGCTCATGAATTGAGTAAGCGGTATTCCGTGGCGGATGCCGAAAAGCTGGCGGGTACGTTGTTCGATGCTCAAGTTGATTTGAACCCACATCAGGTCGAAGCTGCTCTGTTTGCCTTCAAATCGCCTCTGTCAAAAGGGGCGATTCTCGCGGACGAAGTTGGTTTGGGTAAAACCATTGAGGCCGGTCTTGTGTTGGCGCAAAAATGGACCGAACGGAAGCGACGCATCCTGATTATCACGCCTGCTAACCTCCGCAAACAATGGTCACAGGAGATCGAGGAAAAATTCTTCCTGCCTACGATGATCCTGGAAGCCAGGAACTACAACAAGATGATCAAGGATGGCAAACGACATCCTTTCGAGCAAAAAGTGCTGGTGATCTGCTCCTTCCAGTTCGCCGCTCGCCATGCTGAGGAGCTCATGGTCACGCCATGGGATTTGGCGGTGATTGATGAAGCTCATCGGCTTCGTAATGTCTACCGGCCGGACAACAAAATTGGCAAAGCGCTCAAGGGGGCGCTCGCCAACACCCCCAAGGTGCTGTTGACTGCCACACCGCTGCAAAACTCCCTGATGGAGCTTTATGGACTCGTTAGCATCATTGACGATTACACCTTTGGGGATGCCAAGAGTTTTCGAACTCAGTACGCTCGTCTTACCGGTGAATCTCTATTCAACGAACTAAAAGGTCGCCTTGCGCCGGTATGCCAGCGCACACTGCGTCGGCAAGTGCTCGAATACATCCGCTATACCAACCGCATACCCGTTACGCAGGAATTCGTCCCAACCGATGACGAACAGGCACTCTACGACATGGTATCCGATTATCTGCGTCGTCCCAGCCTGCAAGCCCTGCCGTCCGGCCAGCGTACACTCATGACGCTTATCATGCGCAAGCTGCTGGCATCGTCCACCTTTGCTATCGCCGGCGCTCTGGATTCGTTGGCGCGAAAGCTCGAACGGCAGCTTAAGGAAGACAAAGATCTGAAGTCGCGTCTCGAAGAAGAGATCGCTGAAGACTACGAAGAATTCGACGAGGTTGCAGATGAGTGGTCCGATGAGGATGCCGAACGTGAACTGCTTACGGAAACTGACATAGAAGCGATCAAGTTCGAGATCGATGATCTACGCACCTTCCGTGACCTCGCCGTTACCATTACCGAAAACGCCAAGGGGCAGACCTTGCTTGGCGCTTTGAACGTCGGTTTTGCTAAAGCTGCAGAGCTTGGCGGTCCGGAAAAGACCATCATCTTTACCGAGTCCCGCCGCACACAGGACTACCTGGTGCGCTTGCTCTCAGAGAATGGCTACGACGACAAGCTCGTACTGTTCAACGGATCCAATAACGACCCACAATCAAAAGAGATCTACAACACCTGGCGTGAGGTCAACAAAGGCAGCGACAAAATAACCGGCTCACGCACCGCAGATATACGTGCTGCTTTGGTGGATTACTTCCGTGAGAAGGCATCTATCATGATCGCCACCGAAGCCGCAGCGGAAGGTATCAACCTGCAATTCTGTTCCATGGTGGTCAACTACGATTTACCCTGGAATCCACAGCGTATAGAACAGCGCATTGGCCGTTGCCACCGGTACGGCCAGAAATACGATGTGGTAGTGGTTAACTTCCTCAACAAGAATAACGCAGCCGATCAGCGTGTATATGAACTGCTGGCAGAGAAGTTCCAGCTCTTTTCCGGTGTGTTCGGGGCCAGTGACGAAGTACTGGGAGCCGTTGAGTCCGGTGTCGAGTTCGAGAAACGTATTGTCGCCATCTACCAGAACTGTCGAACCACCGAGGAGATCGAAGAAGAATTCGAACGCTTGCAAACGGAAATGGATAGTCAGATCAACGCTTCCATGGAGGATACACGGCAAAAGCTGTTGGAGAATTTCGACGCGGAAGTGCATGACCGTCTCAAAGTGAATCTTAGCAAAAGTAAAGAGTATCTCGATCGCTATGAACGCATGCTCTGGTCGATGACGCGTCATGAACTGTCTGAGCATGCGACGTTCGATGACGCCTACCTGACCTTTACCCTTAACACACAACCGGATGGCGTCACTGTGCCAATCGGCGGCTATCACCTGTCCAAAACCAGCCTTGATGGTCACCGGTACCGCATCGGTCACGCGCTCGCCCAGCATGTTCTCGGCATTGCAGGCTCACGCAAACTCAACGGCGCAGAATTGATCTTTGACTATTCAGCATGGCCTCTGAAAGCGGTGAGCGTGGAGCCGTATGTAGGTAAGTCCGGCACAATGACTGTACAAAAGCTCTCTGTCAGAGGCGCTGACGACCAGGACCATATCATTATTGCCGCCATCACCGACGACGGCGAGCGATTAAAACACAAGGCTGCCATTCGGCTTTTTGAACTGCCATCGAAGATGAATAGTCAGGCAGATCTGGCCGCGCCTGCTTCTGTAAAGCGAATCGTTGAAAACGAACGCAAGATCATCCTGGATGAGCTTGCCGCGCGCCAGGCCGCATGGTTCGACGACGAAATGGACAAGCTCGACAACTGGGCGGAGGACAAGCGCGCCGGTCTCAAGGCGGATTTGAGAGAGCTGGATGACCAGATCAAGACACTGAAAAAGGAAATTCGGCAGACAGGTAATTTGCCTGACAAGCTTGCTCTCCAGAAGAAGATGCGTCCACTCGAGCAAAAACGGGATGAAGCGTGGCGAGCCTACGACGCTGCCGCCAAAGAGATTGAAATCCAGAAGGACAGGATACTGGATCAGGTGGAGACGCGGCTCGGGCAAGAGGTTACCGAAGAAGAACTGTTCACCATCAGATTCAGGGTCAATTGAGTGAGACAGGGAGTGCTGTGGGGCAGTGGGGCGCCAGGAGTCCGCGAACTAGATCAAGGAGAACAATATGTTACGAGAATCCAGGCCGGAACTCAGCTGACGACAACCATGCCGGCGGTGGCGCCAGATTTGGCAAAATAGTAATGGATATATAGACAAAAATGTATTAACCTAATAGGTAAGTAAAAATTGATTGATATCGATTTTGCCAGCAAGAAGCTGCAAAAGCAATTTAACGAAGAAAAGACGATGCTCAAGGCCTTCGGGCAGCAGCGCGCAAAGCGAATCAAGGTGGTGATGACGGCATTACGGGCAGCCCCAAACCTGGGTGTATTTGCACCGCCCTACAGTCCACCACACCGGTGCCACGAACTGACGGGCAAGCGCAAAGGCACGCTCAGCCTGGATCTGGACGGCCCGTACCGTCTGATCGTCCAGCCGTTACACAACCCGCTACCGGTGCGGCCGGAAGGTGGGCTGGATTGGCACCGTATTACAGCCATCAAGATATTAGGCATTGAGGACACCCATGGATAACGCAGCTATCAACCACTACACGCCTGACTATACAGTCACTCCCGGCGAGGTGCTGGGCTACGAGCTCGAACTGCGTAACATGAGTCGAACCGAACTGGCCAAGCGCACGGGCTTAAGCGAAAAGCACATCATTGCCATCCTCAAGGGCAAGGGCACGGTCATTATCACGCCTGAAACCGCCATCAAGCTGGAGCGTGCCCTGGGTATGCCAGTCGAGTACTGGCTCAATCTGGAGGCCCACTACCAGGAGACCCGCGCGCGGTTGGCGGAAGAGGTTCAGCTGGAAAAAGACCTCGGCTGGCTCAAACGTATACCCGTCAATGCTATGGTAAAAATGGGATGGCTAAAAAAGCATAAGGACAAAAAGCAGCAGCTCGATGAAGTGCTGCGCTTCTTCGGTATTGCCAGCGTGGAACAGTGGGATGATATCTGGCCCAACGTGGCCGTCGCCTACCGTCAGCACAACAAGCACGAAATCTTCCCGGAGGCGGTTTCCGCCTGGCTGCGCCAGGGTGAACTGGAAGCCACAAACATCGCGTGCCAGCCATATGACAAACCCGCATTTCGGCAGGCGCTGGATGATATCCGCGCCCTCACGGCCGAAACCGATCCCGCGCATTTTGTTCCCGCCTTGCAGCAGCGTTGTGCCCAGGCCGGCGTCGCCGTAGTGTTTATTCCATGTCTGCCCAAGACCGGCGTCAGCGGAGCAACTCGCTGGGTTAGTTCCGACAAGGCCATTATCCAGCTCAGCCTGCGCTACAAAACCAACGATCATCTCTGGTTCACTTTCTTCCATGAAGCCGGGCATATCCTCTTACACGGCAAGAAGGAGCTGTTTATTGAAGGTACGAACGGTATGGATGGTGAGAAGGAAGAACAAGCCAATCTCTTCGCCGAGCAGGAGCTGCTACCGAGAAAGGCCTTCAACAATTTCGCTACACAAGCGCCGTTCAGTAAAGCGGCTATCTGCCAATTTGCACAGGAAGTGGGTATTGCTCCCGGGATTGTGGTTGGGCAATTGCAACACAAAAGACTGCTGCCGCCGACGCATTGCAACGATTTGAAGGTCAGGTATCAATGGAGTCACGAGTAGTGGCCAATAGTGGGAACAGTCCTGAAATGAAATGGATGAGCAATAACGAATGAAAGCAACTGAGGCAAAGCTACTCGATTTTCTGAAGAAATCACCACAGTTTGTGATTCCTATCTATCAGCGCACCTATTCCTGGACGGAAAAGGAAGTGCGGCAACTTTGGGATGATATCCTTCGCGCAGGGCAGAGCGATGATATCTCGGCCCATTTCATTGGTTCGGTCGTGTATGTGGAAAAGGGTCTTTATTCAATATCAGCCCAGTCACCGTTGTTGGTTATCGATGGTCAGCAACGTCTTACAACAGTCAGTCTGTTGATCGCTGCATTGGCGTCTGCGATCGGCGAAGGAGAGCCGATAGAAGGTTTTTCTCCCCGGAAACTGCGCAATTACTATTTGCTGAATCCAGAAGAGGAGGGAGGGCGGCACTTCAAGCTGATCCTTTCCCAAACAGACAAGGCCTCTCTGATTTCGATCCTCAAGGATGCACCGCAGCCAAAGGAACATTCAATCCGCATCACGGAGAACCTGAAGCTTTTCCAGGAATTGTTAGCTGAACAGAAAGAGAATCTGGAAACCGTCTGTAAGGGCATCGCCAAGTTGATGGTTGTCGATATATCGCTCGATCGCGATCAGGATAACCCACAACTCATTTTCGAGAGTATGAACTCCACGGGCCGAGAACTCAGCCAGGCCGACCTGATTCGCAATTTCATACTCATGGGCCTGGAGCCCGAGCTACAGACCCAGCTCTACGAAAGTTATTGGCGACCGATGGAGCTGGCCTTTGGACAGGAAGCCTACACGACTCACTTCGACGGCTTTATGCGGCATTACCTGACGGTCAGGACTGGCGAGATTCCCAAAATGGGCGAGATCTATGACGCGTTCAAAAAACATGCACGGTCATCCAGCGTCTCCAATGCGGGTGTGGAATCCCTGGTTGCGGAGTTGCATGCCTATGCCGGACACTTCTGTGCCATGGCACTGGGCACTGAAGAGGATTCGGGGCTCAATCGTGCCTTTCATGACCTGCGGGAACTCAAGGTCGATGTCGCCTATCCATTGCTGCTCGAGCTGTATCACGACTATCAAAGCCAGATTCTTTCCAGAGAAGACTTCCTTAAGGCGGTACGCGCAATAGAAAGTTACGTCTTCCGTCGTGCGGTCTGTGCCATACCGACCAATTCCATGAATAAGACGTTCGCCAATATCGGCAAGACGCTAAAGAAGGATCGCTATCTGGAAAGCCTGGAAGCCGCCTTTCTGTTACTGCCGTCCTATCGCCGTTTTCCGAAGGACGATGAATTCAAACGTGAACTCAAGATCAAAGATCTCTATAACTTCCGTAGCCGGAGTTACTGGTTACGAAGGCTGGAAAATCACGGGCGCAAAGAGCGCGTGCCAGTCGATGAATATACGATAGAACACATACTGCCCCAGTGTGATAACGATCCTGAAAAAGTACCCGCCGTGTGGCGAGAGGAACTCGGTGAAGACTGGGAAAACGTCTGGGAGACCTACCGGCATACGCTCGGTAACCTGACCCTGACCGGTTATAACTCGGAATACTCTAACCGCAGCTTTGCCGAGAAGTGCAATATGGAAGGCGGCTTTGCCCAGAGTCCATTGCGCCTGAACAAGAACCTGGGGGCGGAAGGAAGCTGGAATAAGGACTCCATTGAGGGACGGGCCGCCTACCTTGCGGCCCAGGCAGTTTCAGTATGGCAGGCCCCAGCGCTGGATGCAGAACTACTGGCTGCCTACAAGCCGTCACCGGCGATCACGTCGGCCAGCTACACCATTGAGGACCATCCACACCTGGCTTCAGGTTCAATGCGTGACCTGTTTGATGCATTCCGTAAACAGGTGTTGGCGCTTGATCCGGTCGTGTCAGAGGAGTTTCTAAAACTCTACGTGGCCTACAAGGCAGAAACTAATTTTGTGGATGTCGTGCCCCAGGCCAAACGCCTGCGTCTTTCACTGAATATGCCATTCCCCGATATCGACGACCCCAAAGGCCTGTGCAAAGACGTCACTGGTCTGGGGCGCTGGGGCAATGGCGACGTGGAGGTGGGACTGTCGACTCTCGACGAACTGCCCTATGTGCTGGGCCTGGTACGACAATCCTTTGAAAAACAGATGGGTAATGGCACAGATGAGTAGTCTGTCGATTGCCAAAAGAGAAAACAAAAGTGGATAACTCACTATGACTGATAGCGTGAAACCGGCCGACCAGGAAAAGATGGATGGCACATCACTCGATATTGCAGAACAAAGGCGCCGTGAACTCGAGCTGCTGTTACCCGGTGTGTTCACCGAGACCACTGGCCCGGACGGGCAGCCGGTAGAGACCATCGATTTCGAGCGCCTCAAGGCCGAACTCGGTACCTTCAGCGATGTGTACGAAGGCCGACGCGAACGCTACGGCATGGAATGGCCGGGCAAGCGTGACTGCATGAAGCTGATCCAGGAACCCTCCCGCGCCACGCTCAAGCCCTGCCGCGAGGAGTCGGTGGATTTCGATACCACCCAGAATCTGTTCATTGAAGGCGATAACCTTGAAGTGCTCAAGCTCCTGCAGAAGAGTTACTACGGTAAGGTGAAGATGATCTATATCGATCCGCCGTATAACACGGGAAAGGAGTTTATCTATCCCGATAAATACAGCGAGTCATTGGAAACCTATCTGGCCTATGCCGGGTTGGTGGATGACGAGGGTAAGAAATTCTCGACCAATACGGCTGCTGAAGGGCGTTTTCATACCAAGTGGCTCAATATGATGTATCCGCGGCTCTACCTCGCCCGTAATTTGATGCGGGAAGACGGGGTGATATTTATCTCCATTGATGACAATGAAGTAGAAAACCTTCGTCGAATGTGCGATGAGATATTTGGCGAAGAAAACTTTATGTGTACTTTTGCATGGCAGAAGCGTTATTCACCCCCGCCTGACACGGCTGATGTTGGCTACGAGCATGAGTCAATAGTTATGTATAGGCGCTCACCTGAATTCAAAGCTAATCTTTTGCCGCTTACTGAAGAGCAACGGGCACGATATAAAAACCCAGATGATGACCCAAGAGGGCTATGGAAGGCTATGGATTATACATGCCGATATACGTCAGATGAGCGACCAAACCTTTATTACCCCATTGTTAATCCTAATACTGGCGAGGAAATATGGCCAAATAAAACTCGTGTTTGGGCTATGTCACGCGAAGTTACAGAAAAGAATTTAGATGAAAATAGAATTTGGTGGGGTGCTAATGGGAGTAATTCAACGCCGGCGCTGAAGAACTTTTTAACGGAAATAAAACAAGGGCGAACCCCTAGTTCACTATTGCTTCATCAAGATGTTGGACATACAGACGAGGCTTCTAAGGAGTTCAGAGCGCTAATACCAGAAGTGAAATTTACATCAAAACCTACGAGATTGATAAAGCATCTTTTTGAATTGTCATTGGATGAAGATGACCTGGTATTGGATTTTTTTGCTGGCTCATGTACGTCATCAGATGCGCTATATCAGCGTATAACAGAAAATGGTAGCAATAACAGTTATATCGTTGTGCAGCTTCCTGAGCCTTGTGGAGAGAAAACTGATGCTTTCCAAGCAGGATATAAAACTGTCTCAGAAATTGGCAAGGAGCGTATACGTAGGGCTTCCCAAAAAATACGTCATAAACATGAAGGCCAACTAGATTTGGATGGAAAGGATGAATTGGATCTCGGTTTCAAAGTCCTCAAGCTGGATCAGTCCAACTTCAAACCATGGCAGGCTCCTAGCGAAGAATTGAGCGCAGATCATCTCAGCCAGCAACTGGCGCTGCACACTGATCATATCGACCCCGAAGCCAGCCAGGAAGATATCCTCTACGAACTGCTGATCAAGGCTGGCTTCGTGCCCACCGAAAAGATCGAGACCCTCGATCTGGCAGGAAGGCAGGTTTTCTCCATTGCCGAAGGCGCGTTGCTGATCTGTCTTGAAGAAGAACTTACAAGCGAAATGATCGATGCAGTTGCTGACCTTGAGCCCATGCAATTCATCTGCCTAGACAAGGGCTTTAAAGGCAACGACCAGCTCAAGGCCAACGCGGTACAGACCTTCAAATCCCGTTCTCAGGGTGCCGAGACCGAGATGGTCTTTAAGGTGGTCTGAGATGAAGGATTCTGACGTCGGGCAAGTGCTGATCTACCAGTCCGAATCCGGTCAGACCCGGCTGGAGGTGCGTCTGTCGGGGGAGACGGTCTGGTTGACTCAGGCGCAGATGGCGGAATTGTTTCAGACTTCGGCGGACAATATCAGTTTGCACCTGAAAAATATCTTTGAAGACAACGAGTTGGAAGAGGTGGCAACTGCCGAGGATTTCTCGGTAGTTCGACTGGAGGGGGTGAGACAGGTACGCCGCAATCTGAAGCACTACAACCTGGATGCCATTATTTCAGTGGGTTATCGGGTGAAATCCCATACCGCCACCCGTTTTCGCCAGTGGGCGACCCGGCAACTCAAGGAGTACATCGTCAAGGGCTTTGCGATGGATGATGAGCGCCTGAAAAATCCCGATCAGCCGTTCGATTACTTCGATGAATTGCTGCGTCGCATCCAGGATATCCGTACCTCGGAGAAGCGCTTCTACCGCAAGATCACCGATATCTACGCCACCAGCGTGGATTACGACCCGACCCAGGATATCAGCATCGACTTTTTCAAGACGGTACAAAACAAGATGCACTGGGCCATTCACGGCCATACCGCAGCCGAGTTGATTCAACAACGTGCCGATAGCGACAAACCCAACATGGGCCTGAGCAACTGGCGCGGCGATAAGGTGCGCAAACAGGATGTGGCCATTGCAAAAAATTATCTGAACGAGGAAGAGCTTAGCGCACTGAATAACCTGGTGGAACAGTATCTGGTGTTTGCCGAAGGCCAGGCCATGCGGCGTATTCCGATGCATATGGGCGACTGGATCGAAAAACTGAATGGTTTTCTGACATTGAATGACCGGGATATTCTGGATAACGCAGGCAAAGTATCCCATGAAATGGCCAAATCACTGGCAGAGCGTGAGTACGACAAGTTTCATCAACAACGCTTGCATGATGAAGCGGTTAAGGCCGAAGGTGAAGATATCGTGCTGTTGGAAAAGCTGGAGCATCAGTTACTGCAGCGCACATCTGAAAAAAAGAGGGACAAGTAGATGTCGTTGCTCAAATTCAAGTTCGACGGCAACCTCGACTATCAACAACGAGCCATTGAATCCGTTGTGGGTTTGTTCGAGGGACAGCCGCTGGCCAACGAGACCTACTCGGTATCCATCGGAACCCAGGAAGGCGGTAGCCAGCTTTCCCTGAGCGATGACGAATTTTCCAATATCGCCGCAGTGGCTAACCACCTGGTGCTCACCGATGAGCTGTTACTGGAAAACCTGCAAAAGATACAGGAAGAGAACAACATCCCTAAACAGTCGGAACTGGCTGGCATGCATTTCTCGGTGGAAATGGAGACGGGTACCGGTAAGACTTACGTTTATCTGCGCACCCTGTTCGAGCTGAACAAGCGCTACGGCTTCACCAAGTTTATCGTGGTGGTGCCGAGTATCGCTATCCGTGAAGGTGTGCAGAAGAGCCTTGAAATGACGCGTGAGCACTTCAAGGAGCTCTATGACCAGGTGCCTTACGACAGCTTTGTCTATGACCCGAAGCGGCTGGGGCAGGTGCGGCAGTTTGCCACCTCGAACAAGATTCAGCTGATGGTGATCAACATCCAGGCCTTCGACAAGGCCACAGCGATCATGAATCAGGAGAACGATCGTCTCTCAGGTGTGCGGCCGATCGATTTCATCCGTGCTGCCTATCCGATCATGATTATCGACGAGCCGCAGTCGGTCGAAGGCGATACCCGCAAGGAGCAGACCAAACGCTCACAGGCGCTGGAGAGTCTCAATCCCCTCTGCACGCTGCGTTACTCGGCTACGCACAAGAACCCCTATAATCTGCTGTATGTGCTCAACCCCATCGACGCCTATGACCTGCGCTTGGTCAAACGCATTGAGGTCGTCGCCCTGGTCGGTGAAGAGGGTTTCGACAGCACCTTTGTCGCCTTGAAGAATGTCGATAACAGCAAGGGCATCAAGGCTAAACTTCAGATTAATGTGGATGATGCTGCCGGGCCGAAGAAGAAAACGGTTACCGTCAAGCAGGGTGACGACCTATACCTGAAGTCGAAAGAGCGTCAGGAGTACCAGCATGGCTGGCTGGTGGCTAACATCTCCTGCGAACCTGGCTTGGAACACGTTGAATTCAGCAATGGCCAGATGGTTCGCCTGGGCGCCGAGATCGGCGGCCTGGGTGATGACCTGATGCGTGCCCAGGTGCATGAGACCGTCGAGCAACACCTGAAAAAGGAACATGCCGTACGAGGCAAGGGCATCAAGGTCCTGTCGCTGTTCTTTATCGACAAGGTGGCCAACTACCGGGTCTACCATGATGACGGTTCCAGCAGTATGGGCAAGATCGGCCAGTGGTTCGAAGAGGCCTACAACGAACTGACGCAGAAGCCGCTCTACAAAGGCTTGCTGAGCTTTTCAGCGGAAGATGTGCACGACGGTTACTTCTCACAGGACAAGAAAGGCGCGTTCAAGGATACGAGCGGCAAGACTAAAGATGACGAAGATACCTTTGCCAAGATCATGCGCAACAAGGAGCAGTTGCTTTCCAATGACGAACCGCTGCGCTTCATCTTCTCGCATACCGCGCTACGCGAAGGCTGGGATAACCCCAACGTCTTCCAGATCTGCACTCTCAACGAGACCCGGTCCCAGGATCGCAAACGCCAGGAGATTGGTCGAGGCCTGCGCCTTCCGGTCAACGAACACGGCGAGCGGGTGTTCGATCCGACCGTCAACCGGCTGACCGTCATCGCCAACGAATCCTATGACGACTTTGCCCGTCAGCTACAAACCGAGTACGAAGAGGACTACGGGATTGGTTTCGGCAAGGTCGATATCACTGCCTTCGCCAAACTTGCCGACCCGGAGCAACTTCAATATACCCCGCTGGGTCAGGAGGTCTCCCAAGACCTGTACGACTCACTGGTAAGCAACGGCTATCTGGATGCCGAGGGCAGGGTGCAGGACAAATTCGACCCGAAGAACCCGCACTTCGTATTGACGCTGCCCGACGAGTGGGTGCATATGCGCTCCCGGATCGTCGATGAGTTGAACAAGTACGTCTTCAAGAACCGGGTGGTCAATGCCCGCGATCGCAAGAACCTGGAACTGCGCAAGAACATCACCCTCGATCCGACTTTCAGGGCACTCTGGGACAAGATCAACCAGAAGACGCGCTACCGGGTAACCTTTGATACCGATACGCTGGTGGCGCAAACCGCCAGGGCCATCGCAGAGATGCCCTGGATCCACAAGCCCAGGATCACCACGGCCCTCTATCGCCAGAACATGAGCAAGGCCGGTATCGAGGGTGAACAGATCTCCGGTGGAGTACGAGACGTAGTCACCTCCCCAGTCCTGCCAGACATCCTCGCCTACCTGCAGAACAGCACCGAACTGACGCGACACACCCTGGTGCGGATTCTCAAGGAATCCAGGCGTCTGGGCGAATTCCTGCTCAATCCCCAGGTGTTCATCAACCAGGTCAGCGACATTATCCAGCGAGAGCTCCACAGGGTAACGGTCAACGGCATCAAATACGAAAAGATCGGTGGCGTGGTCTACGAGATGCACCGTATGGAGCAGGAGGCCGAGCGAGGTATTACCCGCTACCTGAACAACCTCTACGAGGTGCAAAACCAGGACAAGACTCTGTTCAACTACGTCGAATTTGATTCCGACGTCGAGAAGGAATTTGCCAAGGCTTGTGATCTTGATGATCGGGTCAAGTTCTACTGCAAGCTACCTCCGCAATTCAAAGTCGATACGCCCGTCGGTCCCTACAACCCAGACTGGGCCCTCGTCACAGAGAACGAGGAAAAGCTCTACCTCATCCGCGAGACCAAGAGCACCCGAAATCTTGCTGATCTCCGTGACAAGGAGAAGGACAAGATTGCCTGCGGCAAGAAACACTTTGAGGCGATTGGAGTTGATTATGAGGTGGTTACTACGTTGGAAGAAGCACTGAATGGCTAGTTCCGCCTATCTATGTGATGGATATGCTAACTGAATATGGCTTTTGGCAATATAAACTAGCCATTAGGAAATGGATATGAGTGGTGAAATAAAGAGAATCGATTCAATAAAAAACATGGCGGTCTTTCAGGACTTCCGCTGGGCCACATCTGTTAGAGATGAAAGTAACAACGTCTCTGAGTTCAAAAACATCAATATCCTTTATGGCCGTAACTATTCAGGTAAAACGACGTTGTCGCGTATTCTCCGTGCGATGGAGACCGGGGAGTTATCTGACAAGTTCGAAAATCCGTCTTTTGTGTTGTCTTTTGTCGATGGAACGCAAGAAAATCAAGCCACTCTTACAGGACACGGTAGAAAGATTCGAGTTTTCAATGAAGACTTTGTAAGAGACAATCTTCGCTTTATAACCAACCCGGATGACAGTGTCGAGCCGTTCGCTATTCTTGGCGATGACAACAACAAAATTGAAAAGGAGATCGAAGCACTCGAAAGTGAACTTGGCTCAAAAGAGGAAGGAGTCCAGACAGGTTTGTATGCTGAGAAAATAAAGGCGATCACCGTATTCGATAAAACGAGACAAGATCACAAAAAAGCCAGCGACGACCTTGAAAAACAATTAGCCGACAAGGCGACCGATAGAAAAATCGGTATAAAGTACAAACCAGAGCGTTTTGGCGATCAAAACTACAACATCCAGAAACTTAAAACCGATATTGGGAAAGTCCAGGATACAAGCTATCAGCCGCCAACTGATGCGCAAGTTGCCCAATACGAAAAGCTAATCACCGAAAAGACACTACAGCCCATCTCTCCCTTCCGTGCGCCTAGTCTATATATTTCGACACTGGCAAATGAAGCCGAAGTTCTCGTAACCAAAAAGATCAGTGAATCAGATAAGCTTGAGGAGCTAGTAAAAGATGCGGTTCTAAATCGCTGGGTCAGCGAAGGCCGAGCCCACCACAGAAACAAACGCGACAACTGCGCATTCTGCGGCAACCCAATCACCGAAGATCGCTGGAAGCAACTAGAGAAACACTTTGATGAAGAGTCGGAAAAGCTCGAGAAGGATATTGAAGGCGTAATCGCCAGGATTGATGCGGAGAAAAACACAGTATCGTCCGCCCTTTCAATCGACAAAAGCTGTTTTTATTCAAAATTCCACGAGAGACTTAATGAGTTAGAAGGCGCGCTAAAGGGCGCTGTTGGTAAGTACATAGAATCCCTGGATGCACTGACTTCTCAGCTCAAGGACAGAAAAGATAACATCCTTAGCCCAATATCGTTTGTGAGGCCAAATGATGCCGCTGATGGTCTGGTGGCTTCCTGGGCTTTGTATGAAGAGATTCGGGGCGAATCGGATGACTTCTCAAACTCGTTAGGCAAGGAGCAGGTGAAAGCAAAGACGGCTTTGCGATTAAAAGAGGTTTCTGATTACCTGGTCACAATACGATACCAAGAGAAGCTCTCTTTCATTGAAGGCCTAAAGAGCAATCATGATGAATCCGAGCAAGAAAAAAATCGCCTAGAAGGAGATATTAGTCAGAAAGAGAGGCTGATCGCGGCCAAGAAACGCGAACTAAACGACGAGGAGAAGGGCGCAAAGAAAGTCAATGAGTATTTGAACAACTTCTTTGGGCACCAGTTTCTTTCACTCGAGGCCAAGAAGGACAAAGTTCCAGGCGAGGAATCTAAGCGAATCCGGTTTGAAGTCATCCGGGACGGTAAGAAGGCTTACCACCTGAGCGAAGGCGAGTGTGGCCTTTTGGCATTCTGCTATTTTTTGGGAAAACTCGACGATATCGATACCAAGGATTCTAAGCCGATAATCTGGATTGACGATCCGATATCATCACTCGACGGGAATCATATCTTCTTTGTTTATAGCCTGTTAAACGCGGAGATCGTAGCTAGCGGAAAATATGAACAGCTGTTTGTTTCAACGCACAATCTTGATTTTTTGAAATATTTGAAGCGGTTGAATGGACAGTATTTTGACGTAGATGGGAAACAGAAAAACTACCAAAAGGGTTATTTCGTTGTCGCTCGTGAGGGAAAGACATCTACGGTCAGAGTGATGCCGAAATACCTTAAAAAATATGTGACCGAATTCAACTACCTCTTCCATCAGATACACCAATGCGCAGCAATTGATGCTGTTGATGACACTAACTATACAACGTTTTATAACTTCGCGAACAATGCCAGGAAGTTTTTCGAGATTTACCTCTACTACAAGTATCCAGACCAAGGAATGAACAAGGAGACACTATGTCTTTTCTTCGGTGAAGAAAAAATCCCTGCCGTTTTAACAGATAGAATCAATAACGAATATTCACATTTGAGCGGAGTGTTCGAGCGTGGATCGACGCCTGTAGAAGTGCCGGAGATGCAGACCGCTGCGCGACAAATCATTGAAAGACTGAAAGAAGATAAGGATCAGTACTCTGCGTTACTTAAAAGTGTTGGAGTGAGCGAGACTACTCCTAGTGAAACGTCAGAGGAAGATGGGAAGGGGCAATGAGAACCAGATATTTGCTCAAGTAGGTGAGTTGATGAAATTTCTTCACGCCGCAGACATTCACCTTGACAGCTCCCTGCATGGCCTAGAACGCTATGAGGGCGCCCCTGTAGATGAAATCCGTAGCGCCACGCGACGTGCTTTCGATAACCTGATCGATTTGGCGATTGACGAGGAAGTGGCGTTCGTACTCGTGGTCGGAGATCTGTATGACGGCGATTGGAAAGATTACAACACAGGCATCTTTTTTGTAGAGCGGATGGGAAGGCTGCGCGAGGCAGGCATTCGTGTATTCATCGTGGTGGGTAACCATGATGCTGCCAGTCAGATTACCAAGCATCTACGGTTACCGGACAATGTCACGCGGTTCTCAACCAAGCACCCGGAGCGGATTATTCTGGAAGATCTGAATGTAGCGGTTTATGGGCAGGGCTTCGCTACACGGGCTGTAACAGACGACTTGTCTCAGGCCTACCCTCAGGGTGACCCACAGCTTTTTAATATCGGCCTGCTGCACACATGCCTTGACGGCAAGCCAGGTCATGAGCCCTACGCCCCATGCACTGTTGATGGGCTACGGTCAAAAGGATACCAGTACTGGGCTCTGGGTCATGTCCATAACCGTGAAGAGGTAAGTCAGGACCCATGGATTGTGTTTCCGGGGAATATCCAGGGGCGACACATCCGTGAATCAGGGCCTAAAGGTTGTACCTTGGTTACTGTCGAAAACGGAGAGGTCGAGGAGGTTGAACACCGTGACCTTGATGTGATGCGCTGGTCTCTCTGTGAACTAGACGTTTCTGCCAGCGAGTCAGTTGATGACATCTATGAACAGGTACACGAGGGGCTGCAGTCCGCATTAGATAGCGCCGAAGGAAGGCCGGTTGCCGTGCGCCTGGTATTGAAAGGGGCTTGCACTGTGCATTCGACCTTGCATGCTGACCGTGAGCGTTGGATCCAGGAGTACCGTGCCCTGGCGACGGGGCTAGGTGGCGCAGGTATTTGGCTGGAGAAGATTTCCATCAAGACTAGGCCGTCTGTCTCTGTTGATGAGGTGCTTGAGCGTGACGATGCACTAAGCGGCCTGCTGCGTGCTATCCGCGACATGGAACTGGATGGCTCGGCATTGGAAGAACTTGCCGAAGAGATATCAGCACTTCGTCAGAAACTCCCCGCAGAACTGCTGGGTGGCGATGAACCCTGTGACCCTACCAATCCGGAGGTGCTAAAAGAGACACTGGAGGATATCAAAGAGCTTCTAGTCAGCCGTTTGTTGTCCACGGAGAAGGGAGTGTGAAGCCAGGATGGAATCGGCATGAAAATAATTGAATTAAATCTTGCTGCATTCGGTCCGTTTACCGAGAGGGTATTGGCTTTTGATGGAACAGGGCTCCATATCGTCTACGGCCCTAATGAAGCTGGGAAAAGTTCGGCCCTGCGAGGTCTGAAATCCTTGCTTTATGGGATAGACGAACGAACTGCGGACAATTTTATTCATGCCAATGACAAGCTCCGTATCCACGGAATCTTACTGACAGGTGATGGGCATGAGCTCAGATTTGTTCGGCGCAAAGGCCGGAAAAACACGCTATTGACTCCGGACGATGAGGTGCTGGATGAACGGGTATTGGCACCGTTTCTTAGCGGTGTGAGTTCAGAGCTCTTTGAAACTCTCTTTGGGATTGATCACCAGGCATTGATCCAGGGCGGGCAGGAAATACTGGAGCAGAAGGGCGAGGTCGGGCAAGCGCTTTTTTCAGCAGCGCTTGGCAGCCATGCGCTCCATGCTGTCCTTGGCGAGCTTGATGCAGAGACCAAGCGGCTTTTTCTCCCGGCAGGTTCAAAACCAGTAATCAACTCAGCCATCCGTGCACATACAGATCTCAGAAGCGAGATTAGACAAAGTTCACTTTCATCCAGAGAGTGGGAGGAGCATAGGCGTGCCTTGGGACGTACAACCAAGGAACTTGAAGCTGTTCAATCCAAACTGGTGGACAACCGGATTGAGGTAAATCGTTTACAACGTATTCAGCGTGTTTTACCGAAATTGGCTCGGCGTCGTGAGTTTTTGCTGGAACTGGAATTGTTGGGTGCCAATTCAGATAAACCAGTTGTCGTCCTGCCGGATGATTTTACTGACCGTCGTCGGAAAGCGGTGAATGCCTTGGAGACCGCTCAGGCCATTCTTGGTAAGGCTACCCCGCGTCTTGAAGGTTTGCAGAAACAGCTCGAAGAATTATCAACAAACCAGGGATTGCTGGAGCAAGCAGAGATCATTGAAGATCTCCATGCTCGCCTGGGCGGACATCGAAAAGCGCTGCAAGACCGACCGCATCTCGAAGCGGAAGCCCAGCAATTATTGACAGATGCTGGCTCTATCCTCAAAGAAATTCGTCCTGGTCTCGAGCTGAATGCTACTGAGCAATTACGCCCTATAGTGGCAAGGCGACAGAGCATTGCCGAGTTGGGCGGTAAAAATGCTGTGCTGAACGCTCGGGTAGAGCAGGCAAAAGCCAGCCTGCGTGAGACAGAGAAGCGACTTAAGTCAGCTCGCAAAGAACGCGATGAGATCACCGAATCAGGCAACACCAACGGTTTGCACCGGGCCATTGCTGCCGCGAGGAAACAGGGGGAATTGGATGCCTCGATCCAGTCGACTCAGAGTCAACTTACCAGCCTTCAGACAGAGTGTGCTGAGGATCTTGCACAGCTCACGCTATGGGAAGGGGAGCTGGAGGCGGTGTCCGGTTTGAAATTACCCAGCCGTGAAAGTATCCGTCACTTTGAAGAAAACTATGACGAGCTCTCGAAACGCATTCAGCGGCTTGAAGAGAAAAAAGAGGAGCTCGTCGACGCCTTACAGGATACCTCGCAGAGACTCAATGAGATCAAACGTGTCGGGGAGGTGCCGACAGAATCTGTCCTCACCGATGCCAGATCCGAACGTGATGTGGTTTGGCAGTTGCTGCGCCGGCAGTGGGTGGATGGTGAGGATGTGTCAGCTGAAGCAAGTGAACACCAGGGTGAGGGTACATTGCCGGATGCCTTCGAAATCCGACTTGCTGAAGCTGATGAAGTGTCTGATCGTCTACGCCGTGAAGCTGATCGAGTCCATGCATTGGCAAGCCTTCAGGCCAAGCAGGAGGGCGGGCAACAGCAAGGACAGCAGATTGATGAGCAGCTTGAAGCAACAAGCGCTGAAAAAGCTCAACTGGATGCGGATTGGCAGGCATTGTGGACTCCTTGCCAGATTGACCTACGCAGTCCGCGAGAGATGCGGGCCTGGCTGGATGAGTTTGAAAAACTTCGTGATCAGGTGGTACAGCTCAATCTACTTCGTCAGAAAGTGAGTGAGCTCGAGCAAAATCGCACCACGCACATCCAACGGCTTAATGAGCAGCTGGCTGGACTGGAAAGAGCGGGATCCACATCGGAGGAGCTTGAAACTGTACTCCTGGAATGCGAAACGTTAGCCAGTCAGCTTGATGAATCCAAACGAAAACACGATTTACTGCGTAAGGAGGTCAATGACCGGGAAGCCGATGTTGAATCGTTGAGCGATGAGCATCGATTGGCAACAGAGGCACTTGATAAATGGAAGGCGCAGTGGAGTGATCTGATACAGAGCCTTGGTCTGCGAGCCGAGAGCTCACCATCGGAAGTTGATGATTTCATTGAACACCTCAGAGCATTGTTCTCGAAACAGAGCGAAGCAGAAAAACTGCGAATACGGATCAATGCCATCGACGAAGACGTTGCGGCGTTCGGCGGCCAGGTAGAGGCCTTGGTCGCCACGATTGCTCCGGAACTGGTGGATTTGCCCGCGGATGATGCCGTCGTACGTCTCAACTCACTGTTATCGGAAAACCGATCAAGACAGACAAAGCGGCAACAGATTGAAGAACAGATTGAACAGGCGACGCAGGAAATACAGGATTCGAACGCATCTATCCAGACCATGACGGATCGGCTTGATGCATTATGTGTAGAAGCAAAATGTGACACCCATGATCAACTTGAAGCAGCGGAACGCCGCTCGGCTGATTATCTTCGAATCAAGGAGACGATCTCTTCGATTGAGAAAGAGATCCTGGAAGCCGGTGAAGGCGTCACCATTGCGGAGCTGGAGGTGCAGGCGGAGGGTGTCGATCCAGATAGTCTGCCCGGGCGAATCACAGAGTTGAACAATAAGATCGAGGATGAGCTCGAACCCAGGCGGACAGAATTGGCTGAAACAAAAGGGCGCGAGGAAAAAGAGCTGGAGCTCATGGATGGCAGCGATCATGCAGCACTGCTCGCTGATCAGGCTCAGGCAATACTTGCCAGCATCCGTTCAGATGCTGAGCGTTACGTGCAGGTAAAATTGGCTGGCAAGATCTTGCGTGACCAGATTGACCGTTATCGCAGAGAGAATCAGGGTCCGCTGGTCAAGCGAGCTAGCGAACACTTTTGTGCACTAACGCTTGGGGCTTTCGATGGGCTCATGACTGACTTTAATGAAAAGGATGAGCCTGTCCTTGCCGGTATTCGCTCAGGGGGAGAGCGTGTGTATGTGGAGGGGATGAGCTCAGGGACGCGGGATCAGCTCTACCTGGCGTTGCGTCTGGCCTCTCTCGAAAAATATATGGAAAGTGCAGAGCCCATGCCTTTCATTGTGGACGACGTATTGGTGGACTTTGATGATGCACGTTCACAAGCTGCATTGAATGCTTTGGCTGAATTAGCAGAAAAGACGCAAGTTATCCTGTTTACCCATCATTCACAGGTTGTCGAGCAGTCAAAGCAATTGCAAGGGGCGGTGCAAGTACATGATTTGTAACAAGACTGATTGTTAAAAAGGGCTAGTAATCAATGTCGTCAACATTTGCCTGGCTAGATCATTCAGAAAGCGACCGTCGTAAAGCGCTCGATGTCGTTGATCTGTTCCGTGAACAAGACACGCGGGATGAGCTTGGCATTGGAACAGTGTTCCCCGCATGCGCGGGGACGAACCGGTAAAAATCATGGATACATCGCTAAGATGATTTATACCCACATCACGCCTGATCACAAGCATGTTTGCAGTCCGTTCGATCAGCTGAAGAGCCTTCGATAACAGAGTTGTAAATTCTTCGGTCCAACAGGGATGGACCGAGCATCGCCATATTTTATAGGTGGTTTCTCTACAGGAAATATTCCCATGAAGGCCCGGATTTGCTAGGTTTGAGTAATATCGGGACTTTGAAAATTACCAGTATCACAGATCCCGATATGATTGAATTCGTGATATTTGCGGGAGACCCATGCGAGCAAACAGGCCCGTCAGGCGACTCAAGAAAGAAATAATTACCGGATCTGGACAAGCACAGATTATCGAACAACCCAAGCAGCTTGCTCATATTCTATGGGCAGCATCGCGTGGAGAAACAGGCATAAGAAATGTTGCGCTGATCTGGATGCTTTGGCAGTGGGTTGCGTATTAATGAGGCCGCTCAACTGACAATCAAAGATATCTATTTCCCGACTGGGGACCTGAAGGAGGCATTCAGAATACCGGCCAAATACACCAAAACCGGCAAGCCTCAAACAATCTACATATTGGTCCCACAGCAACGTGAAGCACTTAGTAACCTCAAGGCGCAGCGACTTCAGAATCGAGTCATGCTGTCCCCTGATGGCGCCTACGGTGGTTTATCACCAGAAAGCCCTGTGTTTCTCTCTCTGAAGGGCAAGCGATGGCAAAAACTGGCGTTTAACATAAAGCGGTACCGGGATATAGAAGGTAAGTTAAAAGAGACAATGGTCTGCGGTTCTCTTGAGAATTTGGCTCATGAGCTTATCAAGCAGGCAGGTGTCAATGGGGGATCCAGCCACTCAGGGCGGCGTAGCTTGGCAACCTGGCTGGACCGCAAGGGCCATGACCTAGAACTGATCCAGGGAGTCCTGGGGCATTCCAGCCCTGATATGTCACTTATCTATATAGACCCTTGGGACAGAAGGATAGATCATGCATTCAAAGCTACCTGTTGCAGCTTAGTACCACCACAGATCCACTATATTCCATCGTTTCAATGAGTTAACCACCAGCCATATATAGTTACTTGTATATTATATATCTAGGAGTATACTTTGAAAGGGATTGTATTCGTAGGGCGCTCGTTAGAAGTGATTCGCAAATTTCCTGTCGAGATTAAACGTGAGGCGGGTCATCAATTGGATAGAGTACAAAACGGACTGGACCCATGGACTGGAAGCCGATGACTTCAATCGGACAAGGAGTGCGTGAAATTCGCATCCAGCAAGAAGGGCAGTGGCGTGTTATTTATATCGCGAAATTCGACGAGACAAATTATGTTTTACACGCTTTTAGAAAAAAGACACAAAAAACGCCAATGCCCGATATTGAAATAGCTAAACGAGCGCTTAAAGAAATAGTTCAAAGGTTTTATAAATGAGCAAAGAAAACCGATATGAAAGTGTGTGGGATGCCTTGGAAGATGA
Organism: Candidatus Thiodiazotropha sp. AKAK2; assembly: GCF_058244685.1. NCBI lineage: Bacteria > Pseudomonadati > Pseudomonadota > Gammaproteobacteria > Chromatiales > Sedimenticolaceae > Candidatus Thiodiazotropha > Candidatus Thiodiazotropha sp. AKAK2. The sequence continues at coordinate 32,211 of NZ_JBSYOP010000017.1, read as the reverse complement.
TCCTATTCGGGCTGAAAACCTAAAATTGAGATCGGCACTATTAATAGCGATTAACGAAGAGTTAACATCCAGAAAACTAAGGCAAAGTGAAGCTGCAGAGCTGTTGCACATCACTCAGCCACGAGTCAGTGCCTTGAGCCAGGGAAAAATCAGTGACTTCCGATTGGATACTCTGGTAGATATCGCGCATCGTTTAGGATTACACGTATCAATCGAAATAGCTGCATGATGGCCATGGGTTCGGTCTGGAAATTTTGTTGAACACTAGCTTTCATTATGCTTGAGGGATTCGTACAAAAAGTGAAAGATGGAAATAAATGGTATTAGAGAATTTCCGCTTTCGACTGTGGATTCAATCGGTCAACACAACATACTACATTCTACATAGGTAGAAGGAGTGTGTTGATGACACGAAGACCACGAATCCATTACACCGAAGAACAGCGTACATTGATGTGGGAGCGCTGGCAGAAAGGGGACTCCCTGGAAAAGATTGCTAATCTGTTTGATCGGCATCACCCATCAATCGAAAGAATCCTTGCTGAAACTGGCGGTATACGTCCTGCAGTCCGCCATCGTTCCAGATTGGCACTCACCATGGCAGAGCGTGAAGAGATATCGCGTGCAGTGGTAACAGGTCTCTCGATTCGCTCGATTGCTTCGTCACTTGGCCGTTCGCCATCCACCATTAGCCGCGAAATACAACGTAATGGTGGTCGGCAAAGCTACCAAGCGAATCAGGCCGATGAGGCAGCCTGGGAGCGTGCACGTCGCCCAAAGATCGGTAAACTGGTAGAGAACCGAGCCTTAGCACGCATCGTAGCAAGCAAGCTCCAGTCGTCGTGGGCTCCCGAGCAGATTGCCGGGTGGCTCAAACGTTTCTATCCTGATGATGAGAACTACCAGGTGTTACACGAAACCATCTATCGCAGCCTCTATATTCAGGCGCGTGGTGCCTTGAAAAAGGAACCCGCACAGTATTTATGACGACCAAGAGTCATGCGTCGGTCACGCCATCATACTCAGAAGACACCAGATCATGGCCAGATCACAGACGCTATATCGATTAGTGAACGTCCTGCCTCAGTAGAGGACCGTGCGGTACCTGGTCACTGGGAAGGTGATTTGATCTGTGGTAGTCACAATAGTCAGATTGCGACGCTCGTTGAACGTCATTCTCGCTACTTGATGCTAGTGAAGGTCGATAGTAAAGACAGCGAGACCGTTGTAAAAGCATTAATAAAGCAAGCTCATAAGCTCCCGCAAGAACTGTACAAGTCACTTACTTGGGACAGGGGTAGTGAGATGGCTGCACACAAGCGCTTTACATTGGCGACGGACATGCAGGTATACTTCTGTGATCCTCAGTCACCATGGCAGCGTGATTCGAACGAGAATACCAATGGACTATTGAGACAGTATTTCCCTAAAGGAATCGATCTTTCGAGCTACACACAAGCTAAACTAAATGCTGTTGCCAGGCAGTTAAATGCACGTCCAAGGAAGACGTTAAACTACGAAACACTAGCTGAAAGATTTAATGCATGTGTTGCGTCGACTGGTTGAACCCGCAGCCCGAAGCGGACATTCAATACCCAGTTAAAAGACTGGAATTGTTCGCGGCCAGGACATAGACTTAATTAAAATAATAAAGGGACAAGGGATGCCTCGTACTATTCAGACTCCCTCTTCTTCATGTCAGTTTTTTAGTCCGAAAAGTCCCATTTTCGCCGTATTGAAAACTGTTGATTCTAAACTGACATTTTTAAATTAAGCAATTAACTAAAAGCTTAAAAGCTAATAGCAAGTTATAGCTATATAGATGCAATATATGGCTTGGTGTGATATTTAATATAAGGCTACATTATTTTATTAAGGATTAACTTGAAATCAACTTAGCATGTTAAAACTTACGGGGAATTTGTGATGGATCATTTTCATACTAAAAAGCTATCAATTATATTCTTTTGGATCTTGATTGTATTTGTAATGTTGGTGGTTTCTGGTTGTACAGGTTACAGATTAATGAAATACCCGATACATGAAGAAGTATTTCTAGTTCCTCCATCTAATGTCTTCTCTCCCTCCTTAATTGATGTTAACCAAGGCGGGAAACTAAGACGGGATAACCAATCAATATCTGTCTTGAAACTCCCAAGTAATAGAAATACATCATCTTCTGCAATAAATATAACACTCGATCATGGTAAGTCTACCGAGACTTTGATTGATAACTTGTATGATAAACCTGAAACCATCTTACAATTCAAAGGACATTTTGACGATGAAGGATATTTCGACATATTTATGGTTTGGAACTACAGTCTATTATATGACGATGAGAATGGAACCTTTGAATACAAAAAATTCGTAAAAGTAATTGATCAGTTAAGGGGTATACTAAATGTATTAGAGGTTGAGTCTCAGTCAACTTCCTCGCGAGTAGTCACTACAGATTTTATTTCGGGCACGCTTCATTCTAAAATAAACAGTGTGCAGCTAAGTGCGGGGCAGTCTCAGGTTATTATAAATGCCTGTTTTGAGAACCTTCCTTTACCAAATAGTATCACGTTCTATAACTATGGATACTTGACAGGGAAAGCACTTGACGTAACTGGTCGTAATCAGTTCTCATATTTTCTCAATGATGGTTTTGGATTGACTTCTTTCCAAAACCCTATAGTTAGCGATGATACGAACCAAGGAAATTCAATCTTTGGATTAGGCCTATCTGCTCATTATCAACTAACAAAAGACGTTGATGGGATGATGAAAATTATGACACATCAAATGAGTGCACATGGTACCAGTCGTGATGGTGAGGGTGCTGTAATTGGAAATAGCCCGATTGATTTCAGCTTCTTCAAGGGTAATCGTATTTTTGTGTTTTCTGGGGTTGAGCTTCTACATCTTCGCAACCCTGACGATATCCGCAAAGCGCCCTCAAAAGATGTAGCTCTAATAGCAGTAGATGACTTACGATCAGCCGATAAAATTCTCGATCATGATAACCCTTCCGCAACTAAAATTTCTCGGCAATTACGTAAACTTGGTAATCAGGATCGTTGGTTCCGTTTAAAGTCAGACTCGTACCCCGGGTTCTATGAACGACTTTTCTTTATGCCAACATTTCCTGCGTACTTTTCAGTTGATAGTTGGAATGATCAATACAAAGGTTATCTGGCTTATGGATCAACATTGAATGTCATTCAAAGGAACGGTGAATTCGAACTCGAACGAAGACGCCGTATGAATGATGGGTATTTTTCAATTAGTCGAAAAATTCGAGGCTTACCCGATGGTCCCAGCGCCAACGAAATATACAACCAATTGCTCATACACCCTTACGATAGAGTGAAATCAAAATGAGATTTACCATTATAAAGTCTACAGGAAAAGGTAAGCTACTAAAGGAAGATGATCTTCCTATCTACCTATTTGTGCCAACCAATGCGAATGACACCATTGAGATTAAAGACGGTGTGGACCTCTTGCGATATTTTCTAAAATGGAATGGTGCAGTTATATTTACTGAGTCATCTGAATCAAGGTCTTCTCTCTCCGATGTTCTAAGTAGAATGGAAAGATATTGGCGCCTAGGTGTAACCACCATTCTTTGGGGCAGTGAGATTACTGAAAGGATTTTTGCCGTACGACTGTTGCATGACGGCAATACATTTTCACCATTTGTTGATGAAGATATATTGGATCAGGGCTTTTCATTGAAGTCTGATAACGATGGTGTTGTCACTGCGGTAGAAGATACTTTTGAGTTAGAGTTGACCAAAATCTTTCTTGATGACGGAGAAAATTTTTACACTTCAAATGTTATTGTTGATCTCGCAAGCAGCGCTAAGGGAGGAGTCGCTTTAAAGGTTGATACTCGTTTATCCGAAACGGCTTTCAAAGGAGGTGTTCAATATTTTAAACAAAAGAATTCCAATATAATATACCGGTATCATTCTGGGGTTTTTGATGACATCAGGGATAAAAATAAGCATCAGTTTCAGCTGCTCGATTTCTCTATTGAAATAGATCCGGTCAAAAAGGGACCAGAAGGTGTCCGCATTTATCCTATCACTAATGAAAGTAGACCGATAAACAGTCTGTTTATTACTTCAGCTATGAGTCGCTTGAGACTTCAACCTAGGAAAAGACCAAGGCGTGAATCAGATTTTCACTATCTGAGGACTAATACCCTCATCTTTGACAAAGTGGTGGGGTTAGGGTTTGTCCCGGTCGGGGAGTTGGAAGTTGCCGAACACACAAAGACAGACGTTCTACTGAATTCAGGCACATCCAAAATTGAGTTGGTACCTGGGGACGTGATTCGGTTTGAGATTACGGAAGCCGATATTGTATCAGGTGAACTGGGAGGTAAAAAATGTAAAGCCTCTGCCATAAGCGTCGTTCCGAAGGAGAATGGAGGTATACGGAATTTTTATCAAGCCGGTCAGAACAAGGCCTATTACAATCGAAATACCAGCACACCGTTTCTTCCTAGGGTTGCCAATGCAGCTGGTTCACCCTTCGGCTTGCTTCCGTATTTGAGTAAAGATAACCTTCAGTTTGAACAGGATGTGCTGGAAGACCTCCGATATGGCGCTTTATCAAAGGCAGATTTTATTCATCTTGAGCGAACTAGTGAGCGTGAGGTCATCACCTCAAAAGGGATAAAAGCACGTTTTATAGGTAATCAGGCAATTAGCTATACGTTTACCCAAGAAAATAAGACTCAATCGAAGTTTGAAATAGTCTTCGATGAAAATACTAAATGGGTAAAGTTGGTCCGTGCACTTGAAAAAGACGGTGTTTTTCTTGTCTTTGCTCCAGCAATGCTTGGGCCGGTAAAAGGTGTCGGACTTTTCAATTTTTCAGACTGGGAATTTGATTTCCTTAACAAAGGGTTTCAGCCTCTGCTCTTGTTAAATTATGGGAACATATCATTCGCAACTTCCTTTAAAGCTGAGGGGACTGAACATTGGACTAATCATCACATCAAGACTCTGTTCGATTCGCACGAGGAACGTGATTTTCTACAGGAACAGTGGCGGCAGCGGGGTGCCAAGGTTGCTGCAATGGCAGCATCAGAACATAGCGAGGTATTCAATCAGCCCTCGTGGAAAGGCGTTATGGTTATGGACATACCCTTGGAGGAGAAGTCTGTACCCAAAATTCTACAGCCATTTATTCCAAAAGCAGGGTTCAAGGCTTCCTATCTAGCATTTGGCACATCTGTTGACGATAAGAACAATGAAGAGAATCCGGCCAAGTGCTACGCGGCAATCGATTACAAAAATCCTTTCGGGGCGCTCGACAAAAGTAAAGACTTTGACTTTGAACTCCTGAGCCTAAATGCACTCTTTACCGGTTCAAGAATCGTCCGGATGGAGTGTAGTATCAAGTTAGGTATTAGAACTCTCCTGGATGAAAAAGGGAAATTCCGAGAGTTTGTTATCAAAGGGCAGTATAGTGCTAAGAATGACTCTTATGTGTTTAACATCGAAGGGGATCCTATAGTATTTAAGTTTGACTCTCTCATTAGTAAGATTATCTTTGAAGGTGCTACCCTCACTTACAATGGGCAAGAGAATAAAACGAAGCTTGATTTTAAAGGCTTGCTGGAATTTAACTTAGATTCAAATCCAGGTGTTGATTTTGGTAACTATTTACCTCAAAACATAAGCTTTGAACATTTAGGATTTGACTTCGGTTCAACAGGTGGTTCAATGCTGCCTGATTTTTCTCGTATACAATTTAAAATGAAGATTCCTTCTCTTGATGGAGATTCGTTTTTGTCTAGTTTCCCGTTGCGTTATAACTCCTTTCTCTACAAGTCTGCAAAGGGGTTGGGGTTTTATGAAATTTTTGGCAAAGGCCGTATAGCCAATTCAATAGGGTTTGTATTTGATCTTGATCTTGGATCGCTAGGTGCTTTAGCTGCCTTGGAAAACTTTCGCGCGAATGTCTTTATCGGCTGGTACCAGGATGGTTCTAATAGAGGGCTTTGCGTAGGATTCAAGTTTCAGGGTTTCACCACTAGTCTTAATTTCAACCTGTTTGACGTAATAGGTATGGAAGTTGAAGACATCACCATATGTCAATATACCGACCGTAACAATCGTACCCGATTCTTTTTAAAACTCCAACAGTGTTGGTTTAATCTACTAGGGCAGAGATTTGGAGAACTAAGCGGTGCTATATTCACAGATGTCTATAAAAGCAAGGATATCGGTTGGCTGATTATGTTGGAAAACATTCAGAATGATTTGCTCAAGTATCTTGCACTAGGTCAACGCGTAGGGCTTTCACCTGATCAGCTTGCAAAAGGTGATCTGAAAACTGTGGACGAAGTTGCTGATCGGATTAAAGATAATCTAATCAAGCTGGATTGTGGATATAAAAATGTTTCGGACGACCTCTTTAACATAGACCTTAACTGGCTGATCGGGGCGCATTTGGAGCTTGACGACTACTTCGACCTGAAGTTTGTCTTTCTGGACCCTCGGTTATACGCCATGCGCATTCATGTCATTGAGTTATTTACCTTCCAAGCGGTATACAACAAGATCAACGACAACGTCGGGGTTTGGCACACTAAACTGGAGCTTCCAGATCACCTGCGAAACTGGAATTTTGGAGCAGTAGATATTACTTTCCCCAATTTGGGCTTTGACTGCTATAGCAACGGCGGTTTTAAATTTGATTTGGGATTCCCGACAGTAGGTGCTTATCAATCTGATTACAATGATTCAGCTGTAGCACAAATAGCAATTTTCATAGGTAAAGGCGGCTTCTATTTTTCCAATACCAAAGCGGTAGATTCCTTTTGCGGAGGACTACGGGCGTTGGAATATGGGATGGCAATGCGTGTCGGTATTGGCCGCGAGATTCGAAAGGGTCCGCTTCGTGCAGGTGCCTCTATCACCGTTTATGGACTACTGGTTGGCACTGGGTGTTTTAAAGCTGGAGAATTACCGCCCAAGGAATTCCGTATACGTGGCCGTGTTGGGATAATTCTTGAAGTTTACGGTCGCGTCGATTTCGGGATCGTAAGTGGAGGAGTGCACGTATGGTTAGAAGTGTTTGCTGTGATTACACTTGCATCGAGTGGTCCGGCAGCAAGGATCTCTGCCGGTGGTAATATTTCAGTCAGGGCGTGTATAAGAATTAAGCTAGGCTTTGTAAAAATCACTAAGTGTTTCAGTTTCCGAACAAGGATTCACTATACCTTTACTCTCGGTGGAGATGAGCAGCCATTGCTTGCACCGATCACTAAAGCAGAGTGGAAAAAAATCGAGCAATTGCAAACCCAGCGGGAGAAATTGGCCCTGGAAGTGGTTTATCTTCCTGATCTGAGTGTTCGAGAAAACAGTAGTGGTGATCCTGTGGCCAGAGTCTATCATGGGGTTGCTTTGCTGACCGAATCCAATAATGACAGTGGGGAAATAAGGTATAGCAAAGAAATTTCTCTTAATGGTTCGACTGTGCCAGGGAATCCGCTAAAGGCTATTGTGGAGCGATTTGCTCTCATAGAGGATGACTTGGTAAATAACTATATTCCGAACAACTTCCCGTTTCACGATGAATTTACCTGGATTCTGGTACCGATTACTACGGAGTTTGAATCTGACGATGTATCAAGAATTCAAATTCCAATGGTGCCAGGAATATATCTAGATGGACAACTCCTGGAAGCAGAAGTGACCGAGGGACTACGGGAAGCCATTCAATTCCAGTTTATCAATTCGTATGTGCGAAGGATAGTTTCCGACGATCATATCAGTTTGCCCGATCCAATGGATAAGAACCAATTTCTTAAGGTCTGGCTAGATAACTTTTTCGCCTTTGTTTACGAAAAAGCTAAGGAAATAAACATGGATTTAAGAACTCTGAAGGACATTGACTATTACCAGCTTGAAGGCTCCATATATTACTTCCTTGAATCAGGACTTCGTTTGCCACTGCACTCAGACCTTTCGGCTTCCATCCCTGCCAGGCAGGTCTACAAGAACGCTACATCTGATGTGCTTAGTGCCAAAGAGTTTTCGCTGGCACTTGGCGACCAGGCCGGTACAATCACAGTGGAAAGAGCGAATCTAGAGGCGTTAGAGAAAGCATTCACGAGAGAGAAAACATATCTGAAAGAACTCCTTGGCAGGGTTTATCAGATAAAAGAAGAACTCGAGTTGAAAGGGGCAGAGTTTTCCGTCAACAAGAATGCCGCTCGTACCATTGACGGAGTGGTCTACTACCCATTCCCGGAAAGTATCGTTACCGAAGAAGTAGATGCTAAGTTGCGAGTATGCGAGGAAAGAGAGGAAGCCAGGGAAGGGGATCCAGCTCCGATTACCCATAATTACTTAAGCGCCACTAATATCAGGATTTATGGCAACCATGTTACGGATGCTGATAAAGAGCTCGTGCTGTTTGAAATTAATGGCGGCGATGCGGAGAACTCTAGAATTCTGAGGCAAATAGCCTTAAGCGATATACGATTTGAATCCTTGTCGCTGCAAATTCTCGGAATTGATGAGGCCTCTATTCCACAGGTGGATTTTGTGATCTACCGGAACAATCTGTCTCGCGCTACACGGCCACCGCTTCAGACAAAGCGTATAGATGCCATTTCCTTGAAATCCGGGTTGACCGGAGCAGCTCGTTTCTCTGAGGATCCCAAGCTATTTATGGAGATCCTAAGAGATGCCACGTTGACTAATAACGGAGGTTACTTCATAGAATTGGAAGGTGATTCTACCAGTAGCTTGAAATTCTTGGAGAAAGAAGACAAAGCGCTCGAACTTTTATTCTCGTATTTTGAGCACAATAACAAGAGAAGTTTTCAAAACTTTTTCCGATTTTCTGATAGTACCGTGGTTCTTGAAGAAAATGAGATACCCTATTTTGCTGAAGTAATTGTGGAAGGCCGACTAGTTCAAGATTATGTGCCGCGAATGCCGGCCGACGCAATCGGATTCCGATTGGATTACAAACCGAGTCAATCGACTGAGGCCGATGTCTATTCGCTTCGTGAGGATTTTTCATTGCTTGAATACAGCCTGAAGTGTGGAGACTTTGAGTTGAAGGCTGATCGGACTGTGTCGATTCCACCTAACAGCGCCGAGGACCCAACCAAACTGTGCTATATGCATTCCAGTCCAATTATGGCAAATTTCGATGAAGCTGGTAAACCCATCGAACACAATCCTTATGCGCATATTGGGTTGGAAGTTCAAATGGCATTCAATTGGCGAAACGGACACGGCGAACGTCTGTTTAATAAACCAGTCTCAAGCTTGCCATTTCATAAAAAATACACTGACAAGTTGGTGCCGGTCAGAGAATGGCCGGACTTCAAATTTCGTATTTCTTTTAATGATGACAGACACGAACTGAATCTCCAATTCTGCTTCGATTTTAATGAACTGGTAACTAATCTACTAATCTCTGAAGGTTTGATTAATCTTAGAACTAATCATGAGGTCAGTGGTTCCGGCGAAGTGAGGGTCGATGAAAGTGTAGAGCTTAATGATAGTCAACTGGAAAAATTAAACAGGAAGCTTAGGTCTCGCTACTTGGGGTCTGAAATATCTCTTGAAACTGATGAGAACGATGGAAGGATAGCTGGTGTGTTGCAGGATCTTCAGCGAGTTAAGCATCAGATGGAAGACTTGTTAAGTCGAAAAGAACAATCGGCGTCTATTCGCCTTTTGCTAAACGACCGGCCTGTAGGAAAACATGACTTAGATAGTCATCTTGTTAGGCTTATCACAGAATACGTCGAATTCGTCCAGTCGGAGACATTGTTTGTATCGGAACAAATCGATATCAGTACTTACTATCGAGTCCAATATGATGGAACTGCAAATAAAGTTATTCACTTTGATCGGCACGAAATAAATACTAATGCAGATTCTGGTTCATTCTCTCATGAGGTGGCTATTGACAAGGGTGACTTGGATAAATTGGCTGTGGATGAACCATTTGTGCCCATTCATTTGAGTATCGAACTAAAACGTCCTGATGAGCTTGTCTTGGAAAACGCTCTGCCGCGTGACGATATCATAGACGAGAAGCTCAATCCTTTTAGGAATGTTCGTCAGGCAGTAACCTCTATTTCTATTCCTGATTATGTTCTTTTGCAGATGAATAAATCTCTTAATGACAAAGTCTATTTTGGTAAGGGGCTGGATCCTGCTCAAGGGCGTATTGTTTCCTGGGCTATTAACACAGAGAAAGTGTTGAGCTCTCAACTTTCACTTACCCAGGAGAGAGGCATTAAGAATGAGGTGGAACATCTCTTTAAGCCAGTTCTTAACAATAAATGGACGGGTACTTATGAGCAGAGAGTGGGCAATGAGAAGGTAAAGACCAGTTTCTCGAATGTTGATATGGAGGCATCACTTAGAAATGTACTGGCAGCATACGAGACATTCATGCAGCCAGAGTATTATCACCTTATCAAAAAACGAAGTCTGACAGGATTGAACAAGTTGCTTAATCGAAAGGAAAATATGGCAAGCTATTTGTCAGCAGCATATTTGTATCAGCGTGAATTGGGATCAACTGATTCTAGACCCAGCTTAAATCCAAGCATCATTCGAGAGTTGACAAACCATTTACAGGAAAACCTCAACAACTATTACCTGCTTGATGGCGCTGCACTGTTCAAGGTTGATGGTTCTGAAGCTACGATTGGGGAACACAGGTTGTTCGTGGATCTTGCCGATAAAAGGACAAGTAAAACCGAGATAGTGGTTAAGCCCGGCAAGATTCAAAACGGTAGACTTGTGATGGTCACCGATATGAAAAATGAGAGGGGTGAAGTTGATCCCGCACCAAATGATCAGTTCAAGCTATCTATCACTCATATTGAGCATTCCATTCAGACTGACCCTTCAGGTATTGAGGAGTCCTACTGGATCCAGTTGATAGAACCATTTCCTTTCGATGTGAAATTCTCAGGTATTTCACGACCAAGTCGGGAGCACCCTGATGATCCAGTTGCTTTATCGCACAGATTTGTCTACGATCGATATAAGGATAACCCTCTTGAAGGAGCTTGGTCGTATCACCTTGATTTCAAATATGCCCCGAAAGAGGATGATGATCTGTATCTAACCATACAGGACGATATGGATGTCAATAAATTCTCTGGGTCAGCTGCGGATAACAAACGATTGGACCTTAGTGCGGTCGCCTATCTGAGTGAGGCTATCGATCTGTACCGAGAAAAAGAACCAGAAAAAATCATTGATAAACTACTGAAGACGGAACTTTTTCTCGATAAATACAAGGCAATGATGCAACCGCTGGTTGATCCCATTCGGTTTAGGTACTCCGAAAATAATAAAGGATGGATTTCCTACAATGCTCAGTGGATTATTGAGGAAGCATATGATGACCTTGGTAGACGTGTTGATGGTAGATGGACAATTCGGAATTCAGAAGATCAGCGCCTAACAGTCTTTGGTGGTTTCCAAAGCGTATTCTCAACTATTCAAGTGATCCAGAACAATGATTTCGGAGACAACTTCCGCTTCCAAACTGATATTGTAGAGTTTCCGGGGCATGTAGTACCTAACTTGGATTACATTAATATCGAAGATACAGATGAAAATGTTATTCGAACCCTTTCAGGCACTGATGTGCTGAGTCAGATTCAAACCACTCAGCAGAAAATGGGAAGTTATACCGTCATTGAGCGCATGAGTTACATAAAGAATGGTGTAAAACACTTACTAAATGGCCGAGAAATTTGGTCCGGTCCGATATCAGAATATGTAACAGACTTTGAGGCAGGGGATTACTACAAAATCATACATTTCATTAGCTCCCGCGACGGTTTCGAAGAAATCTTTCAAGTGGATTTCATACATGGAGACAAGGAAAAATGATTGTAACAGGGTCGGTAACTATTGCGGCTGAAGATTACGAAAAACGAGGTGAGTCTTCTGGCTTAAAAGATGATCGCTTTGATCATGTTGAAGTGTGGTATCGTTTTGAAACCGTCTTGATTGAATCCAGAGATAAGATGGAGATTGGCGGGATTCCTCACATTAAATATAAAAATCTTGAAGCGATCCGGTATGCAAAAAAGTATTGCTCTCAGAAGAAGAACAGCTGCGGCGTCTACTTTCAGGGTGTGAATCGGAGCGACTGCGCTCATTTTCTGTCTCATTGTTTGCACAAGGGCGGTATCACAATTCAGCGGGAGTCCGGCCCAGATGAGTGTAAGGACAAATTGTCAGTTCGTGTAACTGAAATTGTGAAAGTATTGAGTGAACTTAGTGATAAATACAAGAATGTCTACCCTATTACTTATGACGAAGCTATTTATGGAGATCCGGCTTATCTTGAGACATTTCGTATTAGACCCAGCCATGCAATGCTGGTACATGAGACACGACCTGTAGCAGGAGATCCAGATAGAGGGTTGGCCGGGATTCCTACCATATCCGCCAAAAGCAACCATATCTCAATGAATTAATTAGTAATACTTTGCATTGTAGCAAAGTGATTCTTCAGGAATCGCTACAGGCTGGAGACTAATAATTTCACTGTATTCCATTAAGTTAAGCGTGAAGTGGCTATATTCAACGCTTTTCCCGGCCGGACCTCAAATACAGATGGGGCACAGATCCCGCCCTCGATGCCGGGCCTGGTGTAACCCGGGAAAGGAGTTACAAAAACGCCCATCGGCACACCACCTAGTGTAACCCATACCCAATCCAAGCAAGTTTCCAACTAAAACCAGCCCAGTCGCTACTGATTGTTTTGATTAGATATGAAAGAAAATTTATCGTTATAGAAGCTTGTATATTGAATTTCCAACTCACATCTACTCAGTTTTTCTTCGAGCTCATCTGGTGTAATGGTATTAGGCTCCAAGAACTGTATATCGACGATAGTCTTTTCTTCATTAGCTGGCATCGAATAACCTGTATCAAGCAGACCTGTTTTACATTTATACTTATCGCCAGTAAACAATGCCCTGATTACACTATCCAGAGGTTCCGTACCTTTTCCCTTTATAACGTTATTATCTAGTCTGACAACAAAACGCTTAATGAGAGCAGGACCCAATCCATTGTTGACAAGCTGTATACTGTATTTCTGTTGTTCTGGCCATCTTGATGTCCATGTGGTTAGATGAGGCTTAACTGAAAGCTTGTTATGTACGTGGGTACGCCATCCTGCCCATACAGTGAACACTAGAACGCAAAGTGCAATAACAACACTTGCAATGCCAGTTAAAGCCTCCCAATCTTGCATCATCAGCCAGTCAATAATGTACGAACAGTCCAATTTGCAAACTCCTATGAGGCGGTTTTACTGGCAGATTCTCCGAGAGTCCCTTAAGAATATTAATGAATACTCACTCAATGCATTTGCTTATGAGATGATTGAAAAGACCGATACCCTAGAACATGCGGTATCATCCCTGAAGGAAACCCAACACTGGATGGAAACGCATCCTTTCCGAATCATCTGGGGGCAACTACGCCGGCTGTTCATCTGATCAGTCGATCAACCTCGAGCGACGATATAGCCATGACGGACTCGTAATTTGCCGATCTCATCGAGGATTTTTCGTCCCTGTTTGAGATCCGAGATGAGCTCGTTTTGAATTCGACCCAACCGACTGTCCAGACTCCCCCAGGATCGGGTGAGGGTAAGATCTCCCAGGAGATCTCGGTCCATATGGACGCGATAGTAGCGACGCTTTTGCTTATTAACCCAATATTTCATCATGTTGAAGATCTTCAATTCGCATTTCTCACCATCGATTATATTTATGGAGAGGCTCAATCCATGAGCCTCTGCGGCTAAAATCTGGCTTAAGATGGTCAGTTTTTATCAATCCCCCAACTTTCCAGCAACCCCTGCAGCTCTTCCAGGGAGTGATAGGTCAGCGTCACTCGGCCTTTGGCCTGGCTGTCTGAAAACGTCACCTGACAGGGCAGGCAGTATTTTTCACTGAGTAACCGTTCCAGTCGATCGATGTTGGGATCCCGATCCGGTTGTGCCGTTCGACTGGCCTGACCGGATAAAATCGCCTTGATGTCATTGACGCGCTCTGTCAGTACCTTGACTGACCATTCCCGCTGAATGGCCATTGTGGCCAGCTCGATCTGGTACCGGCTGGGTAGAGGGAGTAGGGTCTTGGCGTGCCCCACATCTAGCTTCTTTTTATCAACGAGCGCTTGCACTGGCTCGGAGAGCTCGAGCAAGCGGAGAAGATTGGTCAGATGAGACCGAGATTTACCTACTGATTGAGCTGCCTCCTGATGGGTTAGCTTGAACTCCTCAATCAGTCGTTGGAGTCCGAGCGCCTCCTCGATCGCAGACAGATCCTCACGCTGGACATTTTCGATCAGGGACATAGCGCAGGCTTGTGCGAGCGTGAGATCGTTTCGCACGATAGCCGGGATCTCATGCAGGTAGGCTTGCATCGAGGCGCGCCAGCGGCGTTCTCCGGCAATGAGTTCGTACTGCCCATCGGTTTTGTCGAATCGCAGCACGACCGGCTGAATCACCCCTTGCTGCTCAATGCTTTCAGTGAGCTCCGCCAGGGCTTCCGGATCAAAATGTCGTCGCGGTTGCCAGCGACCGCGCTTGATCTTGTCGACCGGTACATTTCGCAGCTGGCCAGCGGTGGGGTCTGTGGTGGAGGGTAGGGTAGGGAGGGCCATCTATTTCGCCTTCTTGGGTAGTTTAGCAACCTGCTTGGTGAGTTTCTCGATGGCTTTGGTCTTTTGCTGACACTCTGTTTCCAGTTTAGCGCAGGCTTGCTCCAAATCGTCGTGTCGGTGCTGGTCATGCCGACGCTCTGCCTGTTCAGTTGCCAGGGCTGCTGCGAGCTCGGCACGTTCGGCTTGTACAGACGCCAGTTGAGTCTGCTGCTGCTGATAGGCGGTCTCCAGCTGCTCGACCTGGCCAGCGCGTCGAGCGACCTCTTGACTCAGCTCACTGGCGCGCTCGGTACTGGCCTGTTTCGCCTCCAGGAAGCTTTGGTTGAGATTCTCAAGCTTCATCTGCAAAGTTTGTTGTGTTTTCTCCGCTTCGACACGCTCCTGTGCTCGTGCAGTACGCTCCTGGTCATAAAGCGTGGTCAGTCGGTGCTCGGTGGCTTGGTGGCGCTCCTCTTCCTTGCGTAAGGCCATCTGTGCACGCTGTGTTTGGCTTTCGGCCTGTTCCAGGCGTACCCGGAACTCTTCATGGAGGGTGGGGATTTGCGCCTCAAGCGCTTGGCGCCGATCGGTCTCTGAGATCAGTTGCTGCTGCAGGGTATCGCGTTTTTCCACCAGCTGCTCAATCTGATGTTGCAGGGTTTGGATCTCTGCCTTGGCGGTTTCCAGGGCCTCCAGGGCGGCGCGTCGTTCGGTTATAGCGGTCTCTACCGCTTCACGGGCCATTTGGGTATCGGATTCGTAATTCGATCGAGCCTGGGCTTCGGCCTGGGCGCGGATCCCGGCGAAGGCCTCCAGGAGGGGGGTGAGGGCTTCGGGTGGAAATCCCTGCAGGTACTCCAGCTGCTGTAGGTGGGTCCCCAGGTCGGCCCAAAAATCCCCCAGGGCCTGCTGGATGGTTTTCATGGAGCCCCGGTTGCCGATGGCCTCATAGATCTTGCGTTGGGTGATCGCTTGGCCTTGCCCTTGGCGGAGCAGTTTGTGGGCGGCGAGGGCGACCTGGTCGGCGGTTTTGAGGGTGTCGGTCTGTGTCTCGGGAGCAGGGTGCATGGTGTGGCTCATTTTATAAAGTGAGATCAAAAAGTTCTATATGTACTATATAGTATCAGATATTCGATATTTTAATAATATCATGTGATATTATTTTAAGCCTATATGTCTGATAACTCCCATTATCAGATGGATAAAAAGCAGTTTTTGCCCTATCCTGGTTTTCTGAATCACCGAGACCCTCCCGGAGGGGCGGCGGCCGGCATTTACCACCCGGAGGCCCCATGAACGAACTGCTTGCTTCGGTCGCGACCCTGATTGAACTCCCTCGGGACCAGCTACCTACTTGTCCTGCCTGGGAGCGGCTCAGTCCCCACTGGCCGGCGCCGGAGGACAGGGAGATCCCCGGTCAGTGGGCGGCCAAGGTGCAGCTGTTCCGTTACCTGGCCAAGGCCTGGGGGGCGATATCGGACGACTCCTACCGGGCCCTGTGCGGGGATCTCCGATTGTTCTTCGAGTGGTGCCGGGCTCGGGAACTGCCGGTCCTGCCGACGACACCCCGGGCGGTGGCCGACTTCGTTGTCGACCAAGCCGAGATCAAGGCCAAGTCGACGGTGCGTCGCTACTTGGCCTCGATCGCCAAGGCACACAAGACAGTCAATCTGGCCAATCCTGTCACCGACGAGGATGTGACATTGACCTTTGAGCGGGTCTATCGGGACGATATCTCAGAGCCCCTTCAGTCCGAAGGCCTGCGCTGGAAGACCTTGAGCATCGGGCTGACCAACCTGGGGGAGGGCACTCGGGCCGTGCGCGATAACGCCCTGCTGCGGGTGATGTACGATTGCCTGCTCCGTGCCTCAGAGGTACAACGTTTGACCATTGAGGGGCTGAGCCAGGATCGCAACGGTTACCGGATGCGAGTCATCCGGTCCAAGAAGCGTTCAACCGCACAGCAGGGGGTCGTGAAAACCAAGTTCATACACGAGACCACGGCGGCCGCCATTGAGGCCTGGTGCGCGCTCGCCAGCATCACACAGGGAGTGATCTTCCGGGGGGTGACGAAGAGCGGCGATGTCCTCGAGGCGCCGATCAGTACCAAGGGGGTGAATCGGGCCGTACAACGGATGGCCCAGGCGGCCGGCCGGGATGCGCGGGGATTCAGCGGGCACGCCTGCCGGATCGGGGCCTGCCAGGACCTGCTGGCCGCCGGCATCGATATCGGCCGGGTTATGCTCGCGGGGGATTGGGAGCGCCCTGAGATGCCTGCCTACTACGGAAGGAAGCTGACACCAGACCAATCCGGGATTGCTGAGCTATCGGTATTACAACAGCGTCGCTGATTGTATGCTCCAATTCAGAGCATCGAATGAGTGCTTCCGGCCAGTACCAGAAGATTGAACGAATATGGTTCAAGAAGCCTCGTACTCAAAAGCAGATCTAAGTACTGTACAGCGCTATAGACCGTAGCCGACCCATAGCAGACATTAACGATTACTTAACTGGCGCGAACGGAGTGTGCGTCCATGCGAGGCACGAGCGATTTTTAAGTGCTTGTATGGTTGAATTGATGCACTGATAGCTAATCCCTGCCTCTAAGTGGAGAGCTGATAAAATGAAGCCCGTAACTTGTAGCAGCAAGTTACCGGTTCAGTAGCCCGATGATGCACAGGTCTTGAAGACCGTTAACAAGCAGGGGCACTGAACCGACCCGATTTATCTCGAACAGTCGAATGGGCTTCAAGCCCGAATTTAGCAAGGGTGAGTGCAGATGACAAACCTTAAAAAGAGAAAATCCCGTGTGAATGTCGGTGTCGATGTAGGTAAATGGATGCTCGATATCCACATTTATGAAAAAGATGTCCACTGGCAGGAAGAGAATTCGCCTGAAGGGATCCAGCGAATACTCAAGCGTCTCGCCCACTACCGGGTAAAACGCCTAGTCATGGAGGCCACAGGGCGCTACCAGTTGGCCCTGGCGACGGCAGCCTACCAAAAGGCTCTACCCGTCTGTATCGTCAAACCCATGTCGGTACGTCGCTATGCCGGTGCCATTGAACAGCTGGCCAAGACCGACAAGATCGATGCCCGGGTGATTGCCGAATATGCCGCCGTCATCCAGCCGAATCCAACGCCAAAAGTCAGTCGTAATCTACAGATAATCAAAGACTTAATAGCCCGGCGTCGACAAATCATGGAGATGCGTACCCAGGAACTCAATCGGTTACAGATCATGGGCAAGACCTTTGAAGCCTCCTGCCGACGAATACTACGAACACTGGACGCGGAGATTCAGCGAATAGAGAAGAGACTCAACGACGTCATCGAAAAACAGGCTGAGTGGGCTGAACGGAAATCGATCTTAATGTCAGCCCCGGGTGTAGGTGAAACACTGGCATATACTCTGCTGGCCGATTTGCCAGAGATGGGATCTATGAGCAGTAAGCAGGTAGCCGCCCTGGTCGGTGTGGCACCCATCAATCGCGACAGTGGTAAATCACGGGGCAAGCGACGAATCAAAGGCGGCAGAGCGGGTGTGCGTACGACACTCTACATGGCCACCCTGAGTGCAACTCAATGCAATCCCATCATTCGGGCTTTCTACCGACAGCTCGTTGCACAGGGTAAACATAAGAAGGTGGCATTAACTGCCTGTATGCGGTAGTTTATTACCATGTTGAATGCCATGGTAAGAGATCAAGTTACTTGGGCTTATTGATCTCTCTATTGACGGGGTTGACGCCACAGTCGCTTGTATGCGGGACGGTTTAGAAAGTCTGAAAGAATCTTTCCGATGGCGCGGCAGACGGTCAACCGGCATATCAACAGCCTGGTGGAGCGCGTAGGGGGGGCGGATTTTCGGATCAGCTGCCACACATTCAGGCACGCCTTTGCGGTGCACCTCTTATTACATGGGCGGCCTTTGAAAGTGGTGAGTCAGTTATTGGGGCATCGCTCTGTGGACAGTACGGAGATCTATACCAATGTGCTCACCGTGGATGCGGCACATTTTCTGGACGGGGTGGATTTTCACTAAACCTTTACACTGAGATGTGAAGATATGACCTTGTCCCTTGAGCCAACAAGAGATCACTAAATACCATGTGTCTCCTAATCAAGCCCCGAGTTTGGAAAACCTATTGATCGGAATTTAAAAATTGCATTAACAATGGAAGTAGGATTCAGTGAATATTTTTAACAAACTTAAGCGTGCGGTAGACCCGCGGACCAAGACAGTGACTGCGGACATGAAACGGCTCAATGCTGTCCAATCTGGCCTGGATCAAAAGGCTATCGACTATATTATCGATGGCAAGCATGAGACCGTTTTGTCCACGCTATCGAACGGTTGTACCGGGTCAGAGTTGGAAGTGTGCAAGACTTATCTAGATCACAATTCAGCCACCAGGAGTCGCCGACAGCTGTTGGCGCAACACGCGCCTTACGACGTCGAATTTGCAAATCGATACACCGAAGTCTTATCAGCCTCTCTCAAAGATATTCCTGATAATTGTGCGGGCAGCAGCAAGGCTAGCCGATTGGTAAGAGTCTTCTTTTCTGAAGTGTTTGAAGGAATCAAAAAGAGCATCAATACTTGGCCAGCACAGCCTGAAAAGATTCGTGAGAGCGGGCTGACGCTTGCAACGGCGCAGGATATCACCTTGTCTTTTGGTGGGACGCTTGTCGACCTGGTCGATGTTTTATTCCATGAAAATGGACAATGGAGTTCCATTACTGGCGATCTCTATCGTCAAGCCATTGACGTTAAACCACTACTCAAAACCTATCCCAAGGAAACCATAGATGCAGGTCGACGAATTCATGCAATCTCACGATCCAATCTGATTCAGGAACTACATCGATGCGGTTTGGCGGACACACCGGAATACCGGGATTTTATAGTCGAACTTGCCGGTGACAATTCCAAAGCAGTACGAGAGGCGGCGATATCACTGATAAGTACATTCGATACGGGCTATCTTGAACCCAAAGCCATTGAACTTTTGGATAAAGGTAACGTATCAATGCGTGCAGGTATGGTTGAGTTACTTGCCAAGCTAGGGACGGAACAGGCATTGCAAGCCTTACACTCCCACAAAGAGAAGGAAAAAACCGCCCGAATCGTGGCCGCTATTGATGCGGCGATGACAGTCTCCAAACACGTCAAAACTGAGTCACCAGACAGCGACAATAACAAGCAATATCAAGCTATCGATGGAACTGTTGTTGAGATACCTGAGCTCGGAACGATTCCCGATGGAGACAACCCAAAATTTGGACAAGATGACCGTATTCATCTGGTAAAGATAATTCAGGAAGAAAATAATCGAATAAAAAAACAGAATGAAGAAAATAAAAAGTCTGGATATAGCTATCGGCTGCCATTGTTGAAAGAAAATCTCTCAGATACAGCGCTTGCGTTTTTTAATCAAGCAGGACGACCCAACAACAAAGCCAATCAGGCGTTAATTTATTTTCTATCCCGCGGATCGGGTGAACAGTGGTCCCGTAACGCGCTGGCAAAACTGCCACAAAAAACCGCGCTTCGATTAGCTGTCAAAACGACGCAAAGTGCCTATGCTGCGTTATCACCTTATGGACAAGGGCCATTTGTGGACATAATACGCGATTTTATCAATGGTCCGAATGGTGATCTTCGAAATCTTGAAGCGATCGATGTCGAGATGGAATCTGAAAACTGGTTTGGCTATGGATCAAACCGAATAACGAGAAATGTACAAGCAGGTGACCTACTGCGCTCTGTGATTCAAGACGATTACGCCTACATGGAGCCCAATCTCGATAATGTACCATCCGATGCTGTGTGGCCCTATCTGGCACAAAGTTTTGATGTGATCGACGAGGCATTTGGGCTAAAACCCCAAACAGAGATAAAGCTTAGCCGCGTAGGCGCGATTAAAGTGCTATATCGGCTTCCGAAGACGCCATCGCGATATTTTGGCCAGCTACTTGAAGCCGCAACCGGTGAAACAAAAGCCGGGAGAGCCGAAGCACGCGAGATGCTGGCGAATGCACCAGCGGTGGATGATCATATATTGGCATTGCTCAATGACTCTCGTCAGGCTGTTCGTGCAGGTGCTGCCGAATGGATTACAGCAAGGCACTACGTAGAAGGTATTCCAGCACTCAAAGCGCGGTTGAAAAAAGAGAAATCTGAGGTGACTAAAGCTGCGCTCCTCACCACATTAGACACACTTGGAGAGGATTTGACTGGATTCGTTGGACCGAAAGCGCTGCTCGAAGAGGCAGAAGCCGGTCTTAAAAAAGCCAAACTGGATAAACTTGCATGGCTAAACCTCGATCATCTGCCCAAACTGCGTTACCCCTCAAATCGAGCTGTCCCGAATGAAGTGCTTAAGTGGTGGATCTTTCTTGCGGTAAAATTAAAACAACCCGGAGGAAATGCACTCTTTGATATTTATCTTGATCGCCTGAATCCGCAAGATGCAGAACACTTTTCAACTTGGATTTTAGATAGTTGGTATAACTATGATACCGAACAGCCTTCGGAGCAGGAAGGCAACGCCTATGCGAAACAGAATGCAACCAATCGCTATAACAGTATGAAGAAGTGGTATAAGGAATATACTGAGGAGAAGGCCTACGCAGACCTAAAACGGGAGTTTATGTCAAACTATCTCAATAGCGGCGCAGCGACAAAAGGATTACTCGCGCTGGCAAGTCACACACCTGCAACCCTCGCGGCGGATAGGGTGAGAAACTTCCTGAAAAATCATGGCTCAAGAACTTCGCAGGCTTCCGCATTACTAGAGATGCTTGCGCACAAAGGAGATCCAGTGTCGTTACAGGTTGTCATCGCAGCGGCAACCCGACTAAAACAAAAAGGCGTACAAAAATTCGCGGCGACTCTTATCGAGAAAGTGGCTGAGGCCAACTCCTGGAGTTTAGACGAACTTGCTGATAGAACGGTACCCAGTGCAGGTCTGGATGACGATGGCATTTTGCGTTTACCCTGTGGGCCAGATCATAAAATCTATGCAGCAAGTATCGGTGATTCCTTCATTTTCGAAATCCGAAATCCGGACGGTAAGTTCGTAAAATCTCTACCCAGTGGGCAAGACGATACAACGAAGGCGTCAAAGAAACAGCTATCCACGTCCCGCCGCGAATTGAAACAAGTCATCTCAATGCAGTCGTCCCGGCTTTACGAGGCGCTCTGTGCCGAGCGAAGTTGGCGCCTCGAAGAATGGCAACGCGATATTGGCGGACACCCCATCATGCGACGACTGGCTGAACGCAGTGTCTGGTTGGGTTTGGATGACAGTGAAAACGTTGTCACCGCGTTTCGACCGACCCAAGAAGGTGACTACACCGATGCTAACGATCAAGATATCGACATTGAATCGTTTTCATCGATCCGTCTTGCCCATGGCGCACTGATTGAGGCCTCAGAGACTGAGGCATGGCAGCGCCATCTTGACGACTACGAGGTTAAACCACTGTTTGAACAGTTTACTCGTCCCCTGTTGTCTATTGATAAAGAGCAAGCGTCGATGACCGTTATTGAAGATCGAAAGGGGTGGGTCACGGATACCTTCACGTTTCGAGGTGAAGCCTCAAAACTGGGATATGAACGCGGTGAAGCTATGGATGGCGGCTACTTTAATGAGTACACAAAGAATTTCCAAAGTGCTGGTATATTGGCAAGCATTGAGTTTTCCGGAAACTGTCTTCCCGAAGAAAATGTTCCAGCCGCAATGATCTCACTTGCATTTGAACGCTACTCGTCTGGAAGAAGAACCGGAGGAACCTTGAAACTCTCAGATATCCCGCCAGTATTACTCTCAGAGTGTTGGAATGATTATCGATCAATTGCTAAAAAAGGCGCATTTGATGAAAACTGGGAGAAAAACATGCCATGGATGTAACTCAAGTACAACGCGCACCTGCAGAGAGTAAGTTTTCGGAGGAACTAAACCGGCTGCAGGAAAATGATCGGGAGGCCAAACCAAATGGATGGTTGCTATCACCGAGATCGGTAAGGCGTTTTATCCTCGGGGATAAAAGCCTAGATATATCACAAAAGTTCTTTGGGGATGATCCGCTAGTAGACCGGTGTATCGTTTCTTTAATGGGGCACCAGGGATTGATGCTGGTTGGAGAGCCTGGCACAGCAAAGTCTCTGCTTTCCGAACTATTGGCTGCCGCGATCAGTGGTGACTCAAATCTTGTGATCCAAGGCTCGGCGGGTATTCTAGAAGATCACCTGCGATACGGATGGAACTATGCGCTTTTGCTAGCGGAAGGGCCTGGTGAAAAGGCATTGGTTCCCTCACCTGTACTTTCGGCGATGCAAACGGGAAAAATTGCACGCCTGGAAGAGTTGACACGTTGTGCGCCAGAGGTTCAGGACGCCATGATTTCTCTTCTGTCCGAAAAGACAATCTCGATTCCTGAACTTGGTCCTGGTAAAGAGGTTCGTGCTGTTCCCGGTTTCAATGTGATTGGAACCGCAAACCTAAGAGATCGCGGTGTACACGACATGTCGAGTGCGTTGAAACGACGTTTTAATTTCGAAACCGTTAAACCCATAGCTGATGCCAATTTTGAAAAGGAGCTGGTTGCTCGTCAAGTTGCTGAGCGGATGGATAATCATGCAACAATGGCACCTATCGATACCAATGTGATCGATGTACTGGTTTCAGTATTTCGGGATTTGCGAACCGGAAAGACTGAAGATGGTGCGTCTGTAGCAACACCCAATAGCGTTATGTCTACGGCAGAGGCAGTTAATGTCGCGCATGCGGCGGCACTCGATGCACTATATTTAGATGGTACCAACATGTCGACTTCACATGTTGCTCGGCAAATCCGTGGCGTCGTTTTCAAAGATGACCTTGAGGATGCTCGGAGGTTCCGTGCCTATGTTGATCAGATCGCTAAAGTACGAATGAAGAGAAACAAAGCGTGGTCAGAGTTTTATAAGGCAGCAAAGAAGGATTTAGATGGATGACCTGTCACAGTTAGACTCTCTTCGTGGGTCATTGATTCAGGAAGACACCGGACTCTATTTCGCACCGATAAGACACCACTCGCCGGCTTGCGCTTGGGCAGTGAGAGCACTCATTCGTGAAATCAGGCCCCGCCAAATTCTAATCGAAGCGCCTACTGATCTGCAAAAGCACATCAATTTACTTCTCCACAAAAACACAGTTCCACCTGTTGCGCTAGCGGTTTTCATAGGTCAAAAAGAACACCCACGCCTAGCGACCTATTATCCATTCTGTTCCCATTCTCCGGAGTATGTTGCCTTAGTAGAAGGTCAGAAAGTCAAGGCAAAGCTTCAATTCATCGATTTGCCATCGGCTAATAAAGCCATGATATCGACACCTTCAACGGATGAGAATTTAGTGATCGATAGTGAAGAGCATTTCGACACAGGTGATTTCGTTGCTTCGATGTGTCAAAAGATTGGTTGTCGAAATGGCTATGAGCTATGGGACCACCTATTTGAATCTCGCCTTGGACAGGATAATTGGAGAGACTTTTTAGCCGACGTTGGCGCTTACTGTGCATGCCTACGATACACTACACCAAAAAGTGCGATAGAACTTAATGGCGATCAAACTCGTGAAGAGCACATGAGTAATGCACTCCTTGGGGCTTTAAAAAAGGAAGGCCCTGTTTTGGTAATTACCGGCGGTTTCCATACCAGCGCATTGATAAAAGCTGTTGAAAGCAGAAAAAGAACAAAGAAGGCCGCAACCGTTCAACCGGGAAATTCTTATCTCATTCGATATGGATTTGAAGCGCTTGATGCTTTAAGCGGCTATGGAGCAGGTTTACCGCAACCTGGTTACTACGATTATTTATGGCATCGGGCTAAAGATGCAAATGGCGCACCCCAGTGGCGTGAAACTGCGTTAGATCTGGTAACCAGATTTAGTCGCAATCTTAGAGAAGAAGGCCATACGATGACTGTTCCGGCACAAGTAGAAGTACTCCGTGTTGCCGAAGCATTGGCAGCTATGCGTGGGAGAGAGGGGGCAGGGCGTCATGACCTAATTGATGCGGTTAGAACAGCCTTGGTGAAAGGCGAAGTCGGAGTTCGAGAGATATGGACGGAAAGGCTTTTTGACTTCCTTCGAGGTAATGCAATCGGAGATATCCCTTCCTCGGCAGGGTCACCCCCCATTGTCGACGATGCACGATCTCGAGCGCAGAGTCTGCGTGTCGATATTCGCGATGGTGCACGAAGACAGCGCAAACTTGATATTCGCAGAAAGCCTTCACATTTAGCTGTGTCACAGTTCTTTCACGCGATGTCCCTGTTAGAATCCGGTTTTGCAAATCGAATTACTGGGCCTGATTTTTTATTTGATGTACATACAGAAAGATTGTTTGAAGAGTGGTCTTTTGCTTGGTCTCCGATGGTAGAAGGACGCTTGATCTCGCTGGCAACAATCGGCGATAGCGTCAATAGTGCCTGTATCAGCGTGTTGAGAAACAAACAGTCTGAGATCTATAAAGCAGGCAAAAGTCGGGATATCATCAGCTTGACTGATTTATTCGTACAAGGTTTACTTGCTGGTCTCGGAGAGAATCTACACGACTTCCTTAATGAACTCGCGGCAGATATAAAATCTCACGGTGAATTCTATTCAGTGGCACAGACCTTACGACGACTTCACACAATCACAAACGCATCTGGCCCCCTACAGATTTCATATAGTTTACCTCTTAGTGAAGTCCGCCAAGCCGCGTATCAAAGGCTTATTTATCTTTGTGAAGACCTTCCTAAATCATCAGATGAAAATATTCAGGAACACATTGAGTCATTACGACTCATGATGGATTTGTTACGTTCGCCCGGCGCTGAAGCGTTCGATCGAAGTCAATTTGACGAAGCGATTAATCGCGTTGCGGATGTTAAACCACCACCTGTTATTCTCGGATCAGTCCTGGCAATTGCGCTCATGGCTGACATGAGATCGCCTGAAGAGGTTTGCCGCGCTTTAGCTGGGAGTTTCAATGGTAGCTTTGATCATGCAAAAGATCGAATAGGAATCTTAAGAGGACTCATTTTTACTACCCCGGAGATCATCTGGCGTAACAAAGAAGTACTACAACAAATTGATAAATTACTCTGTGATCTCACAGAAGATGAGTTTCTTGAATTGTTACCCCATCTTCGACTGGCATTTACAGCGCTGAATCCGCGCGAGACCGATAGGGTTGCCGGTCTGCTTGCAAATATGCATGGAGGAAGAGGATTAGAGTATCTCGATTCCCAGCACGAACTTTCGGAAGAAGATCTAGAGCAAGGTATTGAGATTGAGCGCAAACTGAGGTTGTCGATGCAATCAGATGGATTGAAGGCATGGTTAGAGGAGGGCAGATGACCAGTAAGCCACAGCGACGTTGGCGTCTGGCCCTCGGGCGATATGCCCGTGATAATCTCGAAATACTGGAGAAAAGTGATCAGGAAATTGATCGCGCCCTGGATTTCCTATATTCACGTGAATACGAAAAACGCGGTGTAAAAACCGGTCGTGGCCCAGGAAGTCTTGATCCCACTCAAATGAATGCGATCAATTGGCTCGGTAAAGCGAGAAGCCTTTTTCCCGAAACGGTGTTTGAAACCTTACAAGACCATGCCCTTGATCGATACGGCCTGTCTGATCTGCTCAATGACCCACAAACCCTCGAATCACTCGCGCCCAATCAGAATCTGCTAAAAGTCCTCCTTGGTTTCCAGGGCCGCGCGCAGCCTGCCGTAAAAGAGAAGTTACGCGAAATCGCAGATCAAGTCATTCGAGAGATCGTTGAGCGGCTGCGGTCAGAAATTCAACGCGCATTTTCAGGTCGCAAGAATCGTTTCAGAAGATCAAACATCGCATCAGCAGCTAATTTTGACTGGCGCACGACAATTAGAGCGAACCTGAAAAACTATGATCCAATTCGAGAGCGTATTATCGCGGATAGAATATTCTTCAATGCCCGTGAGCGCCGACACCTCCCTTGGCGGATCATATTATGTGTAGATCAGTCCGGTTCAATGACAAACAGCATAATTTACTCCGCGGTAATGGCAGCGATTTTGTCAGGATTACCTGGTGTTACAGTAAGCATGGTGCTTTTTGATACCTCGGTGGTTGATGTTTCTGATCGCCTAACAGATCCGTTAGAGACGCTGCTATCAGTTCAACTTGGTGGTGGTACCAATATTGGCAAAGCGGTGGCCTACTGTGAGAATCTTGTTGAGGATGCAGATCGGACGGTGCTTACACTAATCAGTGATTTTGGCGAGGGTGCTTCTCCGCGTCCGCTGTATGCATCGATCGCTCGCCTTGCTGAGCAAAGAGTAAAACTCATCGGTCTTGCTGCATTAGACGATGGCGGCGAACCGGTTTACGACCAGATGATTGCAGGGAGATTGGCAGACCTCGGCATGCATGTCGGGGCCATGACACCAGACCGGTTTGCCCAATGGCTTGCAGGAGTCATGCAATGACACTCAGGTCGATGATTTTGAGCCACGACAGTATGGCGCTTGAAACGTTGACATCAAAGGGTTTGCTCAGACGGGCTCAAAGAGATGTCGAGGCCGGTCTTGGAACTATTGAGAATATCGATGATAACAAAGCAACGGTAACAGTAGGCAAAGCGTCCGTAGATCTCGACGAGAAAGGCCCTAAGGCAGCCACTTGTACCTGCAAAGCACATGGAATTTGTCGACATATCCTAGTGGCGGTTTTATTGCTTCGTGAGCAAAACTCCTCTGTTGAAAAGACACCTAACGAACCTAAACCGTCCTCTGCTTTAGAGGAAATCTACGCGCTAAAGGATGAGCAAATCATAAAGTTTTCCGGTGCTGACTGGAGTAAATCCCTTGCCTTAATATCCGACAATCCCAAATATTGCATAATTGAAGAGGGGCTTAATGTAGCGGTTTTATTTGAAGAAATGAATGCCAAAGTCACCTTTATCGGTAGTAGCGGTTTAAAGGGTGCTGCATATAAAGGACCAAAAACACGTAAACGGCTTTTATCTACGGTAGCGGCGCTACTGGTCCGGCAGAAAGAGGGATTACAACTTTCAGATAGTTCGTATGCTATAGGAACAGGCCCGAATATTGACAATGCTTTCATCAACAGCACGCAACTAACCATCGAGCAAGCAGTAACGGCCACATTATCGAGCAGGTCTCCTCTTGGACACGACTTGCTCTTGGATCTTGCAATCTCAAGCCGCTGTGAGTCACTTCCAAGACTATCGGCAGAATTGAGGGCTTTAAGCCGGCAAGCACGAGCTTCTAGCGAACGAAGTATTGATTTTGATCCTGCAGACTTCTTCTTGCGGGCATCACGTGCCTATACTTTATTGGAGGCACTTAGAAATGATCCAACGAACCAGATATTAACCGGTTCAATAAAAAGAGAGTACAAAAGCGGCAAGCCGATGGAGGTATGGCCATTGGCAGTATCGCGATGGCGAAGTACGACGGGCGCAAGGGGGCTGAGTGCTTATATATTTGATCCTGTATCCTGTGAATGGTTAACCATGCTTGAAGGACGAAGCGCTGGAATCGATCTTTCTTTCGATGTGTCAACAGCCTACCAAATGCCAGTCTGGGGTTTTAGTACATTGCGTGGCGTTATGGGGCGTCGAGTTCACTTGGCAAAACCTCTGATCGCGAGTGATGGGGCAATTTCCAGTAAGAGCCAGCATGCAAACCATGACCAACCAATGCCAATATCACTGGGTGAGATTCTAGAGTCTAATGGGGTTCATGACGAATGGTCGTCCTTCAGGAGGGATGTGGAAATTCGACTCGGTCACGGGATTGGTAGGCGCCAGGTGCAGCTACCTGCAATGATTATCCCTTCCAGCTATGGACAGGTAGGATTCGATGACATTAATCAGGTCTATATGTACGAAGTGCGTGACAAACTTGGAGATACCCTCATCTTAAACATCCCCGCTGATGACAATCAAACAGCAATACGTTTATGGAAAATGGGTAGAGACGTTCAGGGTCTTGTCGTTGAGACGTCATTCGGATTACATGGCCTTGATGTAAGACCTGTTTCTATAATTTTAAATGATTCTCAGGGCGTAGCTATCCATAATATAGACTTTGATTTTTGGAAGAGAGAACGCGGTATTAAAAAGTTATTCTCTAACTTCCGCGAAAGTGTCGCTAAACCGCTAGTGGCACATCAAACCAATGTACGCAGTCCGTTTCAGCGAACACTGTCTGATTCTATCGATGAGTTAATAAGCCTCGTCTGTCATTTGCCCGGCGAAAACAACACTAGATTACTCGTTAGTAGACTTGAATCCTTTGGATTCTCGACGTTTGCTGATGCTTTTGAAAAAGCGACATATTTAAAAGATTTGAAATCGATATTAAAAGCAGGCTTTGTCGCCAGTGAGATTGACGAAATGCTCAAGTTTTAATGATATCAGAGGCCTGCCTGCAGGATATCTCGACTTTCAAAAGGCCCAACTGGATATGAACTTACTCGACTCTGTCATTCATGTAAAAAGGGAAGATTCCAATGAAGTCCTATAAACACTGTGTTCAGATTGATTTCTGATCTAACAAGTATCATTATTGGAATTTGGCACCACATTGAGGTGGATTCAGTCTATGGTATCTAAGGTCAGGCCGGTAAAGCGGCTTATTGAACTGTATGAGCCGGGGGAAGGGAAAGCTCAAGTCATTGATCGACCAGGGCAACTGACTGATGTGTTATGGCGAGCATCACGGGGTGAGCTTGGACGCAGAAACGTAGCGATTATCATGATGCTCTTCGGGTCAGGCATGCGAATCAATGAGGTTGCTCAGCTTAAGGTCAAAGATGTTTGCCGACCGAATGGAGAACTGAAAAAGACATTTTCGATTCCGGCAAAGTATACAAAAACCAACAAGTCACGCATTGCCTATATTGTTGCTCCTCAACACAGGCAGGCGCTTCACTGTTGGCTACAACAGAGAGTCAACGAGCAAGCCATGATTTCTGAGGATGGAAGCTTCGGGGGACTCTCAGGTGATAGCCCACTCTTCCTTTCAAAGAAAGGCTCTTGGCGAAAGTTCGCGTTCAACACAAAACGCTACAAAACGAGTGAGGGCATGAAAGAGGTCCTCGTTTGTAGCTCCCTCGAGAACCTGATGCGGGAGATCCTCAAAGGTGCCGGCATAGAAGGGGGATCGAGTCATAGCGGCAGGCGGACCCTTGCCAGCTGGTTAGATCGCAAGGGGTGCGATCTTGAGTTGATCCGATACATACTCAATCATGAAGATCCCGAAATGACGATTGAATACATTGACCCATCGCAGAAGCGAATCGAAGAGGCGTATAAGTCTTTGTTCTTGGGTTTGAAGATGCCCGAGGCGTTATTGGTATAAATTATTTACCAAACATGATATTCGTTTTGGCGAGAAGTTTTCGGTATTTCGTTTACGCAGCTTCGCTTTAGAACACATAAAATAATATGGTGCATAGTCTGATTTCGACTGCGGATTCAATCGATCGACGCAACACATTGGTTAAACTGTTCAGCTGGTGTTTTGTAGTTTAACGTTTTTCTTGGCCTTTCGTTCAATCGCCTAGCAACAGCATTCAATTTTGCTTGTGATATCTCCGACAGATCCATTCCTTTCGGAAAGTATTGTCTTAACAGACCATTAGTATTTTCATTAGAACCTCGCTGCCAAGGGTTATGGGGATCACAGAAATATACCTGAATACCGGTGTCTAAAGTGAAGCGTTTGTGATCGGCCATTTCTTTGCCACGATCCCAGGTAAGAGACTTATAAAGCTCCTTCGGTAATCTATGTGCTTGTTTGATCAATGCGTTGATTACCGTTTCAGTGTCTTTGCTATTGACTTTGGCCAGCATCAGATAACGCGTATGGCGTTCCACCAGAGTCGCTATCTGGCTGTTGTTGCTACCGAACAGCAGATCACCCTCCCAATGACCAGGAACAGCACGATCTTCAACTGAGGCAGGCCGCTCGCGGATCGATACCGTGTCGGTAATCCGGCCATGATCCGCTGTTTTTTGGGTGTGGTGGCGTGAACGACGCATCATTCGTGTACGCCTCATATGTTGCAATAGCTCTTTCTTCAAGGCACCTCGCGCCTGGATAAACAAGCTCTTATAGATCGTCTCGTGTGACACCTGGTAGTGCTCGTCGTCTGGATAGGTGAGCTTGAGCCAACCCGCAATCTGCTCGGGTGACCACTCCAACTGAAGCTTGCTGGCTACGATTCGAGCCAACGTCCGCTTCTCAACCAGTTTACAGGTTTTAGGGCGATTTGCCCGATCCCAGGCCGCCTGCTCAGCCTGACTTGCCCGGTAACCACGATGACCGCCGTTACGCTTGATTTCTCGGCTGATGGTCGAAGGCGCTCGACCAAGAGAGGCGGCAATTGAGCGAATTGAGCGAGCTGTAACTATGCCGCGCGATATTTCTTCGCGTTCTGTTAAGGTTAGTGCGTAAGGTGATCGTCGACGCTCTGGCGGGCGTATACCACCATGCGCTCTAATGATGCGCTCAATTGATGGGTGATGTCGGTCAAACAACCGAGCAATCGAACCCAGGGTTTCACCTTTTTGCCAACGATCCCACATTATCGCCTTTTGCTCTTCTGTGTAGTGTATTCTTGGTCGCCGCTTCATTTTCAACATCCTCCTCTCTATAGTTAGAGATTAGATGTTGCATCGATCAATTGAATTCGCAACCCAAAGCGGACATAGTTATTAATGCGATAGTAGAGGTTGAAAAGGGATATGAAAATTGATGTTCACGTCCACACAAAAAAGACGAAGCAAGGTGACGCAGCCTCTAGAGAGGTCGATGCAAATAGGTTCCACCAAATAATCGCTTCCACAGAAGTGAAAATCGTCGCAATCACTAATCACAATGTTTTCGATTTAGATCAGTATGAAGAGTTTACCCATACAGTGGGAGGCGATTTTCAAATATGGCCAGGTGTTGAGCTCGATGTTGTTGTTGAGGATCGACGCGGACATTTGCTTGTGATTGTCTCTCCTTCGAAGGCAAAAGATCTTGCAAAAGTGATTTGTGAAGTTACAAAAGACACAACCCCAGACGCATTTACGATTTCGATCTCAGATGTTGTCTTAACATTTGATCAGCTAAATCCAATCTATATTGCACATTACAAACAGAAGAAACCTGATCTCCTAGATGAGGATATTGAGTTCATTATTAATAATACGGCAAAAAATAATAGAGTGCTCAAAGAGGCGACTAACGCAGTATCTGCAGGAATATTTATATGTCACGGTCATGCATCTATTTACGGATCCGATGTTCAAAATTGGGATAAGTATCAAGCATATCCAGAAAAGCTGCCTGATCTAAGATTACCAGTCGAAAGCTTTTGTAAACCCACCTATTTTAGTGCCAGCCTAAATTAGAGTTCTCCTGCTCATATTTCTTTCGGTATTCGACAGGTGTTAATTTACCGAGTGACTGATGCGGCCGCTCTTCGTTGTATTTTCTGAT
>NZ_JBSYOP010000003.1:0-24144 GCF_058244685.1 Candidatus Thiodiazotropha sp. AKAK2 | reverse complement strand
ACCTCAGCCAGCCAGTTAACTCTTCTTGAGCATCTTTTGTGATATAAAAAGGAGCTGCTTTCTTTGCCATACCTCATTATATCAATTTCAATAATTAGTTTGTGAACTTTCCGCATGACCCACTAGGAACTGCTGCAATCAGTTGTTGGGTATAGTCGTTTTGAGGATTATTGACGATATCTTCGGTTCTTCCCTGTTCAACAATCTGCCCCTGATACATCACGGCAGTTCGATCACTGACATATTCAACAACGCCGATGTTATGTGTAATGAACAACAGGGTAAGGTTGTGTTGCCGGCGAAGCTCCAACAACATTTTCAGGATCTCAGCCTGTACCGAGACATCCAATGCACTGGTGATCTCGTCACACACAATGAATGAGGGTTCCAGGGATAACGCTCGGGCGATACCGATACGCTGACGCTGGCCACCGGAAAACTCATGGGGATAACGCCAAAGGGTATCCTCCTCCATCTGTACCTGCTGCAGCAAGTTCCTGGCGAGCTCAAGTCGCTCCTCCCGGTTCTCACCAATACCATGCACCTTCATCGGTTCGGTAAGGATTGCGGCAATACTCAAACGCGGATTCAATGAGGAGATCGGATCCTGAAAGATGATCTGCATATTGCGCCGGAATTGCCTTAGCTGAGCCGGTTTCATCTCGGTGATATCGGTGTTGTCAAAGGTGATCTGGCCAGCCGTCGGTTCAGTCAATCTGAGGATGCCACGCCCCAGGGTTGTCTTGCCGCTGCCCGACTCGCCCACCAGTGCGAGTATCTGCCCCCGCGGGATCTCCAGATCGACCCCGTCCACCGCACGTACCTGATCGACGACCCGACGCAACAGGCCCTTTCGTACCGGAAAATGGATCGCCAGATCATTCAATCGAATCAGTGGCGGCTGATCCTGCACGACCTGATGGGTCACTTGACGCGCCAGGTTTTCCGGTAACGCCGCAATCAGTGACTGAGTATAGACATGCTCAGGTTTGTGGATGATCTGATCTGTGGTGCCGGTCTCTACCAGCTTACCCTGCTGCATTACCGCGACCCGGTCTGCGATCTCCGAAACCACACCAAAGTCGTGCGTGATGAAGAGAATCGCCATCCCGGTACGCTGCTGCAGCGCCTTCATCAGACGCAATATTTCACGCTGCACCGTCACATCCAGAGCGGTTGTCGGTTCATCCGCGATCAACAGATCGGGTTCACAGGCCATGGCCATGGCGATCATCACTCGCTGACGCTGACCACCGGAGAGCTGATGGGGATAACTGTTGACCCGGGTTTCGGGATCGGGCAGCTGTACATCAATAAGCGCCTTCATCACCCTCTCCCAAGCCTCGCTTGCCGAAAGTTGCGGAAAATGCAGCTTGACCGCCTCAAGGATCTGCTCACCGATGGTGAATACCGGGTTGAGTGAACTCATCGGCTCCTGGAAGATCATGGCAATCCGGCCACCCCGAATCTCTCGCATCTTCGACTCTTTCAATGCGCTCAGATCAACCGCGTCCCCCTGCCCGCTCTTGAACAGCACCTGACCGTTCTGTTTCTGCAGACCGGACTGGGGCAGTAAACGCATGATGGAGAGTGCGGTGATCGATTTACCGCTACCCGACTCGCCGACCAGACAGAAAGTCTCCCCCCGCTCGATCTCGAAGTCGATTCCATCCACCGCCTTGATCGGATCCGGTTGGTGTTTAAACCAGGTATGCAGGGCTTTGACTGACAACAGCATCAGTTCGACTTGCTCAGGTAGGGATCGATGGCATCTCTCAAGGATTCACCGATCAGGTTATAGGCAAACACCGTGAAGAAGATCGCACCGCCGGGAAAGGCTGCCATCCACCAGTTGAAACGGGAGGACTGTACCGCCTGGTTGAGCATCTCCCCCCAGGAGGGATCATCCACCAGACCCAGTCCGAGAAAACTCAGGGTCGCCTCCGCCAGGATCGCCGAAGCGACGCCGAAACTCGCCGCCACCAGCACGGGCCCCATACCATTGGGCAGCATGTGCCTGAAGAGTATGGAGGACAATGGCAGACCCGCCGCCTCGGCCGCCTGTACGAAATCCTGCTTACGCAGACGCAGAAACTCGGCTCGCACATAGCGGGCAAAACCGGGCCAGCTGGTGATGCCGATAATCACCATCATGATGTAGAGACTGCGACCGAAAAATGCAACAAAGGTGAGCAGCAGAAACAGGGTGGGTACCGCTTCGAAGATCTCCACCAGACGCATCCCCAGAATATCCACGATACCGGAAAAATAGCCCATCAATCCACCGATAATCACACCGATCACCATGGCGATACCGGTGGCGACAAAACCGATGCCGAGGGCGATCCGGGAGGCATGGATCATCCGGCTGAGCACATCCGCGCCATTCTGTTCGGTGCCGAACAAGTGCGAGCGCTCGGCCTGAGATAAGGGTGCTTCAAGCCCGGTATCCCCCAGATCTCGCTGATAGTCCTTGGGTGAATAGGGAACCGGAGCAAAGATAACCCAGTCATAGGCGCCTTCACGCTCGGCGACCCGATACTGCTCATAGATCACGAGCTTGGGCGGATCCACATAGCTGTAAGCCAAGCCACCGCCGATACTTACCATCATTACAAACAGGCCCAGTTTACGGGCTCCGCTGATTCGCCAGGGTAACAGCAACAGCAGGCTGAAAAAGGCGACCAGAAACAGCACATCCTCGGCCTGAAGATAGGTCAGCACCGGACTAATCCACTCACCATTCTGACTGAGCAAGAGTGGAAAACTGCTGGCCAGAAACGGTGCAAAAACACCGATCATCGCCAGCAGGGCAACCCATCCCAGGCCTAACCTGGCCCCCCAGCGGAGGAAGGTCTGACTGAGAATCCGGCGCCAGTAGCTTTGACGATGGGACGGTTGATCAGTCATAGCTCACCCTCGGATCGGCCAGTGCATAGAGCAAATCGGCAAGCAGATAACCCAGCAGGGTCAGCATACCGCCGATCAAAGTAATCGAAAGCACCAGCTCCCGGTCCCGGGTCTGCACCGCCTCGACGGCCAGTTTGCCCATCCCCTCGATACTGAAGATACTCTCCACGATGATCGAACCCGCCAGCAGGCTGGGCAGCAGACTGGCGGCCACCGTGATCAGTGGCAGCAGGCTGTTGCGAAATACATGCCGCCAAAGTACCACCGATTCGGCCAGCCCCTTAGCCCTGGCGGTGCGGGCATAGTCGGAGAGCAGGTTTTCCAGCACTGAGGTACGGGTCAGCTTTGCCAGACCGGCAAATCCGCCGTAAGAGAGACACAATACCGGTAGAGCCAGATGCCAGAGCCGATCGAACAGAAAGCCCCTCAGCCAACTCCCCTGCATGCCATATACGGCCAGCAGCAGTCCGATCAACAGAGCACTGCTGAGAAAACCCAGCTGACGCATCAGCAGATAGTCGGTGCTGGCCAGCCAGCCGGCCATCAGGGCAAACAGCAGCGGCATCAGGATAAACAGGGTGATCGATTGCTGGGTCTGCGGCAGGGCCTCAACCATCATATAGCCCAACACGGCCCAGCAGAGTGCGAGAAAAACGATGCGCAGGGGCTTGGAGCCACTGCGTGCGATCGTCATGAACAGGGCCACTGAGAGCACCAGGCAGATAAACAGCAATCCCACATCCCAGAGACTCGACCAGTGGGGCAGGAACACCTGATCCAGCACCAGGCGGTCGCTCAGACCGGCGGTGGGAAACCAGTGCCAATACTGCTGATTGGCAAAGAAGCCGATCAACAACACCCCGGCCAGCATGGTCGGCACCGACCAGAGGGCCAGCATCACGATACCACTGCTGACATCGAATGAGCGCCCCCGCTCCACCGCCGCCCGCACCCCCACCAGCAGCGCAAACATATAGACCAGGGGAATGCTCAGCACATTCAGTAATACCGTTATCGGCACCCGTTCCGCCAGCAGATCGGTTACCGGGCGACCATAACGAAAACTGCGACCGAAGTCGGCCCCTTTACTGAAGGAGAATCCACTCATCTGATTCTCTTCATCGAACACAAAACCGATCGGGGAGACATTATTCAGCCAGCGCAGATATTGCAGATAGGGGGGATCATCCAGACCGTAGAGCCGATTGTAGTAGGCCTCGATCTCCTGCTTCGCCTCCGGATCCAGGTTCTGCCCCTCCACCAGACTCTGGGCGCTGATCCCGCCGGGTGATGAGGCCATCACCACGAACACCACCAGCGTGATCCCCAACAGGGTGGGCACCATCAGCAGCACTCTTCGGATCAGGTAGGTCAGCATCTAGTGTAGCGTCCTATATAAAAAGCCACTCAAGCCGCGAGTGCAAAGCGCAACCCGCAGGGAATGGCCGCGCCCTTTCCAAGGGGGGCAACATCGCAATCGTGGCTTGAGGGCTTCCCGCAGGGCGAGGTAAGCGATTTAAACGCCAACACATGATAGGCCTCGTCTGAATGTATGATTTGTATCGGACACTACACTTGCATTACTGGTTATAGCGATGTTGATCTGCCGGCACATAGGTCTCAACCGGCAGACTGTTCAGATTCAAACCCAATTTGGTCTGCACAATATTGCGAATCCGCCGGTCGATGAACACCAGGCTTTTACTGCGTTTCAGGAAGGTATAGGGCTGATCGTTGTAGAGTTCCCGCTCCGCAGCCTGCCACAGGGGCATGCGGGTCTCATCATCCACCGTCGCCCTCGCCTCATCGATCAGTTGATCCAGTTTCTCGTTGCGATAGCTGATGAAGTTATTACCGGCATCGGCAATCTGACTGCTGTGAAACATCTGATAGAGATCGGTTTCGAGACCACTGGTCCAGCCCAGGGTGATGGCATCAAAATCCCGCTTTTTCATCAGGTCGATCATCACTGACCACTCTGTTGGTTTAGGTTCCAGAAGTATCCCTGCCCTAGCCAACAGGTCCTTTAGGAACAGCACCATGCGACTTGTATCATCATTTCCTTGAAAATAAACTAATTCGAATTGAAACGGTGCACCTGACTCATCTTCGAGTATCCCGTCTCCATCCCGATCGGAATAGCCCGCCTCTTTAAGCAGTGCCATGGCTTTGCTCTGATCGTAGGGCCTGGGCAGCAAGTCAGGATTGTGTTGTTTACTTGTACTAGTAAAGGGGCTCATTGCCACTTCCGCATAACCGAGAAAGATCTCTTTATTGATCCGCTCTCGATCGATCAGATAGGTCATGGCTTGCCTTACCCTGAGATCAGCAAAGCGTGTGGCTTTTTCACCTTTCTGCTGATTCCACCCAATATAACTATATCCAGCAACAGGGCTCATGTACTCCCAGTGTTCTGCTTTCTTCGCCAGATCCTCGTCATCCACCAGTTTCTGAAACTCCAGCGGACGGATGACATATGTATCGATCTCACCATTGCGGAAAGTTGTCATACGGGCACTGTCATTCTCAATGATTCGCCACAACAGGCGATTGTAGGCCGGCTGTACCGGCCCCCAGTAGCGGGGGTTACGCTGCAGTTCGATGATGCCTTTATCCGGTGACCAGTTGCTCGGATCCTCCAGCCGGTAGGGGCCGGATCCCAGTAGCAAACCCTTCGACTGGTTATAGCTGTTCGGCTCTTCCAGATAGGGCTCATAGAAGTGCTTGGGCATCACCGAGATTCCCCCCGCCAGTGCGAGGGCGTTGAAATAGGGTTCGGCAAATTGAAACCGGACGGTCAGCCGGTCCAGCGCCTCAACGGATTCAATCTTGGCGTAGTAGGCCCGCTCCCTGGGGGCTTGAATCGCCGGATTCATGATGAAACTGAAGGTGAACGCCACATCCTCGGCGGTGAGCGGTTTACCGTCTGAAAAGCGTAAACCTTGCCGCAGCTTGAAGACAAAGGTTAATCCGTCATCGCTAACCTGCCACTCCCTGGCCAACAATCCTTCCCACTCCAGGGTATCCGCGTTGCGCACCAGCAGACTTTCCAGAATATAGCCCTGTACGGTGGAGGCATAGGCATCCTCAGAAATAAACGGTGTGAGGGATTTCAGATTGACCCCGAATGCCCTGACCAGCCAGTCCCCTTCGGCAAAATCCTCTTTTTGGCTGGCCTGGTAGGCCCGCTCAAAGGCCGCCGGAACAGACTCGGTTTCATCCGTCTGGGATTGGCTGGAGAGATTGACACCGCTCTCCACACGTCTGCCCAATGTTCTGAGCTGTATGCCAATATTCCGGATATCCGCCGCCTGCTCCCGCATCAACTGCTCCATCTGCGCCATCTTCTGCCACTGCCGGTCGACCATGTACATAGCCAGAATAATGGTGATGAGTACCACGGCGAGACCACCGAAATAGAGGATGTCACGACCGTTCAAACGACGCTGCATGAATGTTCTCCTGTGATCCAGGTTTAACCTATCCGAAACCCAGATCGGCCTATCTTAATTCTTCAAATCGATCCAATCTGCATTGGTAATGGCGTAAGGTTGCCGGGTTAGCCAATTGGAGTCAATGGAGCGGCACTGACCGGACGACAGATTTTATTGAACCGGTAACAACTCAGGCCGGGCTACTCCTGATCTGAGCATGGTTTGATCGGGCTATGGTTAGCTGAGATGTGGCCATAGCCTCAGCATGCTATGCTATTTGCTGGTTGGGTTTTCCGGTAAGTTACACTTTTCTCGACAATAAGACGTCCCAATTAGACAGGGGAATTATCCTACCGCTCCTGTTTATTCACTAAACAACGACGCCAGTAAGGAATTTTCAATGGGTTTTTTACAAGATAAACGCTTTCTCATCGTTGGCATTGCCAGCAACCGCTCCATCGCCTGGGGGGTTGCCGAAGCCATGCACAGGGAGGGCGCAGAACTCGCCCTGACCTACCAGACTGAGAAATTGAAAAAACGGGTTGATGATGCTGCTGAAAAATTCTCGGCTTCGATTGTGGCGCCCCTCGATGTCACCGATGATCAACAGATTGCCGAGCTGTTCGAGACCATTGAGAAAGAGTGGGGATATCTCGACGGTATTATCCATGCGGTGGGTTTTGCACCCAGAGACCACCTGGAGGGAGGCTACCTTGATAACCTGACCCGGGACGGCTTCGCCCTTGCCCACGACATCAGTTCATACAGTTTTTCCGCACTGGCCAAAGCGGGTCGAAAGCTGATGCAGGGACGTAATGCCTCGCTGGTGACGATGAGCTACCTGGGCGCGGTTCGAACAGTGACCAACTACAATGTGATGGGGGTTGCCAAAGCCAGCCTTGAAGCAAGCGTTCGTTATCTGGCCGAGTCACTCGGACCTGAAGGCATACGGGTGAATGGCATATCGGCCGGCCCGATCCGAACACTGGCGGCCTCCGGCATCAAGGATTTCAAAGGCATGCTGGATGAAGCGGAGAAGAAGAATCCTTTGCGCCGCAATGTCAGCATCGCGGAAGTGGGTAATGCCACTGCATTTATCTGTTCCGATCTGGCCTCGGGCATCACCGGCGACATACTCTATGTCGACTCCGGTTACCACATTCTCGGCATGGCCTGACCATCTAGGGCCTGTTAACACTAATCCAATACGCCCTGTTGTGCCTGAAAAAGTGCCAATCAAGGCGTGAGGAGTGTAGTTTGGTTATTCCAAATGAACGACGAGCAACGCCGAGTGGCGCTTTGCAGGCGCAACCCGAAGGGCTGGGCCTGTTTTTGCGCCCAGCGGCGTTATCATTCGCTCATGTAGAATAACTACACGACGCTCATTCTGCCTTGCTGGGCACAAAAACAGACCCAGCAGGGCGTATTGGATTCGTGTTAACAGGCCCTAACAAGATTGATTTGAGAAAAGGTGCGGCTTACCGCCGCGCCTTTTTTTATTGGCTAAGTCCGTAAATAAACACAAATGGTTTAGTAACGTTTATCCACACCGGTTAAGGAAGCTACGGCGACTGATCACACGCAAGTGTAGACAGAAGGAGTATTCACTTTGTTCACCCTTCTGGCCGACTTTCAGTCATTCAATGGAGGTCGTGCTATTGTCCGGCATCCGCCGGAACAACAGCTTTTTTAACAGCAACAAAAAACATTTACTTTTATTCGTGTTTATTTGCGGACTGAAATATTCTTAAAAACTTATTCGCTATCCTGCTTCAACAGAATCTGTACATCGGCACGGGATTCGAGATCTTCGAGTACCCGATCGTAGTAGCTTCTGCCATACAGACGCCGCATGTTTTCAACCTGCTGTCCTTTGCTCTCATCCGAGGCGGATTCACCTTCGGTGACTTGTGAGAGTACGAAGACGGCAAAGTCTCCCTGGGCCAGTTTAACACTGCCTGAGCTGATCTCTCCCGCTTGCGGCTTTGCCGTACGGAACAGTTCGCTCGACAGGGCCGGCGGCAGCTCTCTGCTGTTGCGGGTTACAGTGATGGGTCCGGTTACCGGATAATTTCCAGCCACCTGCATCAACGGATTGCTGCTGGAAATCTCAGCCACACGCTTGCCCGCCTCGGCTCCGGCCTGCTGTTCCGCCTTCTGCTTGGTGAGCAACTCGACGATCCGGCTGCGCACATCATCCAGAGGCTCAACGGAAGCCTCCTGATGATCCACTACCCGAACCACCACCGAACTGGTGGAATCGAGTTCGATCAATTCACTGTTGTTACGCTCTTTCAGAACATCGTCACTGTAGGCTGCACCCAGTACTTTCGGTTTCGCCAATGGGCCGGTCTGCTGATCCCGGGTCATCCAATCACTCTCAGCCACAGTCAGCCCCAGGGCGGAGGCTGAGGATTCCAGGGAGGTAGGATCGTCATAACTCAGGTTGGCCAACTCTTCTGCCATCTCGAAGTAGAGTTTTTCACCCTCTGCCAGGCGGTAGCCTTTCTCCACTTCCGTTTTGGCATCGTCAAATGGTTTTACACTGCCGGCCTTTATGCCGGTGAGTTTAATCAGATGAAAACCGAAGTTACTGCGCACCGGATCACTGACAGCACCCTCTTCGAGGCTGAATACGGCATTCTCGAAAGCCGGATCCATGATGCCCTTGCCAAACATCCCCAGGTCACCCCCTGAGGCCGCTGAGCCGGGATCCTGGGAGTGCTGCTTGGCCAGTTCGGCGAAAGACTCTCCCGCACGAACCTTTTCTGCCAGTTCCTCAATTTTCTGTTTCGCCTCATCAACGGCTGTCTGATCTGCATCGGCGGTGACCTGGATCAGAATATGGCTTGCCTGTCGCTGTTCGGGCAGACCATAGAGATCCTGATTGTCGTCGTAGAAGCCACGCAGCAGCTGATCATCGACGTCGATGGTCTGGCCGATCGCTGCGGCATCCAACAGGATGTATTCGAGCTTAATCTTTTCCGGCGAGATGAAAGCGCTCTCATTGTTCTCGT
The DNA here is from genome assembly GCF_058244685.1 of Candidatus Thiodiazotropha sp. AKAK2. Classification (NCBI taxonomy): domain Bacteria; kingdom Pseudomonadati; phylum Pseudomonadota; class Gammaproteobacteria; order Chromatiales; family Sedimenticolaceae; genus Candidatus Thiodiazotropha; species Candidatus Thiodiazotropha sp. AKAK2. Next base: position 14,783 of record NZ_JBSYOP010000003.1, on the reverse strand, counting down.
AGAAGGAGGCCACCTCACTGTCAGTCACAGCATTGTCCACCATGTAATCCGCAGCCGGCACGGTGAAATAGGTGATCTCCCGGGTCTGTTTCTGCAAGCGATCGCTCTCACTGACTTCGCGGGAAGTGATGAAGGTCCCGCTCTCCACGGCCTGGGTCAGCTGCTCAGCCACCAACGCACGCCTGACACGCTCTTCAAAGCCGGCCGGTGAAAGTCCCTGCAGCTGCAGAGAGCGCTCATAGGTCTGTTGATCGAAGCGACCATCCTTGTGAAAGATGGACATGCTCAGAATCGTCGCCTGGATCATGCTGTTACCGGCACGCAATCCCATCTCATGGGAGGCCTGTTGCAGCACTTCATCGTTGACCATACGGTTGAGAACCTCTTTTCTCATCCGCACATCGTCAAACAACTCCGGCCGATAGGCTGAACCCAACTGATCACGCAGTTGCTGACGAAAACGTTGAAACTGGGATTCCAGGCTGCGCTCAGTAATCTCCACACCATTGACGGTGGCAGCCAGAGGTTCTGAACCGATTCCTAGATAGGACTGAATACCCCAAAGTGCAAATGGGATTGAGATGAGGATGACGATTGCCCAAGCGATCCAGCCCTGAGCCTTATCTCTGATTTCCTGAAGCATGATCAGTGACTCGAAATATTATTATTACCAGGATCAAAGATCCGGGTATCTGGTTAAACAAAAACGGGGTATCTGGTTGAGATACCCCGTTAATGATTAATGTTGGCGGAGCGGACGGGACTCGAACCCGCGACCCCCGGCGTGACAGGCCGGTATTCTAACCAACTGAACTACCGCTCCTAAATGGTGGGTGCTGCAGGGATCGAACCTGCGACCCTCGCCTTGTAAGGGCGATGCTCTCCCAGCTGAGCTAAGCACCCCGGTAGAAGGCGCGCTAGTTTATTGCATCCTTCAACGCTTTACCAGCTTTAAATGACGGGATTTTCGATGCTTTGATCTTGATCGTCTCTCCGGTCTGGGGGTTGCGGCCTTCACGGGCAGCGCGTTCTTTCACGGAAAAGGTGCCAAATCCCACCAGAGAGAGCGTATCACCGGCTTTCATCGCGTCAGTCACAGCGTTGACCATACCGTCAAGCGCCCGTCCTGCAGCGGCCTTGGAAATATCCGCGGATTCCGCCATTGCCTCAATTAGTTCGGCCTTATTCATTAATCAGTTTCCCCTATGGTCTGGGCGGATCATTCCGCCTTACGAATTATATGTAGTGGCCCTGCAGGGCCCGAAACGCCAGAGTTTATACCGGCTGCCAGATAACCTGTCAAGCAATGGCCTATGCGAAAACGCCGCAATAAGCCAAGCTGTGACAGGTCTTCATGTTCTAAATTAACAGTGTACTAATGCTTGGTGGGCACCCTAGTCTTTTTGCCAGCCTCCTGGCTGCGCTTTCTACTCGGTTTTTCAGCCTCTCCCGACTCCTTCTCCTTCTTCGGCTGGGGGGTGTCATTGAGCGCGATTTGTAACACTTCATCGATCCAGCGGACCGGAATGATTTCCAGGTTCTGCTTGATATTCTTTGGGATTTCAACAAGATCTCTCTCGTTTTCTTCCGGGATGATAACCGTAGCGATACCGCCCCGGTGCGCTGCGAGCAACTTCTCCTTGAGTCCGCCGATCGGCAGCACTTCACCACGCAGGGTGATCTCACCGGTCATCGCCACATCCGCTTTCACCGGGATTTTGGTCAAAGCCGAGACCAGGCTGGTACACATGCCGACACCGGCACTGGGGCCGTCTTTCGGCGTGGCCCCCTCCGGCACGTGGATATGCACGTCGTATTTCTGATGGAACTCCTCTTCCAGACCGAGAGATTCGGCACGGCTTCTGACCACTGTCATGGCCGCCTGGATCGACTCCTGCATAACTTCACCCAACTGACCGGTATGGCTCAATCGTCCCTTACCGGGCATCAGAGCCGCCTCGATGCGCAGCAACTCGCCGCCCACCTCGGTCCAGGCCAGACCGGTGACCTGACCCACCTGGTCGTGCTCGTCGGCCCGCCCGTAGCGAAAACGTTTCACACTCAGGTAGTCTTCGAGACGTTTCGGTGTCAAGGTGACCTTGGTCTTGGTTTTCTTCAGCAGAATCTCTTTGACCACCTTGCGACAGATCTTGGCGATCTCCCGCTCCAGGTTTCTCACCCCGGCCTCACGGGTGTAGTAACGGACGATATCCCGAATCGCCGACTCCCTGACGATCAGCTCCTCCGGTTTCAGTCCATTGTTCTCCATCTGCTTGCGCACCAGATAGCGCTCAGCAATGTTGACCTTCTCATCCTCGGTGTAGCCGGAGAGACGGATCACTTCCATACGATCCAGCAGGGCCGCCGGAATATTCAATGTGTTGGCGGTGGCAACGAACATCACCTCAGACAGATCGAAATCGACCTCCAGGTAATGGTCGTTGAAGGTGTGGTTCTGTTCCGGATCCAGCACCTCCAGCAGGGCCGAGGCGGGATCACCCCGGAAGTCCATCGCCATCTTGTCGATTTCATCAAGTAGAAACAGCGGATTACGTGTCTTCACCTTGCTCAGGTTATTGATGATCTTGCCAGGCAGCGCACCGATATAGGTGCGACGATGGCCACGTATTTCAGCCTCGTCCCTGACCCCGCCCAGGGCCATACGAGTGAATTTACGGTTGGTCGCGCGGGCAATCGACTGACCCAGTGAGGTCTTACCCACACCTGGCGGTCCAACCAGACAGAGGATCGGCCCCTTCAGCTTGCGTACACGCTGCTGTACGGCCAGGTACTCCAAAATACGTTCCTTGACCTTATCCAGACCATAGTGATCCTCATCAAGCACGGTGTTGGCGGCACCGATGTCATTGCGGATCTTGCTGCGTTTCTTCCAGGGCAGGCCGACCAGGGTGTCGATGTAGTTGCGCACCACGGTCGCTTCGGCTGACATCGGCGACATCAGCTTGAGTTTGTTCAATTCATTATTGGCCTTCTCCTTGGCCTCTGAGGTCATCCCCGCATTTTCGATCTTTTTGGTCAGATCCTCGATTTCGTTGGGTGCATCATCCATTTCACCCAGCTCTTTCTGAATGGCCTTCATCTGCTCATTCAGATAGTACTCCCGCTGATTCTTCTCCATCTGGCGCTTGACCCGCCCACGGATCCGTTTCTCCATCTGCAGGATGTCGTTCTCACCCTCCATCAGCCCCATCAAATGTTCCAGACGCTCTCTGACATTGGGCATCTCCAGCACATGCTGCTTCTCCTCAAGTTTGAGGGACATATGGGCGGCGATGGTATCGGCCAGACGACTGGGATCGTCGATACTGGAGAGCGAGGTCAATACCTCCGGCGGTACTTTCTTGTTCAGCTTGACGTACTGGTCGAACAGATTGGTGGCCGAGCGCATCAGCACCTCGGTCTCCCTGCCCGCCAGATCGATATTGTCAGTGAGGGTCTCAAGGCGGGCGCTGAAGAATTCATCATTCTCCACAAATTCGGTGATCCTGGCCCGTTCCCCGCCTTCGACAAGGACTTTGACCGTACCATCGGGAAGTTTCAGCAGCTGCAGGATGTTGGCCAGGGTACCGATGGCGTACATATCATCGATATCCGGATCGTCCACATCGGCGCTTTTCTGCGCCGCCAGCAGAATCTGCTTGTTGCTCTGCATGGCGGAATCGAGCGCGAGGATCGACTTGTCCCGACCGACGAACAAGGGAATAACCATGTGAGGATAGACAACCACGTCACGTAACGGCAATACCGGAACGATGTTGGCCGTTTCTCTTGTCAAACCGGTGTCTTTGTATTCTTGACCCATTCACTTGTCCTCATTAGGCAGCGGCCTGCCTGAAAATACTTCAACTGCAGGTACTACAGTGTCAATACAGGGATTTGCATCTGGCAGGCTCTCGTCGATCCAACCTGCAGCATTTTTCTGATGGTTGATTAATGTATATATGGCCAACAGCCGGATGTTTCAAGTCTATCGTCGGAATCAATCAACGGAAAAAACCAAACAGGAATCGTGCCATATCCACCAGAGATCGCCGGGGTACGGCGAAGTGTCGCCCAGGCAACTCTTTAACTCCGGTAAAATGCTTAGACAGATCAATCAGATGCAGCAATCTGCTTATCGTTGTTTTCGTAGATCATCAATGGATCGGATTCACCGGCGATGACGCCTTCGTCCACAACCACCTTGGTGACTTCATCCATCGAGGGCAAATCATACATGGTGTCGAGTAACACTTGCTCCAAAATGGTACGCAGACCGCGTGCACCGGTCTTCCGCGCCATGGCTTTGCGGGCAATTGCGCGCAAGGCATCGTCCCTCAGCTCCAGCTCACAGCCCTCCATTTCGAACAGACGGGAATACTGTTTACTGAGTGCATTTTTCGGTTCGGTGAGAATTTTGACCAGCGAGTCCTCATCCAGCTCCTGCAGTGTGGCCACGACCGGCAGACGACCGACAAATTCGGGTATCAGACCATATTTGATCAGGTCCTCAGGCTCCACATCGACAATGATGTCACCGACCGAACGGGAGTCGTCTTTACTCTTCACCTCGGCTGAGAAGCCGATTCCACCCTTTTCTGAGCGGTCTTTGATGACCTTTTCAAGCCCGGCGAATGCGCCGCCCACGATAAACAGGATATTTGAGGTATTGACCTGCAGGAACTCCTGCTGAGGATGTTTTCTGCCACCCTGGGGTGGTACCGAGGCGACCGTACCCTCGATCAGTTTCAGCAGCGCCTGCTGCACCCCTTCACCAGACACATCACGGGTGATGGAGGGATTATCCGATTTACGGGAAATCTTATCGATTTCATCGATATAGACAATACCAGTCTGTGCCTTTTCAACATCATAGTCGCATTTCTGCAGCAACTTCTGAATGATATTTTCCACATCCTCACCCACATAACCCGCTTCGGTCAGGGTGGTGGCATCGGCAATGGTGAAGGGCACATTCAACATTCTGGCCAGGGTCTCCGCCAGCAGGGTTTTACCCGAACCGGTGGGGCCGATCAGCAGAATATTCGATTTTGCCAGCTCGACTTCGTTGTCCTTGCCGATGGCATCGAGTCGTTTGTAGTGGTTGTAGACCGCCACAGAGAGCACCTTTTTCGCTCTCTGCTGACCGATAACGTATTGATCCAGCGTCTTTTTTATTTCATGAGGCTTCGGCAGTTTATTGATACTGTCTTCACCCGGCTCCTGCATCTCCTCACGGATGATGTCGTTGCAGAGTTCGACACACTCATCGCAGATAAAAACGGAAGGGCCGGCAATCAGTTTCCGCACCTCATGCTGGCTTTTGCCGCAAAAGGAGCAATACAACAGCTTGCCGTCGTCACCTTTACCGCTTTTGTCACTGCTCATATTTCACTCCTTCAAGCCAAAATCAATCTGCTTTTATTTCAATCATATCTAACTGCACCTAGATGGCAAGGTTAGTGATTAAAAAACACTGACTTGATAACACGCCATCCATTGCCCGTAAAAGCCACATCACAGAAATCGATGTCAACTGGTCTCACTACCACCACGATCGGACAATACCGAGTCGATCAGGCCATAGGCGACCGCATCCTCGCCACCCATGAAGTTATCCCGCTCGGTATCTTGCGCAATTTTTTCCAGGCTCTGACCGGTATGATCGGCCAGAATGGTGTTCAGCCGCTCTCTCAGCAGCAGAATCTCTTTCGCATGGATCTCAATATCCGTTGCCTGCCCCTGGAAACCACCCAAAGGCTGGTGAATCATCATCCGCGAATTCGGCAGACAGTAGCGTTTGTCCTTGGCCCCGCCGGAGAGCAATAGCGCTCCCATACTCGCTGCCTGGCCGATACACATGGTGCTGACATCCGGTTTGACGAACTGCATGGTGTCGTAAATCGACAGTCCTGCTGTGACTGAGCCACCGGGCGAATTGATATAGAGATGGATATCCTTGTCCGGGTTTTCCGACTCGAGAAACAGCAACTGAGCCACGACCAGATTCGCCATGTGGTCTTCAACCGGTCCGACCAGAAAGATCACTCTCTCCTTCAACAACCTGGAATAGATGTCAAAGGAGCGCTCACCCCGGGCGGTCTGCTCGATAACGATCGGCACGAGGCCCAGGCCTTTTGCGTCCGGCATTCCTGACACTGTATCAATCATGGTCTGTGTTTCCCCTCTCCTTTCAACCCTGCTCCGTCAGTTCGGCAAAGGTTGTCTGCTCTTCAGTGATGGTAACCTGTTCCAGCACCCAGTCTACCACCTGATCTTCCATTACGACATTCTGCACGGTGGCCAGCTGCTTTTCGTCGTTGTAGTAGTAGTTGACCACCTCTTCAGGCTTCTCGTAACTGGCGGCAAACTCTTCAATTCTCTTCTTCACACGATCGTTATCGACCTGAATGTCGTTTTGCTTAATGATTTCACCAATAAGCAAGCCCAGAGTAACCCGTTTTTTTGCCTGGTCTTCAAACATCTCCCGGGGCAGCTCAAAGGATCCAGCGCCCTGGGCCATCTGTTGACGGGTCTGATTCTGCAGCGCCTCAATCTCCTGATCGACCATTGCTGTGGGAACATCGATCGGATTCTGCTCTGTCAACAGATCCATCGCCTGGTTCTTAATACGAGCCTCGATCCGCTGTGCAAGTTCACGTGTCATGTTCTCACGCACATCGCTCATCAGCTTGTCGACACCCTCTTCGGCACCGAACTCCTTGGCAAATTCGTCATTGATCTCAGGCAGAACCTCTTCGGCGATGTCGTTGATCTCTACTTCGAACGTTACCGGTTTATCGGCCAGCTCTTCCACCCGGTAATTTTCGGGGAATTTCAGGTCGATCGACGATTTATCACCTTTCGACTTGCCAACCAGGGCCGATTCGAAACCTTCGATCATGCGGCCGGAACCCAGTACCAGATCCACATTCTCGGCGCTGCCGCCCTCAAAGGCCTCCCCATCGATCGTGCCTTTGAAACTGATCTTCACCTGATCACCTTCAGCCGCATCACGCTCCACACTGCTCCAGGTTACACGCTGTTTGCGCAGCTTCAGCAGCATCTCATCCACATCCTGATCGGCGATCTCGGCCACCGGACGCTTGATCTCACCGGAGAGCGGGTTCAGGGTAATCTCAGGCATCACCTCAACGGTCGCCACATAGCGGAACAGACCATCATCTTCACTGGACTCGCCAGGTTCGATTTTAGGCATCCCTGCGGGCTGCAGTTTCTCCTGTTGAATCGCCTCCTGATAACTGGATTCGATCATCTGACCATAGACTTCCTGCAACACCTGTCCACCGTAGTTACGACGCAGCAGCTTCATCGGCACCTTACCGGGACGAAAACCATCCAGTTTGGCGGTTCGGCCAATCTGCTGTAGGCGCTTTGTCACTTCCGCATCGATCTTCTCTGCAGGCAACTCGACGGTAACACGTCGCTCAAGCCCTTCTCCCGATTCCACCGAAACTTGCATGTATCTTCTCCTGACAGCCTTATCTGCCACTAAATATCTGAATTAAGGAAAAACTGGAAATTTCCTGTCGATCGCCATTGGCAACCGCAGTTGAAATGGTGCGAAAGGAGAGACTCGAACTCTCACGGGTTACCCCACAGGAACCTAAATCCAGCGCGTCTACCAATTCCGCCACTTTCGCTGTTTTCGTATGATTCCCAGCCGATTCAAGGGGATGACCTAATAATCCAGCCCAAATATCACAGCTGAGAATCGACCATTATAACGACCAATCGAGCAACTCTCCAAGTCTAATCTTGATTAGAACGGTGGTAAATCTAACCTGGCCCTCTTCATCTAGTGGATGAACACCCACAAAACACATGGATTCAAGAGGTTATCTTTGCGGCCGGATCACGCCAATTGTGCCGTATTCAGCCGATTACTGAATCTTAATATGAGATTTTCCATGTTGTAGGACTTAGCTGACCTCAACCCGATCGACCCGCTGGAAGCCTCTGGGAAGTTTCGCTCCGCGACGTCCTCGCTCTCCCTGATAACCATCCAGATCGGCCGGTTTCAATACGATATAGCGCTTGCCCGCATGGGCGGTCAGACTGCCACCCTTTGGCACCACGGCAATCGCCACCACGAACTCCTCCCTGGCGGCCACTCGCTTCGGTGCGATTGAGATGATCTTGTTACCCTTGCCCTTCGAGAGCTTGGGTAGCTCGCCGACCGGAAAGACCAGCATCCGCCCCTCATTGGTGATCGTCACCACGCGATCCGCCTCCACATCCGCAATCAGCTCAGGCATCAGAACGTGAGACCCTTTTGGCAGGGTCAGCAGCACCTTGCCTGATTTGTTTTTCGCCAGCATATCCGCCAGACCGACCCGGAATCCGTAACCTGCGTCCGAAGCCAACAGATACTCCTGCTGACTGTCACCGCCAATCACCGCACGGAAGGTCGCACCGGTTGCCGGAGAGAGCCGTCCGGTCAGAGGTTCACCCTGACTGCGGGCCGATGGCAGGGTATGTGCCGGCAGCGAGTAGCTGCGGCCGTTGGAGTCGAGAAACACCGCCTGTTGATTGCTGCGCAGGCGGGTAGCCGCCAGAAAGCCGTCCCCGGCCCGATAGTTCAGACCGGCCGGGTCGATCTCATGCCCCTTGGCAGTCCGCGCCCACCCCATCTCCGATAGCACCACAGTGACCGCCTCACTGGGGGTCAGATCGGTCTCATCGAGGGCCTCCGCCGCCTCACGCTCAACGATGGGTGAGCGACGGTCATCACCATATTTATCCGCATCCGCCTGTAACTCCTTGCGGATCAGGGTGCGCATACGCTGCTTTGAACCCAGCAGCTTTTCCAGTGACTTCCGCTCTTTCTCCAACTCCTCCTGCTCACCCTTGATCTTCATCTCCTCCAATTTCGCCAGGTTACGCAAGCGAAGGTTGAGGATGGCTTCCGCCTGGATGTCTGAAAGGGAGAAACGTTTAATCAGTTCGGCCTTCGGATCATCCTCGTAGCGGATGATTGCAATAACCTCATCGATGTTCAGAAAGGCGACCAGATAGCCTTCAAGAATGTGCAACCGGTCAAGCACCTCATTGAGGCGATACTGCAGTCTCCGGCGAACGGTTTCGGTACGGAAACTGAGCCACTCCACCAGCAGCGAGCGCAGATCCTTGACCGCCGGACGGCCATCGATACCGATCAGGTTCAGATTGACCCGGTAGCTGCGCTCCAGATCGGTGCTGGCGAACAGATGGGACATCAGCCGCGCCACATCGACCCGGTTGGAACGGGGTACGATCACCAGGCGGGTGGGATTTTCATGATCCGATTCGTCACGCAGATCCTCTACCATCGGCAGCTTTTTGGCCTGCATCTGAGCGGCGATCTGTTCCAGTATCTTCGCCCCTGACACCTGATGCGGCAGGGCCGTGACGATGATATCGCCATTCTCACGGTCGAAACGGGCGCGCATACGAATCGAGCCATGCCCGGTCGCGTAGACCTTGACCAGCTCCGCCGCCGGCGTCACGATCTCCGCCTCGGTGGGGTAGTCCGGCCCGGGGATATAGGTCATCAGATCTTCCAGGGTGGCCTTCGGCGACTCCAGCAGATGGATACAGGCATTGGTGACTTCCCGCAAGTTGTGCGGCGGGATATCGGTAGCCATGCCCACAGCGATACCCGATGAGCCGTTGAGCAGTACATTCGGTAATCTCGCCGGCAGTATCTTGGGTTCCTTCAGGGTGCCGTCAAAATTGGGCGCCCACTCCACAGTCCCCTGCCCCAGCTCCGAAAGCAGAGTCTGGGCATAGACCGTCAGCTTCGATTCCGTGTAACGCATCGCGGCGAACGACTTTGGATCGTCCGGAGAGCCCCAGTTGCCCTGCCCGTCCACCAGCGGATAGCGATAGGAGAAGCTCTGCGCCATCAGCACCATTGCCTCATAGCAGGCGCTGTCGCCATGGGGATGGAATTTACCGAGCACATCACCGACGGTACGGGCCGACTTCTTGAACTTGGCGCCCGCACTCAAACCCAGCTCGGACATGGCATAGACAATCCGCCGCTGTACCGGCTTCAATCCATCACCAATATTCGGCAGGGCACGATCGAGAATTACATACATGGAGTAGTTCAGGTATGCCTTCTCGGTAAACTCATTCAGGGGAACCCTTTCGATTCCCTCTAAGCTGTGATCGATATCGTCAGTCATCTGATCTGTAAGTTACTACTGGCCTGAAAGAGGCCAGATGATACGGAAAGCCGAAGTGATAGGGAATACGTGATCCGTATCTGGCAAAGGAAATGGTGAGAAAGACCAGCTATGGCAACAGAGAACTGACGCCACCCAGCCAAGTCAGCGTCTGGCTCAGCTGAATGCCGGAGTCTGCCGAGCAGGCGAACAGTGCCCCCCAGCAGACAGCCCCGCAGCAGCGACGACGGCAGGTTGAGCAACGGCTATTCCAGGGAAACGACTGGACAGAGCTGTCACTGACAAGCCTCAGGCACCATGACTTACAGCAGTGGGCTTGGGTTGCTCCTGCCCCCTATCCTAAAGATGGGTTATTCCCGTAGAATCCCTCCCATCAGACAACCGATAACAACAGGAAATGACCATGGCCCCTCCCTACACGACCCCCCAAGATGCCGAAGATGCCTACTACGATGCCATCGATGATGGGGACCTGGGCGCCATGATGGCCGTGTGGGAAGAGAGTGACGAAATTCTCTGCCTGCTGCCGATGATGCCGGCCCAACGGGGCAGAGCGGCCATTGAGACCGCCTGGGGCGCCCTGTTGAATGAGGATGTAAAGCTTGATATCGGGATCAAACACCTGACTTGGATCGAGACTGACAACGTTGCCATCCACCTGGTCGAAGAGCTGGTCAAAGCCGACCCGGAAACACCCCCTCACCCGGTCTACGCCACCAACATCTATCGTAAAGGGGATCAGGGCTGGTGCCTGGTGATGCATCAGAACTCACCCACACCACCTCCCGGATTACAGGTCTGATGGAAAACCATAAACTGGTACTACCTCAGCACCTCAATCAGTATGGCTATCTGTTCGGCGGCAACCTGCTGAAATGGGTTGACGAGTATGCCTGGATCGCGGCGGTTCATGACTACCCGGGGCGCCACTTTGTCACCATCGGACTGGACCGGGTCACCTTTCACCGTAGTGTCAGAGAGGGCGCGATACTGCGCTTCAATATCCAGCAGAGCAAACAGGGTGATTCATCGGTGGATTATCGGGTCAAGGTATTTGCCGAAGACTCGGTGACCGGTGAGGAAGAGAGTGTCTTTACCACCACCATCACTTTCGTCTGCCTTGATGAGGCGGGCAATAAAACTTCCATTTAGCACGAATCCAAGCGGCCCCTCAGCTTTCACGTCGCGACCAATAGCCAGCCAGCATGGAACCACTCAGATTGTGCCAGATGGAGAAGATCGCGCCGGGCAGCGCAGCCGCGGCGGAGAAGTACTTAACCGACAGCGCAACCCCCAAGCCGGAATTCTGCATACCCACCTCAATCGCCAGGGTACGGCTGATCCGCCGATCCCAGCCCAATGCTCTGGCTATCCAGTAACCCCCCGCCAAGCCCGCCAGATTGTGCAGTATGACGGCCAATGCCAACAGCATCCCCATAGTGGCGATGTTGCTCTGATTCAGCGCCACCACGATACCGATGATCAGAACGATGGCGAGTATGGAGATCAACGGGAAAAGAGGTTTTATCGGTCTGAGTCTGCGGCCATAGAGGGTATTCACCAGGACCCCCAACGAGACCGGGAACAGAACAATCTTGAAAATCGACCAGAGCATGCTTTCAACCGGCACCGGGACCTTCTGCCCCACATAGAGCCAAGTGAGCAGCGGTGTGGCGATGATCGCCAGCAGGGTTGAAACCGTCGTCATGGTGATGGAGAGGGCCACATCACCGCGTGCCAGATAGCAGACCACATTGGAGGCGGTACCACCGGGACAGGCCCCAACCAATACCAGCCCGGCCATCAGATAGGGCGGCAACGCGAGCAGTTCAGCAATCAGCCAGGCGAGTAAAGGCATCAATGCGAACTGTAACAACACACCGACACCGATGATCTTCGGCCGTTGAAAAACCCGTTTGAAATCTTCCAGGCTCAGGGTCATCCCCATACCGAACATCACCAGACCCAACAAGGGAATGATCGCAGGTTTCAAGCCAACAAAAGCAGAGGGATAGGCATAGGCAAGCGCAGACAAAAGCACAGCCCATAGAGGAAAGAGACGGGTTATCTGGTGAATCATCTGGCCTGCAACACGATAAGAAGTTTCAGCGGCAAGAGTCTCCGGCTTGGCGCTCTGTTCGTCAAGCCGGACTGGGTCTGCCTGCCCCTAGCGGGTCACGCGGTAACTAAGGTGACGATCAGCCGGACCCACGAGTCAGGGGCCGTACAGAAGCCTGATCGAGGGAGCATCAAACTGCCTGTTCCAATTGGTCGTCGGACCAGCATCCCGAGTCGACCATACGTTTCAGATAGACCTGAAAATCGGTGGCCGGTCTTGCCAATGCTTCCTCAACACCCGGTTGCACCTGGCTGTTTCTGCCATCCAGAACCTCAGTGAACAGCTCCTTGAGCAACCATTGCATCGGCTCGGGAACACCCTGCTGTTGAAGTACATCCAGATAGGCATCCACCGCTACCTGAGTATATTTCACCGGTCTCTGTAGCGCTTGCGACAGCTCTGCCATGCAATCCGCAAAGGTCATGGCACGAGGCCCAGTTACTTCATAGAGACGATTGTGGTGTTTTGCATCGGTCAAACTGGCAACCACCACATCGGCAATATCCTCCGCGTCGATGAAAGGTTCCGGGACATCCCCCGCCGGCAGTATCAGTTCGCCCTGCAGAATTCCTTCGATCATGAAACTCTCACTGAAGTTCTGGAAAAACCAACTCGCCCTGACGATATTCCAGCTGATGCCGCTGTTGATGACAATATCCTCCGCCCGCCGGGCGCCGGCTTCACCCCGACCCGAGAGCAGCACGATGCGTTCAACACCAGCCTTTTTCGCCATCGCGGTAAAAGCTTCAATGTCTGCCTGCGCCTGAGGAATGGCCAGATCCGGCTGGTAGGTGACATAGACAGCGGCCACACCTTGCAAAGCCGGCGCCCAGGTATCCCGTTGCTGCCAATCGAATGGCAGAGCCGTTGACCTTGAGACCGCTCGGGTCTGCAGACCCATCGATTGCAGACGCTGCAGCACACGACTACCGGTTTTGCCATGCTTACCAATGATCAGTATCGGTTTGTTGGTCATAATCCACCCTCCTTTACGGGGTTAAGCGTTGTAAAACTCTGGGTTAATGCGTATGAGTTGATCCTAGGTAACAACGCGCAGACCAACCATGGCTGTTTGTCTATATTTATATGCAGCTCGTCCAAATCGAAAACCCCATGACCAGCGAAACCAAATCGACAATTGCTGATGTGTCCGACCCGATCGGGGAAGCACTTCACTTGCTCAAGCTGAACGGCACTTACTACTGCCGTTCAGAGCTGAAAGCACCCTGGGGGGTATCCCTGCCGCCCTTCGAGGGCCACATGATGTTTCATGTGGTGACCCGGGGTGAGTGCTGGTTGGAAGTCAGCGGAGAAAAGCCCTGCCTGCTGAAACAGGGCAGCCTGGCCCTGGTTCCCCATGGTACAGGCCACGAAGTGCGCAGTGATCTGCAGCACCAGACCACGCCCCTGTTCGACATCCCGGTGGAGTCGGTGAGTGAACGATATGAAATCATGCATCACGGCGGCAGTGGTGAGCTGACCCAACTGACCTGTGGGCTGGTGCGCTTTGACCATGTGGCCGGACAGCAGGTGGTGGCCCTGCTGCCGCAGGTATTGAAGATCGATACCTGGAAAGAGGATGAGAGCAGTTGGATCCAAAATACCCTGCAGTTGATCACCCGTGAAGCGAGGGAACTGCGCCCCGGTGGTGAAACGGTAATCACCCGACTGGCTGACATTCTGGTGATCCAGGCAATTCGCTCCTGGCTCGACTCACTCAGCGGCCCCAGACCGGGTTGGCTGAATGCATTGCGTGACAAGCAGATAGGAAGAGCCCTTGCAGCGATTCACCGCAATCCGGAAAGAGAGTGGAACCTGACGTCACTGGCCATGGAGGCGCGAATGTCCCGCTCAGGTTTCTCAGCACGATTTACCGACCTGGTCGGTTACACCGCGATGCGCTATGTGACCCGCTGGCGTATGCTGATGGCCCGCACTCAGTTGCTCGAATCATCGGAGCCTCTGGTGGTGTTCGCGGAACGCTTCGGCTATCAATCCGAAGCGGCATTCTGCAGGGCCTTCAAACGAGAGCTTGGTGTCTCCCCGGGCAGTGTTAGGCAGTAGATTGCACTCTCATCCGAGATCGATTATTTCAGTGATCAAAGCATAAGGTTCACTGAGCAACTCCCGATCGATTGGCGTTCGCTATTCCGGCAGATGACTGGGTATAGGTCATTGACTAAAACATTTTTTAGTCCGCTATTGACCATAAAATAGCTTATAACAACCCACTGAATCCTGGAGCCGGAAATCCACCTTCGTCATCCTGGCGAATGCCCACTGCTGTCCGGAGATAATCAGTGTGTCTGTGTTTATTCGATGATCATAGCGATGCTATGCCTTATTACTAACCTGACCATGTAGTGGCATCGTAAGTGCCAAAGCGCTTCATTGTGCTTACTCAAAGTGTATTTGGTGGGGCATGGCCCCACCCTACCATTGATTTCAGGGTGTAGGGTGGGGCCATGCCC